>CBDCEW010000105.1:0-431548 GCA_965215885.1 Candidatus Moanibacter sp.
GGGACGGAGGGCATCTATGTTGCCGTCATTCCAGAGCCGTCAATCAGCCTGTTACTCGCGTCCGGAGTCACATCAGCGCTTCTCATCAATGCTCTCAGGAGAAGGCGCCGCAGGCGTTCTGTCTAATCCGCTTCCTCACGGTACTTCCCCATTCCGCTTGTAACAACGGCCGGGCCCCATCATTCCATTCTTCCAATCCATCCCACGGTTAAACTGAGGATCGGATTGTTACTGTAATAATGGATATCAATTCCCTTATTCATGGTTTTGGTTCGGTCGGTATGTTTTCTTCGCGCGCTTTCCTGCCCGCCTTAGTCACTGCTGTTACCCTGCGCTATGGGAGCGCCATACCGTATATCGAGAGTCTAAATCTGCTAAAGAATGCCACCCAGGAACCCACCTGGTTTACTCACGGCGGCACGATCACCGCTTTGGGTCTGCTCTCCATCCTCGAAATTGCGGCCGACAAAATGCCCGAAGCCCGAACTGCCCTCGCGGAAATTGACGGGTACTCTAAAACGGCTCTGGCGGGACTCTCCTACCTCGGGCTGCTGAGCGCGGTTGATATCCAGTTTATCAAAGAGAATATCTCCCAAGCCGGCGTAACCGACACCTTTGCTGTTCTCATTGTCGCAGGAGCTGTCTTAACCGGGAGCAAGTTGCGCGTTAACCTTCTGAACGCGTTAAGAGAGGCAGACGAAGACGACGACCTCGGCATCCAATCCCTCATAAGTTAGGCGGAGGATATCTGGGCAACAGTGGGTATCTTTGCCCTCCTTCTCTTTCCCATCTTCATGCTCCTCCTCAACGGTGTCGCACTCACGATTCTCTTTCTTGCTCAGAAATTCGCTCAATACCGAGAAGAGAAGTCGAAGGTCGAATGCGGGGATTGCCGGGAGAGCGTCTATCGCTCCGCCCTGGCCTGCCCTCACTGCGGAGCGAAGAGGGAAAAGCCGGATAAGCTCGGAATCCTCGGGCAGTCCAAACATGAAGCGGAAGACGATCTCGAAGCCCATCCTTATTATCTCGTCGCCAAGAAACGCTGCCCTGTCTGTGCTACGCGATTTCCGAAAAGATCCGTGCATCAGACTTGCGAAGCTTGCGGACACCAACTTATGGGTGAGAAAGAATTCGCCCGGAGTTACCTCAGCCGAATCCGAAAACGGGTTCCGGTAGTCTGTGGTGTTAGTTTCCTGCTTAGCCTCATTCCCGTCATAGGTCTCGTGCCGGGCGTGATTTATTACCGATTGCGATTGGTCGCCCCATTTAGACAATACGTTCCTCTGGGACGGCGTCTTTTCATCAAATTGCTGATCATGCTGCTTTTCTTTGTCTTGATCGGTCTTCAATGGATCCCGGGAATCGGCGGCTTTGTCGTTCCCGCCATGGCCCTCATCAGTTACGGTGTCTTCAGCGCGCAGTTTAGAAGCCTCACAGGAATCTAAATATGAACGAGAACACGAAAAGCGGCCTTCCTCAGCGTTCCCTGAAAGAAGCGATCCTGTTCGAATTAGAACCCAAACGCCTCATTCCGAACATAAACGCGGGGTTTGTCGTGAGCATCATCGTCGTATTTGTCGCGGTGTCCCTGGCAACCCTGATCTTTTCCGGTGAACTTGAAGTGCACCTCGACGAAGCAATCAGTCTCATGCTCTTCTCCGGCATCCTTATCACCGGAATCGTTTCGATTGGAAGCTCCTACCGGGGAATGCTCGCCTATCCGCAGGAAAGGGTGGCGCCCATACTCGCTGTTATCGCTACTGCCGCGGTTGCACAGCTGTCGGGAAAGGTCCCTACCCGGGAGATGTTTTTCACTGCTGTCGCCGCCATCTCATTGGCCTCCCTCGCCACTGGCATTTTTCTTCTGGCACTCGGCTTCTTCAAGCTGGGCGCGCTCATACGCTTCATTCCCTACCCTGTCATCGGCGGATTTCTCGCCGGAACCGGCTGGCTTCTCGTCCGCGGCTCCATCGGTGTAACAGCGGGATTCCATATCCACGCCTCAGACATTCCACGGCTGT
This sequence comes from Candidatus Moanibacter sp., assembly GCA_965215885.1. GTDB lineage: Bacteria > Verrucomicrobiota > Verrucomicrobiia > Opitutales > UBA2987 > CBDCEW01. The sequence goes on from CBDCEW010000105.1 coordinate 2,022, forward strand.
TTGAGGGCGCCATTTTCGCCAAATGGATAACGGGCGTGTTTTTCGGATCGATTATGGTGATGGTCACTCGCCGAATTACCCACTTTCTCACTATGCCGACACTCCTCCTCGGCGCAGTTGCACTCTTTTACCTCATACTCTTCTCCACCGGTATTACAGCCGAGGTGGCTCGAAGCAATGGCTGGCTCCTCGGCCCATTTCCAGACTCCGACCCCTGGAAGCCCCTTACCTTCGCCGCATTTTCTCAGGCCGATTGGTCTGTTATTCTCGGACAGTCCGTCAACATTGCCACTATTATTCTAATCGCCGTCATTTCCGTCCTTATGAATTCGGGAGCCCTCGAGCTCGTGGCCAAAACGGATATCGATCTCAATCACGAATTAAAAACCGCCGGTGTGGCGAATATACTCATCGGACTGGGCGGCGGCACGGTTGGGTTCCACACTCTGAGTATCTCGCGGCTCGCTCTCAAAATGGGCGCGGAGAGCCGCGTTGTCGGTATCGTCGCATCCGTCGTCTGTGCCCTCATGCTCTGGCTCGGGCCTGCCGTAATGACCTTTTTCCCAAGGTTTGTCCTCGGCGGACTCCTCTTTTTTCTAGGCATGCACTTTCTTGTGGAATGGCTCTACGACGCCTGGTTTCGCATTACAAAAGCCGACTATACCATCGTCGTTATAATCCTGGCTTTCGTAGCACTCTTCGGATATTTGCACGGCGTCGGAGTGGGGATCATAGCATGCATCATTCTCTTTCTGGTCAACTACAGCAACGTAAACGTCGTTAAGCATGCTCTCACCGGTTCGCATCAACAGAGTAACGTAGATCGGCCCGCCCCCCATTATCGAATACTCACGGAGAAAGGGCCACAATTGTATCTCCTCAAATTGCAGGGTTACATATTTTTCGGCACCGCTAACGGCCTCCTCAATCAGGTCCGCGCCAGGATCGACGATCCCGAGCAATCTTCTCTCCGATTTATGATGTTGGATTTTACCCACGTTACAGGCATTGATTCATCCTCCATATTGAGTTTCGTCAGGATGCGCCAATTGGCTGAGCAGAATGGCTTCACCCTGATATTTACGCATCTTTCCCACGAGATATGGCGCCAGTTAGCGAAGGAGGAATTTGACAGTGCCCCACCCGATGTTTTTCGCACTTTCCCCGATATCGATCACGGACTGGAATGGTGTGAGAATCAGATTCTCGCCGGCGAGCATGTCGACGCCGCCGAGTTCGAGGCCATCACTCTCCGCGATCAGCTTAAGAGAAGCTTTCCAGAATCCGCCAATCTGGATAAGCTCCTGAGCTATTTCGAACGCATGGAAATCGCTGAGGGCCACGTCTTAATGAAACAGAACGAGCCTTCTGATGACCTCTATCTCATCGAAAACGGCCAGGTCACGGCACGCCTCGAGATCGACCAACACGAGTCCCTCAGACTTCGCACGATGTGCGCCGGCACCATTGTCGGCGAACTGGGTCTCATCCTCGGTGAGCCGCGTTCCGCCTCCGTCGTAGCGAACCGCGCCAGTACCGTCTATCGGCTCACCCAGAAGGCGCTCAGTTCGATGCAGGAAAAAGATCCCGATATCGCTATCTCCTTCCACAACTTCCTCATGCATCTTCTCGCGGAAAGACTCGTTAACACTGACAAAGCGATCCAAACACTCCTCGAGTAGGGGGTTTCGCTCACAACTGCCAAATTTCCGCGAGGCGGAACTGCCGTAGGCACCGACCGACCCGGTTTTCCTCGGTGCAGATCCGGCTACTTATGTTTTCCGATTCAAGTAAATCACATCTCTGCCGACTTGCACCGGATGGGACGTGACGATGGGTTTCGGCTCCGTCAGGCCTGCCAATCCATTCTCAACGAGGAGATCAGGTAGATCGATGAAAGACCAAATCCTTATTCAATTATTCACTGCTATCGTCGTCCTTCTCGTAGCACGGGGAGTCTATAAGACGAGCAGAGTCTTGTTCATTACAATTATTTTGGTGGGTATCGGGATCTGCTTTATTGAAAGAGATGCAGATTTCATCGAACGTCTCTGGAGTAACGTCAACTAGCCCGGACTTTTCACACACTTCGTAGCGAGACGGCGTAGATTACTGCATATCAAAGCCTTTCCGCAGGCCGGCGGGCGACAGCGTGTTGGAACCCTCTGAGGTCGGCGGGCAAGGGAAGGCTTTGAGACGCAGTGGGATCCGCGGTCGTAGTAGAAGGTTTGTGAAATGTTCGGGCTAGCCCGGACTTTTCACACACTTCTTTGCGAGATCCCGGCTCGCCGGGACGGATCAAGGCCTTCGCGCAGTCCGGCCGGCAACGGCGTCTTGGAACACTCTGAGGTCGACCCGGCTTGCCGGGATCGCAGTAGATGGTTTGCGAAATTTCCGGGCTGGATCTACCTTGCTTTCGCCGTCTTTCTGCGTATATTATCGTATCCGGCAAGGAAGCAGGAACTTTGGGAGAAAGGGAGGTTTATCATGGTGAATTATACCCCGAGATTATTTAGAGCAAAAGTAGGACCCGTATCTCGAGAAGTACTCGTGAGGGATATTATGCATAAAGCTTTTGTCTCTTTTAAGGAGGATATGAATATCCTCGAGGCGTCAAAGATGCTCATCAAGCACCGGATTACGGGTGCGCCGGTTATCAATGAGGAAAACGAAGCGTTGGGTTTCCTCTCGGAAAAGGACTGCCTCCTTTTTACCATGAATGTCAAATACCATAACAACGAACCCGGTTATGTCGGCGATTATATGTCCAGAACGATTATCTCCCTCCCGCCGTCATCGGATATCTACTATGCCACTGACCTGTTTACTAAGAACCCATTCTACAGCTACCCCGTGGTTGAAAACGATATCGTTGTAGGCGTTGTATATCGTCATTCTGTCTTGGAGGCCCTTTTCAGGATGGCGCAGGCCACCTGCTAGCCCGCTTTTCGCTGCCGATTCTGCAGTACGGCAGAGCACAGGCACAGTCTCTCTGTTGTTCGAGAGTCTTCGAACATCTGGTGAGAAAAGCGGGCTATTTCCTTGCCCTAATCCCAATCTGTGGTATCCTGTAAATCGCAAAATGCAAATCCTGGAGAAGCATTTGCGACCCACCTTTTTGTTGGCGGGTGTCGCGATTACTATTATTACAAAGCCTGCATGATAGCGTTGAGCATTTCCAGCCCCTCTTCAATGTTGATCAGGGATTACTCACTCGACGATCTGAATACCCGGGACATTGCTGCCGTCTCGAGCGCGGTAGTAGAGATTCAGCAAGACATTTTTCCTGTCGCCGACTCCCGTTTGGTTTCCGAAGTGTTGCGGGACACCGAGAGCTTGTTCGAAGGGTCCTACTGGGATTACCAGGGTATGGATACCGTCTATCACGATCTCGAACACACTTTGCAAGCCACTCTCTGTTGGATACGCATCATGGCAAACCGGCATCTCCTCGAAGTTGAACCTGTCATGACGCCGCACAGCTTTATCTGCGGGCTCTTCGCGGTACTGCTTCATGATATCGGCTACCTCAAGGAGGCTGGCGACAATATTGGGACTGGAGCAAAATACACTTTCGTACACGAGCACCGCAGCTGTGATTTGGCCGAACTCTATTTGACCGAAAAGGGTTGGTCAAAACCTGATATCTTCGTCGTGCAACACCTCATCAGTTGCACAGGGCCGCGCAGCATACCGGATGCTATTCCATTCAAAGACAATCTCGAACGAATCAACGGCGAAGCGATTTGTACGGCAGATTACCTCGGACAGATAAGCGACCCGAATTATATCGAAAAGTTGCCTTTTCTATTCAAGGAGTTCGAAGAATCGGACGATTATCGCGAAATCCCAAGAGAGAATAGAATGTTTAAGAGCAGTAGAGAGCTCCTTCACCTCACGCCCTATTTCTGGAAGAAAATAGTACTTCCGAAACTCGACAGAGAATGTCATGCTCTATTCAAGTTTCTTGCCCACCCCTACCCTGACGGCGAAAATCCCTATCTCGAGAAGGTCGAATCGAATATTACCACCATTCGCAAGGAAGCTAAGAAGATCAAAGACTTCGAGAAATACTTCGGGAAGAGATCATTGAACTTTTGGGGTTAAGATCGACAGATTTCTAGCTTCCTTATTTTGGGCGCTATTACGAGACTGCAGATAGGGGCGTGCGGATTATTATTGAAATAGTCCTGGTGGTAGCCCTCCGCCTCAAAAAACTCTGAAGCTTCCGTGATTTCGGTCACGATTGGGCTGGCGAAACTGTCTGATTCATCAGCGGTTGCTCGAGACCCCTCCGCAGCCGTTTTCTGTTCATCCGAATGATAAAAAATTGCCGAGCGATACTGCGTTCCGACGTCTGCCCCTTGTCGATTAAGCGTGGTCGGATCGTGAAGCTGCCAGAATATCTCGAGCAATTCATTGTAGCTTATCTTCCGCGGGTCGAATTTCACTTGCACTACTTCAGCATGTCCCGTTTCGCCTGTGCACACCTCCTCGTAAGTCGGATTCGGTACTCTCCCTCCCATATACCCCGAGGACACCGCTTCGACCCCATCAAGTCGTTGAAAGATCGCTTCTACGCACCAGAAGCACCCCGCACCAAAAGTACCTGTTTCAAACTTCATCACTTCCTCTCCTTTTGGAAACGCCCAAACATTGACTCACTTTATCAGTGGATTCAACCTTCGACTTTTGACTTTCCACTTTCCTCCATACCCAATTCGTACAAATCAGGCCTCCGGTCCCGCAAGACTCGCATCTTCCGCCTCGTCTTTGCAACAACATCGACTTCGATGGAAGCGGTGAGCAGCTCTTCCTCTGTCTCGCTTGCTTCCACCACCGTGTTACCCCAGGGATCGATGATGAGTGACGTGCCACACCAGGAAACTTTGCCCAATTCGCCCATCTCTTCGAATCCCACTTGATTAGTACCTATCATAAACATCTGATTCTCAATCGCGCGCGCCCTCACGAGGGTCCGCCAATGTTCGCGTCGAGGGTGTGGAAAAGCCGTGGGATTAAGCAGCACCTCCGCTCCTTTCAGAGCGTAGCTTCGATAGAGTTCCGGAAAACGGATATCGTAGCAGACGGCAAAGCCGGTTTTGCCCCAGGGAGCGTCAAACAATACCAGTTCATCGCCCGGTGCCACGTGCTCGTCTTCGTCCATCAAACTGAAAAGATGCGTCTTATTGTAGGTCACGGCGCGTTCACCTCTCGGGCTGAATAGAATAGACGCGTTGGTCGGCTTTCCGCCCGTATTGGCCGCGATTACGGAACCGCTAATCCAGATCTTCCATTGCTTTGCCAATCCCGCTACGCGCTCAACGATAGTCTCATGTTCCTCCACTATGCGTGCGTTTTCCACCCAGTTAAAACCGGTCGTCCACATTTCCGGAAAACAGATCAATTCGGAGCCTCGCCCGGCCGCTTCCGAAATGAGCGCTGCTCCTTTTTCAAGATTTAAATCCGGCCGCGACGTGGCGACATCAATCTGTGCGATCGATATCGTTAAATCCATTTTACGTCTCTGCCGACGAGTCGCAATTCCCCTCTCCCATCAACCTTCTCATCTAATTCTGCGGGCGACTGATTCGCTTAGGTCTCCGTCCCTTCTCATTGAGTAGTGGGCAGCCGAATCGAAAACCTCGTCCCCTTGCCGGTCTCCGTTTCAAATTCAATTTTACCTCCATGGGCTTCGACAATCGATTTAACTATCGACGTTCCGAGGCCCGTGCCGCGGCTCTTCCCAAGCGTTACGAAGGGATCGAACAGGTTTGGTCGGATTGATGGAGGAATTCCGTCTCCGTTATCCGAGATCTCCAATAGAATCATTCTATCTCCTTCTCTCGCGGCCTTTATCGAAATTGTGCCTTCTCCATCTCTAAATGCATCGATGGCGTTACTCACCAAATTCTGCAGGACACGTAACAGTTTGTTCTCCTCTGCTTCAATTGTAAGGTCCGGAACCGAAATCTCAAATCTCAGCCGCTCATCCTGAAAATAGGGAGCATTCAGTTCGCGGAACTTGCTAACCATCTCTCTTACATTGACCGCCGCCGGTTGAAGTGTCTGCAGACCCCGTGAAAAATCGTTTAACTCATCGGCCATCAATACCATCCGCTGAATCTGTTCTTCGATCGTCCTGCACAATTCCCCAGTTTTCCTGTCGTCTGTTCTGCCCTCTATAACTTCAGCCGCCAGCTTAATTAGAGTAAAAGGATTCTTAAGATCGTGAAAGATCGTATTCACCATCGTCCCGACGACCGCCATCTTTTCCTGATGCAGCATATCATCGAGGTAATGACGCGTCGTTTCATGCAAGTGATTGACTATACTCTCCAGGATATTCGCGATCGGTCCCGGCGTGCTCGTAATGTATTCTACCATTGCCGATTTTGGGGGTTTCCGAGATTCACTCTTCCCCGTGCTTCCGCCCGCAAGGCCCGAGGCTGGCCCGTAAAGAGACCGATCTCGCCGAAAAACTCCCCCTCCCGACTGTATCCGACAACTCTGTGCTCGCTAATTGAGACTTCTTTGCAAAAGGCGACTGCTCCCTCCAGAACGAGACAGAGATCCTCTGACGGGCTGCCCTCTTCGAAGATAACCTGATTATTCGGATATTCGTGTTCCGTGCCCAACTGCAAGAGCCTCTCCCTTATGTCCGGATCGACGTGCTCGAAGAATGGATGATCTCGTATATTCATTCGAACTTACCGCCCCTCCAGAAAACTCCCCAACTTATTACTCGAGTACTTACTCTCAAGACCATTTGTTACAACCGTCAAAGTGGTCAAATTCGCGGACTAATCCTGAAGCATACTATTCAAAGTAAGGACTGGTGAGTCTGTAATCGAGAAAAAACAGGGCGGGTCCACCGCGCCGATCACAAATTCCTCTGAAGAAAATGAAACTGAATTTTTGGGACGCATTGATTCAGTTTCATTTTTTTGTCTCTAGTCCCGGCCTGCCGGGACTAGCCCGCTTATACAAGTAAACCCCGAGTGCTAGAATTGCCAGAGTGCCAAACCAAGGTGCGAGCGCCATGTCTGACGGTATCCGGTCGACGAAAATCACCGCTGCAACTGCCACCAAGACACCCATAAGCGCCTCACCGGTAATGAGACCGGAAGCCACCAACAAACCGGTGCTCTCCTGTCTTCGCAATGCGACTTCCCTCTCCCCGCGATGTTTCCGATCAACCATATACGCTAGTACGCCGCCGACGAATATCAACACGGACAGTCCGAGAGGAAGATAGACTCCAATAGCGACCGCCAGGACAGGCAAACGGAAACCTGCTTCGCGCTTCTCCAGTAATCGGTCGATAATTATCAGGACAATCGCAAACAAACATCCGAGAATGATGAAGTTCCAAGCGATTCCGGCGCCGAAAATTCCCATCGATATATCTTTCATCAAGCCGGCCTGAGGCGCAGGGAGAAAAGAAGCGCCCTCTCGCAGCGGGCGCCCGATTCCGTGCCCTCTGTCCAGAATATTGAGGATTAAGGGAATCACAAACGCCGCCGATACGACACCTACCAACTGAAAAATCTGTTGTCGCCACGGTGTTGCTCCCAGTACATGCCCACATTTGAGATCCTGCATGTTGTCACCCGCAATGGCGGCCGAGGCGCATACATTAGCAGCCAGGAAGATGACCATTATTGGCCCCAGCGTCGCTGCCACTCCCCCCCGACCCATCAATTGCGTGAGCAAGACAGCTGTCACGACGACAGTAGCGACTGTCACTCCGGAAATCGGATTGTTCGAACTCCCTACGAGACCGGACATGTAGCCCGCGACCGAACTGAACAGGAACCCGAACAGAAGCATCATAACCGTCATTACGGCCGCGATCATCCCTCTTCCGTGGTAGTCGCCCAATGCCCAGTAGAAAGCGAAAAAGAGAGGCACGGATGCGACTAACACGGTGAGGGCCACGATCTGAAAAGGCATGTCCCGCTCCGTCCTTGGAAGGCTGACCGTTTCATCGGAACGCGACCTTTTATAGACTCTCAAACTGGATCGGATACCTTCAACAAGCGGCCCGGCCAGTGAGATAAGAGACCAGAAACCGCCAACCAGCATAGCGCCGACGCCGATTCGGCGACAATTCTGCCAGGACTCATCCGCTACCGCAACCCATTCTTCTGGCCCCAGAACATGAAGTGGTGTGCCTGCGGGTATGCCGGTTGCCTCGAGAATCCGCTCGCTGTTCAGAGCCCAGTTGAGAGGCACACCTATCGCAGTACCTATTACTCCTCCCGCGAAAACCAGAACAGCAATGTTTAAACCTACGATATAACCGACCCCCAGTAGAGCCGGACTCAGGAAAACGTTGGCCGTGACCAGTAGTTTTCCCTGCATTGTGGCATGAGTAGCGGACAGGTGCCCAGAGAGTACACCCAGACCGGATTCAAGTAATTTGAACAGGCCGCCCAAACCAGCCGCTTCCATAAGCCTCCTGAAACCGATTTCAGCCTCTTCCGAACGTTCTCCCTTTTCGGGATGTTCGGCATCGTGCTCAATGCCTCCACTCTTCAGCACTTCAGAGGTAGCCATCCCTTCCGGAAATGCCAGCTCAGCATTTACAATTAATGCCCTGCGAAGCGGGATAGTAAAGGCCACTCCGAGAACTCCCCCGATTAAACCGATCACCACGATGGGCCAATAATGGTACCCACCCCACGCACCCATCATAACCAGTGCCGGAACCGTGAATATTATACCCGCCACGAGCGATTCTCCGGCCGATGCCGAAGTCTGTACCATGTTATTCTCCAGGATATTTGACCGCCTGAAAACGCGCAATACTCCCATCGAAACCGCCGCCGCAGGTATCGAAGCGGATACCGTCATCCCCACCAACAGACCGATATAAGCATTAGCCGACGCCAGGACCATCGATAGAAGGGCCCCAAGTATGAACCCCTTCAACGTGATCTCGTCGAATTCCTCTTCCGGCCTGACTAACGGGGAGGGAAAGTTCGTTTTCTCTGGCACTAGCCTCCGCCTATCGGGCCATCGTTCTGAATTTCGGTTGGCACGCAAATTGCGTGGAGTTCTCTAGTTAGACCTTATCCGAAAAGCTACTGATTGGCCGCAAAGAGGCGCAAAAGGCGCAAGAAAAACTTGAGAAAAATCATTTTTTGGCTTGATAAAAAGTGTCGCAACATGCTAGTGTTTAACAACCTAAGATTAAGAAAGGAGTTAAACATGCCAACATGTGCGACAGAGGAGAACAAAAGCGATAAGACGCCCCTTAGCAACCTCATTCTGCCGGTTCCAGACACGGATTTCCGTGATTTTCTGGATGAAGTTGAAGAATTGGCCGGGTTCGCGGCGCAAATCATCGAGGCGATCGAGAAGGATCTGGACGCCCATGCGCGTGAGAAGAAGAAACTTCGATTGGAAGATCGCAGGTTCTTTGAAGGGCGCACAGCGGAGCTGCCGGAGCTGGACATCGAGGAGGAGAATATTCTGGCTGCTGAATTGAATCTTGGGGCAGGCCGGCCGCGGATGCCGGCTTATGCGGTATACGTGTTCGTGATGATTCGAGGGTTTCTGGGTTCGTTGACCACGAAACCGGCACGGCGGTTTGTGCGCGAGTCGATGAGCTTGTACGGATTTTTGCAGAGCGGGGGACTGAGAATGCCGGCGGTGACGACGATTCTGGAGAACGTGAACCTGGTCAGCCATACGACCCGCGAGTTGATCTTTGATAAACAGATTGGGTTTATCCTCCAGGAGCAATGGGACGATTTCGGGAAGCTGACGATCGACAGCACCTCGGTGAAAGCAAACAGCTGCTGGCCCACCGATGGGAAGATTCTGAGCGGTCTTTTGATGCGGGCCAATCGTTTGGGTCAGAAGTTGCATGTCTTCGGGCTGGAGGATTTTCGCAAGGGATGGGTTGGGCGTTGGCTGGAGGAAATGGACAAGCTGGAGTTTCAGATTTGTCTGGCCGCGGGCAAACCGAAGTCGAAGGGCAAGCTGAAGAAACACTACCGGCGGTTGCTCAAGCGGGGCCGCAAGGCGGCCGACTCACTAACGGGGGAACTGAGCCATCTTGAAGAGGGCCTGTCGATGGATTCACTGCCTCCCACTCGCCGGGAGCTTCTGGAGCGGGCATTGAGCCAGATCAGGGGCGATATTGCCGACGCCAAGCGGGTTGTTGAGTATGCTCATGATCGGGTGTTTCACGAAAAGAAGCTACCGTCCACACAGAAGGTCCTGAGCCTCTCGGACGGATCGGCGGCCTACATCAAGAAGGGCAGCCGCAATCCAGTGATCGGGTACAAGCCACAACTGGTTCGCAGCGAAAACGGTTTTGTCACCAGCCTGATCGTACCGCAAGGCAACGCGGCAGACTCCATTGAGCTGGCGCCGGCCATCGGCGATTCGATCAAGCGCACCGGTGTCATTGCTGAACTGGTCAGCACCGATGACGGATATGCTTCGGCGAAGGGACGCAAGGAGGTGCTGAGCATGGGGGTAAAGCAGATCAGTATCAGTGGGGCGAAGGGCAAGAAGTTGACCACCCCCGAGGACTGGGAGAGCGAGGCGTATCGCGAGGCACGCCGCGATCGCTCCGCAGTGGAGTCGCTGATGTTCACGATTAAAGATGGATTTGCCTTTGGCGAACTCGGCCGCCGCGGCATCGATGCGGTAGGCGATGAACTGCTCGAGAAGGTTCTGGCCTACAACTTCTGCCGCATCATACTGATGAAGAAACGCCGAGGGGAGGAACTGGAACAGGCAGCCTGAATCTGACCGCTTTGAAGCTCAGAGAAAAAAGCACCACGGGATGAGTATGCCTCCAGACAGCGGCAAATATACGTATTGTGCAGCAAGCCACGCCGATGGCCGCTCAATACCTGCTCATCGGCAGCGCCGGCAGCCTAAAACCCGAAACCTGCCAGCCATAGGCTGGTCCGCCCGTGGCGGAGAACCTTAAACCGCCCGCTCGAAAGGCTTTTCGAATGGGGTCTAGGTGTTAGAGCATGAAGAAAATGGGGAGCAGAGGGAGGGCACTGGAGTCGTTGTCAGGAGGCAATCCGATGGGGTTGCGGGTTTAAGGATTGATCCTGGCGATTACAGACTTCGAAGAGTTCCTCAAGGAAGTTTTCTTTTCGCAGGAGCTTTTTGGGCAATCGACCCACGGCGAGGGTTTTTCTGTTCGCCCGCCAGTGACTGAAGGGGGGTGCTTTCTGTGCAGCCTGGGCAAGCTTTTGGGGCAGATTATCGATACTGCCTAAAACCAGCTCCACATAGCGGGGATTGTGTAAGTTGGCCAGGAGCATGTATTCTTCGGGGAGCGCTTCAAAGTCGCGCGTCAGATTTTTGCGCCCGTGGGTTTGACGGCGTTTGCGCTTGGAGGTGCGCCAGGTGCCTTCCAGCTCATTGGTCGTGCGTACGCTGTCTGGATGGGCCGGTGGGGGAAGCAGCCGCTGCCAGTATTTGTCCAGATGAGTGACCACGGTGCGGTAGAGTTTGGCTTTCGAGGGGTTGGTCAGGGAGGCGCCTTTTTGGCGATATTGGGCACGCAGCAACTGGAGAGCCTCGGTGAGCTCAGCGGCTTGTCCTGCTTGCAACAGATAAGGGTCGCTTAAAGGGCAGGGGCCGCTGGCGCTGAGCCAAAGGGCATCGCGCAAAGCGCTGAAAATGCAAAAAGCGTTTTCATAGATAGTAGCGGCTTCGATGACGAGGGCATCAGCCAGATACTGCTTCAACCCGGTCGAAAGATGAAAGAAGCTTCGCAGAACAGAGCAACTGGCAGGAGCGCGGGCAAGCCACTGCTCCAGGGCGGCATGGGCGCGCACGACCCGCCGATGCCAATAAAGCAGGTAAGGATCGAAGGGAAAGCCCTGGCGGTGACCGTCGCAGGGATAATCCAAAATCCACAATTGCAGGGCCATGAGCAGTTCCCGTGCAAGGGTGGGATCGAAGGGCACTGCGAGCGCTTTGGCGGTGAGCAAATCGGCCAGGACGAGGGCGTGTTTTTCACGGAGGGCGTCACGGAGCTTTGCGGTGATGTGTTTGCGTTGCTCGCGCATGCGCTCCATGAGCTTCAATTGCCGCAAGCGCCCGTTGAGCATCTGCTGGGGTTTTCGATAAAGCTGTTCGCCCACATTGCGGGCGAAATGATAATGGCAGACGCCATGGGGGGCCTGGAAGGTTTCGCTCTCGCAGGCCTTGCTGATCTGAGCGCTTAAATCATGATAGACATGGTGGGGTTGGCCAAAAGCCCGGGCCGCCCGGGCAAAACAGCCACTGATCGTTTCGCTCTGTTCGGAAGGCATTTTCCAGCTGCCCAAAAGGATCCCTTCGTCGGCTTCCTGAACAGCGAAGAAAACCGGCGTCTGCGGTTCCACGGTCCCATCCACCAGCCAGCGCAGGCAAGGGCGAGCGCTCAGGTAATCTTTAAGCACCGGAGCGGCCGCGGCGTGCAGCCGACCCAGATAAAAAAGAAACTTCTGCTGCATCTCATAGAGGCTGCTTTGAGCAATCTGCAGCTGCCCCGGGCCCTCGCGCAGTTCCCTGTGCACCTCTTTGAGGGTGGCGTTTTCGCACAAACATCGCTTGCCCACATAGGCAATCAGATCGTAAGCGTAGCGACTATGCGAGGGCACGATCTGTTCCAGGCGAGCAGAACGGTAGCTGTTGCGGTGGCTCCCTTGCCCCTGCTCGCGCACAACTTCCACCGCCTGGAAGCATCCATAGGAGAAACTGACCACCTTGCGGCGCAGGGTCTTGCGCACCTCTGAAGGACCCTCTTCGTCCTCCCGGGCATCGAAGCGATAACTCGTTTGCGCAGGCACAGCCCCCACCGTTTGCAGGGCCCGTTCAGCCTCTGCCCGCAAATCATGTAACAGCTCCGCTACCGCGATCGTTCCGGTTTTTTTTTGAGCGAGTAAAACGCCATCACCCGCTCAATTTGCTCCCCGCTCAGCTCTACTCCCTGCTCTTGCATAAGCTCGACAAGCTCCTTGACCCCGGCCTCGGGATGGCCGATACAGGCGACCAGCAAAGCGATCACGACCATCGTTTCGAGCCCTTCGGGAGCTGCCTGCAAAGCGCCCCCGGGGTCCCCTGCCTGAACTTGTGCCGCTGTTCTTCGCCCTTGCCGCCGCTTTTTCTGTTCGGCCCCGCCCTGTTCCCCGGCCGAGACATACACGCAGTGACGCCCTTCATAGTATCGACTCAACCGCTTCTTTCTACAAAGCACGCTTATGGGGTTGTGCACCCGTACCCCAAGGAGGGTCTCCAACTCAGCCACCGTGTAGCCGCAAAGCGAAGCTCCCACCACCGCCTCCACGGTCTCCTCCAAGGTGCCGTGGCGCGAAAAGCGCCCCTTGCGAAAACGCCACAAACCGGCCCCGTCAAAGCGCGGAATGTCTTTCAAGCTCAGGTAGCCACAATTGGCATTGTAACTGGAGTAATGGCCATATTTTTGCAAAGCCCGATAGACCGTTCGCCGCGACACCCTCTGCTCCTTCATCAGCCTCCACACCGTGCTTACCCGATCCCGCCGTACCGCTTCGACCACCTCCCTCTCTTTACGCGAAAGCTCTTCTTGCATGCACCGGCACAGTATGGAAAGGAGGCAAAACTGCAAACTTTATTTTACATACAATGCCAATACCAACTTTCTCCAGCTCCCTTCGCTTCTACTCAATTGCCACCAGAAATCAACTCCCCGTTCAAAGCGCTTTTGTAACTGATTAATACTCAACAAGTTTCTAACTGAAAACAAACCTGCAGGAAAAGCTCTCTACCTCTAACGAACCCACACACAACAATCGTTGAAACTCCATTCTGGCATACTATGTAATCAATAGAATCTTGCAAGTGCCTGAATAACATTTACTTTGGGTTCTCCAACCCAATTTCGTAATTATGGCCTATCGGGCATGGCACAGACTTCATCCGATTCGCGCTTTAACTTTCGCAAGTAACTACCCTAAGCGTATAAATTCGGCTTTGGGTATTTTCTCCAGAGCTTCAGCTAATTTGCTTTGGCATGAGTAATAACTGACCTCCTTTTCGATTAGGAGGCGAATTGCTTGAACTTTCCCGCTTTAAGAGATCGGGGATGTTCTCGTGTAAAATTCGCATCATTATCCGGAAAGTACCAATATTCTTCGCCAAAGAGTTGCGGCTGTATGATGAACAGCGGGATCGAGTATTCAACACTTCATTCTGAAAACTTCTCCTTTAACTTGGTAATTCCCCGGCCCGGCGTGCCGGGACGGGAAGTTTTCATTCCTTCCTGTCCATCCTGTCAGAATTCCAATAGGATTAAATCATGTCTCAAGCCAATAGAGTCCTCCGTGCCGCCACTCGTTTACGTATTGCAGTCAACCGGTTAACTTTCTCCCCACCCGTAACCCATGTATACAATCCGTTCGACTACGCCTCGGCCTCTTATTTTGAATACGTGAGAATGTATGCCGAAACCGGCAAAAAGGTTATTTTTCTTGGCATGAATCCCGGTCCCTGGGGCATGGCGCAAACCGGTGTTCCCTTCGGCGAAGTGGAGATGGTCCGAGAGTGGATGGGCATCGAGGCGCCCATCGAAAGGCCAACTCCGGAACACCCGAAGAGGCCCATTGAGGGTTTCGCATGTGTGCGTTCCGAAGTAAGCGGAAGGCGCCTTTGGGGACTCTTCGCCGAGAGGTTCGAGACCGCCGAACGATTTTTCGCCCAGCATTTCGTCGCCAATTACTGCCCGCTCGTCTTCATGGAAGCGAGTGGCCGAAATCTCACCCCCGATAAACTTCCCGCTCACGAAAGCCGACCCTTGTTCGATGTATCCGACCGGCATCTCATCGAAGTCGTTGATATCCTTCAACCGGATTGGATTATCGGCGTTGGCGCATTTGCCGAGAAAAGAGCGCGACACGCCCTCATTCACAGATCGGTAAACGTCGGCCGCATTCTTCACCCGAGCCCTGCCAGTCCTTCCGCAAACCGAGGCTGGGCCGAAGCCGCCACCACGCAATTGCGCGAAATTGGGATCTGGTGATCCTAAGCGACCTGTCAGTACCGCTGTCCCTCTTCTCCAAGATTTCTCCCACCGCGGGCTTCCCTTCGTCGCCCAAGGGCTATGGAGGACAGGCCGCCCCATACCACCGTGCCTGTCGGTGAGAACAAGTCCCCAAGTTGAATAGACTCTCAGTTATGATTCCCTCCTTCATCCATCGACCACCGTAAGGAACCGTGGGATGGCTACTGCACCCGTGGGCATTCTCTTTAGGATTTCTCCCACCGTGGGCTTCGCCCCATACAACTGTGCCTGCCGGTGATCACAAGTCCCCACCTCGGATCGTATCTAAGTTGAGTTTTCCTCCTTCATTCATCGACCACCGTAAGGAACCGTGAGATGGCTACTGCACCCGTGGGCATTCTCTTTAAGATCTATCCCACTGTGGGCTTCGCCCCATACCACTGTGCCTGCCGGTGATCACAAGTCCCCACCTCGGATAGTGTCTCGATTGAGTTTTCCACCTTCATCCATCGCCCACCGTAAGGAACCGAGGGATGGCTACTGCACCCGTGGGCATTCTCTTGAAGATCTATCCCACTGTGGGCTTCGCCCCATACCACTGTGCCTGCCGGTGACCTCAGCTTCCCGGTCCCAACCCGACCGCATTCGACCTATCATCCGGATGGGCTGCGGTAACCCGTGAGCTGCAACACTTTCTTCCCAAAATTGACTGCAATTCCTATTTTGCAGTCCAATGCTTTCAAGCAGGAAACTCCCCGACTTACGTCGAATTTATTATCCTCTAGCAGCGCGGAATATGTTACCAGGAATCTGCCTTCAACGACAATGCAATCCAAGGGAGATTCGTCGACAACATGATCACCGTAATACGCTTTCGCCAAAGGTGATTCAATAAAGTCGAGTCGACGATGCTCCAGAGCTGAAAGAATCAAATCACGAGAGATTGTCTCTCCGTAGCCAGTCCCATGAAGCTCAAATATCTCTAAGAATACCTGCCGAATCTCCTCGCCCAACTTACGGTCACCATTCGAAAACGAATCCTCTAACGACTGAAGATTTTCTTCGATTCCGTAGCCCGGAACTCTATAAGCAAACCTTCGCATCTCGACTCGTTCTAAACCAAGATTAACCAATAACCCCAATAAATCCCCACGAAACTTCAAATAGTCAAAAACCTGGACAAAGTCTGAGTTTTGTAACCTTCTTCGGTGCGCCTTAAGTTCCAAAGTTATACATTCCCATAATACGAAGTCTGGAATCAATACGTGCACAATCTTCCCATCCAGATATAGGGAATGCTGGGGTTTACTCAGAAATGGAACATCATTATCATTAAAGCATATCTCCAAGGCGCGATGATAAGCTTTTTCGTGCCTGCCAACACCGACATCTCTGTGCACCTTTGAAAGACATTCACGGACAACTGCCGTTTTCTCCTCGTAGATAAATGCCATAGACTTCTACATTAACTATTCAGGTTCTCATATCCAAGATCCAACTTCTTACTGACCGAGTACCATTCAAATCGCCCTTTCACTCACTCACTTTCGGTCGATTTTCTCAATTGATCTATCGCGTAGGCGTAACCCCATATTTGGCAACCTTCATTCATCGACCACCGTAATGAACCGTGGGATGGCTACTGCACCCGCGGGCATTCTCTTTAAGATCTATCCCACTGTGCCTGCCGGTGACCTCAATTTCCCACCTCGGATAGTGTCTCGATTGAGTTTTCCTCCATCATCCATCGACCACCGCAAGGAACCGTGGGATGGCTACTGCACCCGTGGGTACTCTCTCTCTAAAATTTCTATTCGAGAACGAATACTGATCCCGGGATCCCAAAACCCGGAACGAGAAATTCACCCCGATTCCGTACCAATGGTACGCCCGAGGTAAGCTTTCAAGCGTTTCCAGGCATCCGCAGCCGGGCCGTGGTTCCTCTCCCGGTCGCGGTCCACGTAGAGCCAGAAACCGTGTCTGACGTCGTCATAGATGTGCACATCGTTGGGGATCCCTGCCTTCCGCAAGGCGAGGACGAATCGTTCAACTTGTTCCGGAGGAATGCTTCTATCCATTTCAGCGAAAGTCCCGTAGACCTCGTGATTGATACTTTGCAGTATTTCTGGATCTTCCACCAGCCGACCGTAAAAGATTGCCGTGCCTTCATGTCTTTCACCGCCAAGCGCATAGCTGAGTGCGACACCTCCGCCAAAACACCACCCCATGGCAGCAATCTTTCCTGTTACATCGGAACGGTTTCTCAGATACCGCGCCGCCGCGTCCAGGTTGGCGATCATCCTCTCGGGATTCGCCCTCGCTTCGCGAACCAGTGCCATGTTCTCTTCTCGGTTGTTTCCAATGCGACCGGAGTAGAGATCGGCCGCGAACGCTACGTAGCCCTCCGCCGCGAAGACATCCGCGATCTGCTTAATGCGCTCAACCAATCCATTCCATTCGTGGATCAGAATAACGGCTCCGTGCGGTCCCTCCCTCGACGGCACCGCCAGATATCCCCTGGCTTTCGGATCTCCAGCAAAATAGGCGAGATCCTGACCCTTTGGAGCGGGAGCTTTCCCCAGTATGGCCTTCGGTATGTCAGATCTCTCCGGGACCGCGGCACCGCCTGAAACCTCGCCCAAGCCCATCTCCTGCAAAATGCATATTCCCAAGAGAACAGTGACGACCTTCCTCAATTCTCGCGCCAGGAAACATTCGGAATAGGAATCTTTCGGCCTCATCTTCGTCGGAATGTCGATCTGACACTCCCAGGGTGCCGGGATTAAGAATTCAAAGTCCGAAAGATTCCTATGCCACCTTTCTCTTCTGATAGGTTTCGCTATTGTATCTGATAATCCCCAGACTATGCAAAACTATTATAATAAAGTAGGTGTAATCGAGCTCATACCAGCGCACCGCGAAATTCGCTCGGGCCGGATACTGGTGGTGATTATTCTGAAACAGCTCTCCGCCAAGAAGGAAGTCCCAGAGCAATGTGTTTTTCGAATGGTCGTTTGTTCCATAGTTGCGGTAGCCGTATTTGTGCCCACACCAATTTACCAGTGCTCCATGAATCGGTCCGATAAAATAGTGCACCGGGATAAGAAGATAAAACCACGCCGAAGGGGCGAATATCAGATAAAACAATGTGTAGACTGTGCCCCACGCGAGACGGATCGACCACGAATCGCCCAAACGATCAACCTCTTCCCACTCCGGATAATTGTAGTAGAAACGTTTGTGGTACTCCTTTTTGTGTTCAACCAGATTGTAATAGATCATCTTCGTGTTCCACATCATGGTAAAGACATCCTTGAAGAGATAGGGGGAGTGCGGGTCCTTTTCCGTGTCACTGTAAGCATGATGCATTCGGTGTAGGATAGCATACGCCCTGGGTACTAGATATGAAGAACCCTGGCTCGCAAATGTCAGCAGGTAGAAAAATCGCTCCCATCCCTTTGACATCGTAAATATGCGATGGGCCGAATACCGATGGAGAAAAAACGTCTGGCAAAATAAGCTTACGTGCCAGTGCAGCAGAAAAAATATCACAATTACCCAAGCCATTTATTTTTTGTATATATAGTAGTAGGTATTAATGCTGGTTTTTCCCTTTTCTATGGGATGACTGATACTGTTCTTCACTCCACAGTTGCGACACCAGTGGGACAACCCAACGAGACATCTATGTAGAGTTCAATTGGCTCCCGAGTAAATGCACCAGATAATGAGCGTCAACCCTTAAAAGGACCCCTCTCCCGTACCTGCAGGGTAAAAGGATTCCAGGAAGCAACTAGCTGATAAGCAAGAAGATAAAAAAAGAGCTAGACAAACCCGAGGGAATCAGTCATGTTAAGATGGGATGAAAGACAAAAAATCTTACCAACTGAATCCTTCGATAGATCGTTTAACTCTGCGTCTGGTCCTGCCCGAAGAGCAGGAGCGATTCAATGATCTATTGAAACAACATCATTATTTACACAGTGCGGGCAGCGCAGGAGAGACCCTGCGCTATGTGGCGCAGATCGACGGGCAATGGATGGGCCTGCTCTTGTGGGGGGCCGCATCCTACCGGCTGAAGGATCGAGACGAATGGATCGGGTGGGACGGGGCGCAACGGCATGCACGATTGAAACTGGTAGTACAGAACCGGCGTTTTCTGATTTTGCCCGGGGTGGATCTTGCAAATTTGGCCTCCAAGACGTTGGGTATGTGCCTGAGAGTCTTAGCCGATCACTGGCAGGAGGCTTTTGGCTATCGTCCCTTAGTAGCGGAAACGTTCGTGGACCCACAGATTCACCGGGGCACTTGCTACGAAGCGAGCGGGTGGACGCCCTTGGGCTTGAGCGCGGGATATGGCCGCCAACGCGAAGATTTCTATCAACGCCATGAGCGTCCCAAGCAGATCTGGGTCAAACCCCTCAAGGCTAATGCCCTTGAGCTTTTGCGCGCTTCAGGGCCATTGCCCGCGGCACAGAGCCAGGCGCTCAATGAAACCGATAACTCCCATGCGGTCTGCCTCAAAGTGGAACAGATGAGCAGCCTGTGGGAACGCTTCAATCAGATAGAAGACTTCCGTCGTAAAGCGGGCCTTAGATATCGGCTCGCCACGGTCCTGAGCATGATTGTGCTCGGCACGATGTGCGGCAAACAGACCCTCAAGGGCATCGTGCGCCTGGCCCATCATCTCAATCAAGCCCAATTGCGCGCCTTACGCTCCTGGAAAAACCCCAAAACAGGCCGCTATAAGGCCCCTTGCTATGATGTCTTCTATCGGGTCTTGCAAAACGTAAAGGCCGAGCTCTTCGATAAAACCCTCACCGAATTCATCTGCTTACAAGACGGCTGTTTGCCCCGCGATATTGCCGTCGACGGCAAGACCCTCAAAGGCACAAACACCGAAGAATCAAAGGCTCTGCACCTGGTGGCCGCAGTCGATCACCAAAGCGCTCAAACCTTAGCCCAAGTCGCTACCGCCGATAAATCCAACGAGATCACCGCCGCCCAGACTCTCTTGCGAAAGATGCCCATTTTGGACGGCTCCACCTTCACCTTCGACGCCATGCATAATCAAAAAGAAACTGCCCACATCGTCGTCGAAGAACTCAGTGCTGACTATGTTATTCAAATTAAAGACAATCAGCCCAACATGCATCAATACGCTCAGAATCTCTTCAGCTCCACCCCCTTTTTCTCCACCAAACCGTGGACAATGACCATGGCCGACTCGAAATACGTCAAATAGCAACCCATTCTCTAAGCGCTCCCTCTGCCGGCCTGCCCCATGCCCGCCAGTTCGCCTGTGTGCAACGCACCTTCCATTATCCAAACAAAGCTGAACCTTCCTCTGAACGCTCTTACTACGTAAGCAGTCTCGATCCCGCCGATTTGAGCCCTCAACAGTTCCTCTCGAAAATTCGCAACCATTGCTCGATCGAAAATAAAAATCATTACCCCAGGGATCGCTTCTTCGATGAAGATCGATGTATGATCAGTACTGTCCGGTTATAAGTCAAACAACTCCAACTGTTTAGGAATGCGGTGTTCATTGAAAGTGTAATCGGTTTCTGTAAGTAGTTCAGTCATAGGAGTTTTCTCAAATAGGGTGAAGCTGAGAATCTGTAGGATTTTGTGCAAACTGATCTCCAGGCGAAGGCGTTTGCGGATGATGGCGATGAGCACATAGACGCTGACGGCAATCCAGATTTGAGTCTTCACAGCATTCTCGGAGGTGCCGAAAAAGCTCTTGATGCGCAAGTGCTGTTTGATCCATTTGAAGAACAATTCGATCTGCCAGCGTAAACGGTAAATCTGGGTGATGATTATGGCTGGGAGGGCAAACTGGTTGGTGAGAAACACGAAGCGCTCGGAACTGTCGGGGTCGAGGTAAGTGATACGCCGGAGTCTTTCGGGGTAGGCCTTGGCAGGATAGAAGCTGACCAGGGCAACGGTCTGGTCCGAACGCAGACCGGTTGATTTGTCGACCTTTTGAGAGTAGAGGCGGCGAAACTGAAAGCCGCGGCGGGCGCGTGTGACGAAGAAAGAACCGCATTGTGCGATCCGATAGAGGCGCTCGTAATGCAGATAGGCTCGGTCCATTACATAGTAAGCACCGGCCTCGGGGATGATGAGATCCAGAATGTTTACGTCGTGAACTTTTCCATCGGTAATCTCGATAAAATAAGGGATAGAGCCTCTGAGATCGAGAAGCGTATGGACCTTCACCGCCCCCTTGTGCTTGCGGAAACGTGCCCACGGGAAGAGTGATAGACATAGATCGATCGTGGTGGAGTCCAGAGCGTAGAGCGTATTGTCCAGGTCGATGCCCAGATCCTCGTTTGAATACAAAGGACGAGCCATTGCGATGAGGACCTGTGCAAAGTCGGCGTAGATGCGCCAGTCTCGTTTCTCGTTGGCATCGGCGAGCGTGCTTTTGGATACTCCGCTTCGAATCCCTGCGTGGTATAGTTTTGGTTGTACTGCCCGCAGGCAGGTTTCGATGTCGCGCAGACTCTCCCGGTAGGTCAACTCGGCAAAACCCATGCAGAGAAATTGTTCGAAGCAACTGAACTTTTGAACTTTGTAGTCGCCTCCGTAGCGTTGGACGCAACGATGGAACTGATGGCGCGGAAGATAATCTATGATTTGAGAAAAAACGAATCGACCTGTATACATGATTTGGACCCTCGAAATTTTTGAGAGTCCACAAGGCTTTTTGCAATTTCAAGTCGAAAACAGCAGAAATCATATGTAAAATGTTGGTTATCAATCGATTAACCTGCGTTCCTAGAAAAACAACCGGACAGTAGTGA
Organism: Candidatus Moanibacter sp.; assembly: GCA_965215885.1. GTDB lineage: Bacteria > Verrucomicrobiota > Verrucomicrobiia > Opitutales > UBA2987 > CBDCEW01. The sequence goes on from CBDCEW010000105.1 coordinate 23,844, forward strand.
TGTATGATCCGTAATCATAACGCAGCCAGAATTCTTGCTGCATGCAGGCAACTGGTTCTCAGCCTCAAGTCTTCCATGGGCGCTGAATCCACTCCCGCACTCTGTGATGATTTCGTCTTTAACTTACATAAGGCCATCAATATCATCACCTAATGCTCCGAGAATCAAAATACCGTGCCCGTACCTGAATAGCGTGTCTGATTGCTGCTTTATAGCAGTTGCATTCCAATCAAATCGGGGAGTAGAATTTGGAAATCTCATCCAGGAGATTTTCCCGGCTAAGCGCCCATACGGCCGGCAGACCGACCTTATCATACACCTCGGCAGGAATGGAATTGCGATTAATCCCTCGGGAAGATTCTGGGTGAGCAATGCGGGCTAGAAAGATGAACCTCAACGTCATAACCCGGCTCGGTGCGTTCGGCGTAAGAAGAATCAGATATCTGGGACGTTCCGGAATATTTCTCATCGACAGCCTGAGGTGCCTTTTCTCCCCGCCCCTCAAATGGGATCGGGTAGTTAAACAGGTCCAATTTATCGGTTGGCAATCCACCGGACTCATCTGCCTGACCGGCGCCTTCACCGGAATGGTGCTCGCCTTGCAGGGCTATGACACTCTCAAGCGAGTCGGTTCGGAGGCGCTTCTCGGCCCCCTTGTCGCCCTCTCCCTTATTCGGGAATTGGGTCCCGTCCTGGCCGCTCTCTTAGTCACGGGGAGGGCAGGATCCGCCATCACCGCGGAGATCGCGATCATGAGAAATAACGAACAGATCGACGCCCTCGATCTTTTGGGGTTGAATCCTCTTCGATACCTCGTCGTTCCAAACATGGTCGCAGGTGTCATTTCCCTAACTATTCTTACCTGGCTATTCGATGTCGTGGGAATTTACGGTGGCTACCTCATCGGGGTCGAACTCCTCGATCTGCCTTCCGGAACCTATTTCGACGAAATTAGCCGCTACCTGGAAATGGAGGATATTCTCGGAGGCATCTACAAGTCACTCAGCTTCGGTTTGCTCATCACGTGGATCTGTTGCTACAAAGGCTATTATGCCGGTTTCGGCGCGGAGGGAGCCGGTAAGGCCACCACTCAAGCCGTCGTCACCTCTTCAGTCCTTATCCTAATCTGGGATTTCTTCGTCACTTCCCTCGTCTTTTAGTTCGTTTCCACCACTACACTATATTCCAACTCTCCCGCCCATGATCGAAATCCACAATCTCCACAAGCAGCTTGCCGGCCAGGATGTCTTACGGGGCATATCATTCACTGTCAAGCAGGGTGAGTTTTTCGCACTCATAGGCAAAAGCGGCTCGGGAAAAAGCGTCCTCCTGAAACATATCGCCGGGCTTGTGGAGCCGGATGAAGGGTGTGTTTTGATCGATGGTGAAAATCTCACCAATGCAAGGCGTAAAGATCTCGAGCGCATCCGGAAACGCTGCGGCTTCGTTTTTCAACACGGCGCTCTATTCGATTCCATGACCGTTTACGAGAATCTGGCCTTCCCCCTTCGAGAGAATTCCCGCCTCAGCGACAAAGAGATTAGCGAAAAAATCGCTCACAGCCTCGAGCAAGTCGAGTTGACAGGCGTCGAATCGAAATTTCCCGCCCAGCTGAGCGGTGGAATGATCAAGCGCACAGCTCTTGCCCGGGCCCTTATAATGGATCCTGAAATTATCTTATTCGACGAGCCCACCACCGGCCTCGATCCAATCATCGCGAGATCAATGTTGCGGCACTTCAAGCTGTGCCACGAACGTTTCAACCTTACCGGGATCATCGTCTCACACAAAGTTCCCGACATCTTCCGAATCGTTCAGAAAGTCGGCATGCTTCACCAGGGAGAGATTATCCTGGTCGACACAGAGAATGGGGAAGCCGTTTCAAATAACCCTGTATTTCAGCAGTTCGTCCAGGGCCGTGTCGAGGGCCCCGTCAATTACGAGTAATGCGGCGTCTCTCGAGCTTGCAGAAATCATCCTGACGCCGATATACTGCGAACAAACAATACAACCGGCATGACACGAAAAACATTTTATTTCGAATTCACGGTCGGAGTCTTCCTCCTTATTGGCATCGCCTGCCTGGCCTACCTTAGCATCCGCCTCGCCAGAAAAGATTTGTTCAGTAGGAGTGGCTACCAGGTCTACGCCCTTTTTTCAAATATCAGCGGTCTCAGCTCGGGCTCGTCGGTAGAAATTGCGGGTGTCGAAATCGGACGCGTTAAGAGTATCGCTCTCGATGACTACAACGCACTGATCATCATGGTTCTTGACCACCAGATTCAACTTCAGTCCGATGTTATTGCTTCGATAAAGACGAAGGGCCTTTTCGGCGAAAAATTCGTCGAGATCGTCCCCGGAGCCGAGGAAGAATTCATTCCGCCAGATGGAAGAATCCGTTACACGGAACCTGCCATGGATATCGAGAGTCTCATATCCAAGTTTGTCCACGGAGGGCTCTAGGAATCTGTCGGACTTGTGCTTTCGCAACATTACCGAGGTTTAGATTCTGTGGCGACCAATGGTGTTCCGGCTTAGTTCATACGGACAGATTCCTTCGAAGAAAATGAAACTGTCTCAATCTAAGACCTGCGGATTCCTAATCTTCGCTCTATCTCTTTTCATTCCGGTCCATTTTCTCCCTGCTGGAGCGCCCACCGATCAGGTCCGTGAAACTATGGATAAGCTTATCACTATCCTCGAAGATCCCACGCTTGGCGTCACCCGGGAGGCGAATGTCAAAAGGGAACGCCTCATCGAAACAGCCGACGAGCGAATTGATTGGTATTCCCTCTGCAAGAGTTCTCTGGGCCGGCACTGGAGAGGTAGAACACCTGAAGAAAAGAGTGCTTTTGTATCCCTCCTCACCCAATACCTCGCTAAGAATTACGCCAACTCGATCATCAACAATTTCAGCGATATCAGAGAGATCATATACATCGACGAAAAGATTGACTGCGAGTTTGCGGCCGTCCGCATTAAGGCCGTCACCAACCAGAATATTGAATATCCTCTGGCCTACCGACTTAGAAGAAAATCCGATTCGCCGCAATGGGAAGTCTTTGATATTATCATTGAAGGCACAAGTATGGTTAAGAACTACCGAACCCAGTTTGACGATATCATCCGCAATTCCTCTTTCCAGGAGCTTATCGAAAGACTCAAAGAGAGGATTGCCGAACAACAGGTCACCTTGAAATAAGCACCGCAGAAATGTTAGGAACGCTAAGTCCGACAGATTCCTAGGGCAGCAATACTATTTTTCCGTAGGCCCCCGGTTCCATCACTGCCACATGGGCTTTAGGCGCCTCCCACAGCCTCAACTCTCTTCCAACAACCGGCTTCAAAGTGCCGTTAGACAGGCCGGCACCGAGCGCCGCATGGATGCTTTGCTTTTCCTCGGGCGTAGCTTTCGTCAGGATCATTCCTCGAATGTCTGCCTCGCGCGCCATCGTCTCGCGTGGATTGATCTCTATCGTTCCGCGGCATCCGATCACTACAATCCGACCTCGCTCCGCAAGCACACTCAGATCATTTGCCAGATTAACATCGGAAAGCATTTCCAGGATCACATCGACGCCGCCCCCATTCGTCACTTCCATCAATTCGTCAAGGTATCCTTGATCATTGTGATTTAGTACGTAATGCGCCCCTTGCTCTCGCACCAACTGCGCACCCCGCTTCGTTCCAGCGGTTCCAATTACCGTCATACCGTGGGCCACGCCCAGTTGCACCGCTGCCGTCCCTACTCCGCCGCTGGCCCCGTGAACCAGGAGCCTCTCACCGGGGCGCGACTCCCCGCGTTGATGTAGAGCGCGGTAGGCCGTACCGTAGGGAACGTGAATAGCAGCTCCCTCTTTGAACTGGATTCGATCGGGCAGCTGATAGACCTGGTCGGCACTGCACAGGATCATCTCCGCGTAAGCGCCCGAAACGGTGCCCGCCGTATAGACCCGGTCGCCCACAGAGGGGCCCATCCCTCCCTCACCCACCGCCTCGACGGTACCGGCCGCATCAGCCCCAGGAGTATAGGGTAAATTCGGTTTTGCGGCATAAGTTCCCGCGCGAATATAAGCATCCACCGGATTTACGCCCACCGCTTGAGCCCGCACCAGCACCTGTCCCTTGCCGACCTCGAGATCAGGCACTTCTTCCAACCTCATAACTTCCGGCGGACCGAAATCACCGACAACTATCGCCTTCATCCCATTCTTACCATCGACCACTCTTCCACTTTGCAACTCTGCCACACAAGAGATTTTCCACTGTGCACTGCTGATCCCGCTCAGCGCATACGCGTAAACCTTATTTTCGCAACTTAGTCAGATTCAAAGACTTGCGAGGTATTTTGCGGCGGAGTATGAGGGTGTCTCTATCCTCGAGGTTCCACTCCATTTGTTCGCCCTTTTCTATTTGCTTCGTTTCGACCACAGCGGTGAGGAAATTCGCAGTTGAGCGAGTGCATTTTGGTCGGGTTATCTTCTCTACTTTTACCGTCTACCCCATTTTTTTTCACTTTGGCAGCATTTTATACTGTACATTCGTTCATATATAGGATTTATCCTTCGGATGCAAAGTATAAAAAAAGCTGATTGTATCCGTCAAACCTTCCGTAAGTTGAACCTCACAGCCCTCGCTAAACAGAGTGGTTTTAGAGAGAGGAAATCGCGCAAGATCTCCCCTCTGAACTTTGTTTTGGCTTTGCTGGCGATGGCTTCTAAGGGGGCCTTGTCCCTTGGCAAAGAAGCCGAGCTTATTGGATTCTTAGCCAACCGCACCATTTCCAGACAAGCGGTCTAAAAGTGCGCCAAAAAAGCCACCGCTTTTATGACCTTAGTGCTCCTGAGGCTTTTAGAACTTAAAGCTTATGGGCCTGTGGGCAGAGCTGTTCCAAATTGCATGAGGAGCTTTGAACGGGTTCTCATTGCCGACAGCACTTCGATTGGCTTGCCTAAGGTCCTGGCCCCCTTCTTCCCCGGAGCGTCCAATCAGACAGGCTCCAAACAGGCTCAACTGAAGATTCAGGCCTATTACGATCTGCGCAATGAATCCTTCGTTGACTTCAGCCTCAGTAGCTTCCGAAAAAACGATCAGGCTGCTTCCAAAGACATTCTCGCTCTCGCTCAACCCAACGACTTGATCCTGCGCGACTTAGGCTATTTTGTCCTCGATGTCTTTAAGCAACTCGATCAGCGCGGCTGCTTCTTTGTGAGTCGTTTGAAAACCGGCACTTGCCTTTTAGCCAACGAAGGCGATGAAGAGCTCGATCTACGCAAACTTTTACGTGGCCAAAAGCTTCTCGATATGCCCGTTCGGGTGGGTAAAAAAGCCAAGCTTCCGGTTCGTCTGATCGCCGTCAAACTCCCTCAGAAGGTGGCCCATAAACGCCGCCGCGAGCATAGACAAAACCGCGACAATAGACTTCGATATACCAGCCGCACCAGCTTCCTTCTCGGTTTCCAAATCTTTATTACAAACCTCCATCAGAAAGACTTTAGCCCTAAGCAGATTCTGAGCTTTTACGGGCTTCGCTGGCGCATCGAAATTTTCTTTAAGGCCTTTAAGCAACATCTTAATCTCGGTCAGGTCAAAGAGACTACTCCCTACCAGGTTGAGCTTCTTATCTACGCCCGTCTCATCCTCATTACCCACTTACTCAACTTCGTCTATGGTCCCCTTAGACACTATTCGAATACCAGTTTGTCCTCTCCTCTGAGTATCCTTAAATTCTCCTACTGGTTTGGCTTCTTTGCTCCCTACTTCTTCATCCTCTCTCACATTCCCAAAGATCAGATCATCCCCCGATGGCTCAAACAAATCCCCAAACACTGCACCTATGAAAAGCGTTCTTGACTTGATTTCCTCTCTTGTTTCTTCTCCTTAGGTTAACGCAAATGCGCTCAGCGGGACCAAGTCCCGGATTGCCGGGGTTCACTGCACACTGATTACTTCCTCTTCGCTCTCTTCAATCTCCTCTCCGCCCTTTTCATTTGAGCCTTCAGCTTCAAAATCTCTTTTTGGAGGGTCGCCTCCCTCTTAGCGGCCTTCAACCGATCGCGAAGACTTCCGATATCATACTAACGGCCTGCCAGCAGCTGCATCCGCCAGACATTGTAAGCGCCTCCCCGGTTTGATAGGAAGAAAATTACGCCCGGTTCCGTCGGAGACCAGGCCGGGCTGATATCATCGGAACCATTCTCGGTCAGCCTCTGAATGTTCGTCCCATCCCTCGTCATAAGGTATATATCGTTGTTAATCCGCTCATTCTCATCCATTCCCCTGTCCGAAACAAAAAGGAGTCGGGAACCATCCGGACTGGGCGTCGGATTGAAACAGTTTGATTGCACGAAGCCCTCCTCTTGAATATAGGTACGTTCCAGTCGGCCGTTGGGACTGACCGAGAATATCTGCATCTTACCGTCATATTCCTCACGGACGAAAAATATGTGATTCAGATCTGAGTGGTTGACATCAAATCCCGTAACCTGCAACTGAGTTGACAGCGACCCGTCAAAGTTCACCGTGCTGATCTGGGGGAGCGCTAAAGGGTAATTGGCTTCCTCCGAAACATAAACGAGCGGCCGGTTGCTGTTCGTATACGAGGGATTAAAATTGAAACTGGTATCCTGGGTAAGGCGAGCGATGCCGGAAGCAAAGCGATTCTCTTCAAGTTTTACTCGATAAATGTCAGGCTTATGGCGGCTGCTTCGATTCGACTGAAAAACGAGTATGTTTTTTCCGTCCAAACCAATGACCGGATTTGTATCAAGGAAGCGACCGCTCTGAGTTAGACGGGTAATGCCGCCGCTATCGTCCGCCGTTTGTTTGATGCTCATGTTTGACGTGTAAGGAGCATCTTCATCGCGACGCTCCGTAACACAAAAGATGATAGACTGTCCGTCCGGCGTAATCGTGTAGGAATTGAGACACCGGTTGCGCTGGTCCGGATTCTGATCGGCCCGCTTAAACTTGGTTACCGGTTTCAGATTGACGATAAATTGTGAAGCGCGTTCGGAAGAAGCGAGCATAGCCAGACCTTATCCGAAAAGCTACTGATTGGCCGCAAAGAGGCGCAAAAGGCGCAAGAAAAACTTGAGAAAAATCATTTTTTGGCTTGATAAAAAGTGTCGCAACATGCTAGTGTTTAACAACCTAAGATTAAGAAAGGAGTTAAACATGCCAACATGTGCGACAGAGGAGAACAAAAGCGATAAGACGCCCCTTAGCAACCTCATTCTGCCGGTTCCAGACACGGATTTCCGTGATTTTCTGGATGAAGTTGAAGAATTGGCCGGGTTCGCGGCGCAAATCATCGAGGCGATCGAGAAGGATCTGGACGCCCATGCGCGTGAGAAGAAGAAACTTCGATTGGAAGATCGAAGGTTCTTTGAAGGGCGCACAGCGGAGCTGCCGGAGCTGGACATCGAGGAGGAGAATATTCTGGCTGCTGAATTGAATCTTGGGGCAGGCCGGCCGCGGATGCCGGCTTATGCGGTATACGTGTTCGTGATGCTTCGAGGGTTTCTGGGTTCGTTGACCACGAAACCGGCACGGCGGTTTGTGCGCGAGTCGATGAGCTTGTACGGATTTTTGCAGAGCGGGGGACTGAGAATGCCGGCGGTGACGACGATTCTGGAGAACGTGAACCTGGTCAGCCATACGACCCGCGAGTTGATCTTTGATAAACAGATTGGGTTTATCCTCCAGGAGCAATGGGACGATTTCGGGAAGCTGACGATCGACAGCACCTCGGTGAAAGCAAACAGCTGCTGGCCCACCGATGGGAAGATTCTGAGCGGTCTTTTGATGCGGGCCAATCGTTTGGGTCAGAAGTTGCATGTCTTCGGGCTGGAGGATTTTCGCAAGGGATGGGTTGGGCGTTGGCTGGAGGAAATGGACAAGCTGGAGTTTCAGATTTGTCTGGCCGCGGGCAAACCGAAGTCGAAGGGCAAGCTGAAGAAACACTACCGGCGGTTGCTCAAGCGGGGCCGCAAGGCGGCCGACTCACTAACGGGGGAACTGAGCCATCTTGAAGAGGGCCTGTCGATGGATTCACTGCCTCCCACTCGCCGGGAGCTTCTGGAGCGGGCATTGAGCCAGATCAGGGGTGATATTGCCGACGCCAAGCGGGTTGTTGAGTATGCTCATGATCGGGTGTTTCACGAAAAGAAGCTACCGTCCACACAGAAGGTCCTGAGCCTCTCGGACGGATCGGCGGCCTACATCAAGAAGGGCAGCCGCAATCCAGTGATCGGGTACAAGCCACAACTGGTTCGCAGCGAAAACGGTTTTGTCACCAGCCTGATCGTACCGCAAGGCAACGCGGCAGACTCCATTGAGCTGGCGCCGGCCATCGGCGATTCGATCAAGCGCACCGGTGTCATTGCTGAACTGGTCAGCACCGATGACGGATATGCTTCGGCGAAGGGACGCAAGGAGGTGCTGAGCATGGGGGTAAAGCAGATCAGTATCAGTGGGGCGAAGGGCAAGAAGTTGACCACCCCCGAGGACTGGGAGAGCGAGGCGTATCGCGAGGCACGCCGCGATCGCTCCGCAGTGGAGTCGCTGATGTTCACGATTAAAGATGGATTTGCCTTTGGCGAACTCGGCCGCCGCGGCATCGATGCGGTAGGCGATGAACTGCTCGAGAAGGTTCTGGCCTACAACTTCTGCCGCATCATACTGATGAAGAAACGCCGAGGGGAGGAACTGGAACAGGCAGCCTGAATCTGACCGCTTTGAAGCTCAGAGAAAAAAGCACCACGGGATGAGTATGCCTCCAGACAGCGGCAAATATACGTATTGTGCAGCAAGCCACGCCGATGGCCGCTCAATACCTGCTCATCGGCAGCGCCGGCAGCCTAAAACCCGAAACCTGCCAGCCATAGGCTGGTCCGCCCGTGGCGGAGAACCTTAAACCGCCCGCTCGAAAGGCTTTTCGAATGGGGTCTAGCCAGCCTCTTCTCCGGATACACATCGTAAACCACCCCCTCAGGCATCATCTTGACCGTCGGATCGAGCAAATCTACGGGAATCTCGAGTATCGGATCGAGGGCGATGTCGATATCGCTCGGGGTGGCATAGCTGATTTCTTTGACGGATTTATAGTACTTTGTGGGTAATTCCGCTTCGAGACTGAATACCGGCCAATCATTCGTTTTGGATTTCCGCCGGAATTCGAGTTTTATTTTCAAGGGCTTCCCGGGCATTGATTTTCCCACGCTTTCGCTATCGATCGACATCTTGGACTCCAGGGGTCTGCCATCCCGTGTAAACGACTTCACCATATATTCCTTTTCGTGTCGCAACAGGTCCAGGGGAAGCGACTCGGGCACCCGGGTAGACCGTCTAGACCTTATCCGAAAAGCTACTGATTGGCCGCAAAGAGGCGCAAAAGGCGCAAGAAAAACTTGAGAAAAATCATTTTTTGGCTTGATAAAAAGTGTCGCAACATGCTAGTGTTTAACAACCTAAGATTAAGAAAGGAGTTAAACATGCCAACATGTGCGACAGAGGAGAACAAAAGCGATAAGACGCCCCTTAGCAACCTCATTCTGCCGGTTCCAGACACGGATTTCCGTGATTTTCTGGATGAAGTTGAAGAATTGGCCGGGTTCGCGGCGCAAATCATCGAGGCGATCGAGAAGGATCTGGACGCCCATGCGCGTGAGAAGAAGAAACTTCGATTGGAAGATCGAAGGTTCTTTGAAGGGCGCACAGCGGAGCTGCCGGAGCTGGACATCGAGGAGGAGAATATTCTGGCTGCTGAATTGAATCTTGCGGTAGGCCGGCCGCGGATGCCGGCTTATGCGGTATACGTGTTCGTGATGATTCGTGGGTTTCTCGGTTCGTTGACCACGAAACCGGCACGGCGGTTTGTGCGCGAGTCGATGAGCTTGTACGGATTTCTTCAGAGGCGGGGACTGAGGATGCCGGCGGTGACGACGATTCTGGAGAACGTGAACCTGGTCAGCCATAGGACCCGCGAGCTGATCTTTGATAAACAGATTGGGTTTATCCTCCAGGAGCAATGGGACGATTTCGGGAAGCTGACGATCGACAGCACCTCGGTGAAAGCAAACAGCTGCTGGCCCACCGATGGGAGGATTCTGAGCGGTCTTTTGATGCGGGCCAATCGTTTGGGTCAGAAGTTGCATATATTCGGGCTGGAGGATTTTCGCAAAGGATGGGTTGGGCGTTGGCTGCAGGAGATGGACAAGCTGGAGTTTCAGATTTGTCTGGCCGCGGGCAAACCGAAGTCGAAGGGCAAGCTGAAGAAACACTACCGGCGGTTGCTCAAGCGGGGCCGCAAGGCGGCCGACTCACTAACGGGGGAACTGAGCCATCTTGAAGAGGGCCTGTCGATGGATTCACTGCCTCCCACTCGCCGGGAGCTTCTGGAGCGGGCATTGAGCCAGATCAGGGGCGATATTGCCGACGCCAAGCGGGTTGTTGAGTATGCTCATGATCGGGTGTTTCACGAAAAGAAGCTACCGTCCACACAGAAGGTCCTGAGCCTCTCGGACGGATCGGCGGCCTACATCAAGAAGGGCAGCCGCAATCCAGTGATCGGGTACAAGCCACAACTGGTTCGCAGCGAAAACGGTTTTGTCACCAGCCTGATCGTACCGCAAGGCAACGCGGCAGACTCCATTGAGCTGGCGCCGGCCATCGGCGATTCGATCAAGCGCACCGGTGTCATTGCTGAACTGGTCAGCACCGATGACGGATATGCTTCGGCGAAGGGACGCAAGGAGGTGCTGAGCATGGGGGTAAAGCAGATCAGTATCAGTGGGGCGAAGGGCAAGAAGTTGACCACCCCCGAGGACTGGGAGAGCGAGGCGTATCGCGAGGCACGCCGCGATCGCTCCGCAGTGGAGTCGCTGATGTTCACGATTAAAGATGGATTTGCCTTTGGCGAACTCGGCCGCCGCGGCATCGATGCGGTAGGCGATGAACTGCTCGAGAAGGTTCTGGCCTACAACTTCTGCCGCATCATACTGATGAAGAAACGCCGAGGGGAGGAACTGGAACAGGCAGCCTGAATCTGACCGCTTTGAAGCTCAGAGAAAAAAGCACCACGGGATGAGTATGCCTCCAGACAGCGGCAAATATACGTATTGTGCAGCAAGCCACGCCGATGGCCGCTCAATACCTGCTCATCGGCAGCGCCGGCAGCCTAAAACCCGAAACCTGCCAGCCATAGGCTGGTCCGCCCGTGGCGGAGAACCTTAAACCGCCCGCTCGAAAGGCTTTTCGAATGGGGTCCGTCTAAAGACATAACTCTCTGTTTGGTGATTCTCCAGGCTCACTGTGATTTTCTTTTCCGGCCAGGGTGACGTCTTATCCGATCTCTCAAATACTATGGACTCGGATATCGGCGTCTTCCCAAGAGTCTCTCCATTGACACTGACCGAGGCACCACTTGGGCGCGTATCAAATCTCAGGCTCACGAGTTCCCTGATCCGTTCCAACCTAACCTCGGGCGGCAGCGAATCATCTTTTGATAGTAAAATTCGCTCCGTTTGAAAGTCCTCCAGGACGAGTGACAACTCCCGGCTCTTCCACGGTGCACTCTTGTTATCTCTACTAAAGGCAACCTCGAAACTCAAGGGTGTCTGCCCCTGGGTTTCACCATCCAACTCCACTGCGGCGCCGGTGGGGTCGCTATCCAGGGAGTAGGACTCGCTCACCACAATCGGTTGAAGGGTGATGTTGACGACTTTTACTCTGCTCCGGACATCATAAGATACTGTTTCAGCAGTAAAGATCCTCGGGGCAAGCCCCGAGGCATTTGATATTAGACTTTATGAATTAGAAACGAAGCAAGCTTCGGGGAATTAAACCCGAAGCGATTAAAAGGGGTACCTCGCCCGGCAACATCAGCGTTAGTCTATCATTGTTCAATTGCAGGATCTCAGATTCGAAACTGGCCGAAGTCTCAGTTTGCGAGGCAAGCTTCCCGCTTTTTTCTGCATCAAACAGTGGCAGAGTCTTCACGCCAGTTCGGTCCGTCAATACCGGGACCGACCCGGCATCTGTCTCAACCTCACTCATCGGTCCATCCCCGCTCGTGAGCGAGTCTTGAACCGGGCTGGTAGCATCCCCCCTTCCGCTCCGCTTCCCCGGGGTATGGAATAATCTGCCGCAATTCATGATGAATTGTTCCATACGCCTCTTTCGCATACTCCGGTAGGGGAAGCGCTGAAGGGGGAACCAAATAAGCAACACAAAGGGCCGCCAAGAGGAGACAGGTAAACATCAGCGCCATTAGCCACCGAGTGCGGGTGGGCCTTCTTTTTTCTTCCTGCTTCTCCTTGACTTCCTTCTCCGTTGGGGGCACCTGCACGATGACCGTCTCATCGTCAAACGTTTGCGTCTGCGTATCGCCCTCCGAGTCTGCAAACAACCCTCTTGCCGGGGTTCTTGCGAAGTCCGGACCGTCTGGCAGCAAACCAAGACATTGAGCTACCTCTCGCGCCGATTGTGGACGACCCGAAGGCTCTTTTGCCAGGCACCGTCCAATCGTCGATTCCCATTCTTCAGGAACCGGCTCTCCCTTTAATTCGAATAGCGCCCTTTGTTCATTTATCGGAGTCGGCTCCTTTTCCCTCACCTGAATGAAAATTTCACCCCTGAAGAATGGAGGTTTGCCCGTTAGAAGCTCATAAAGGGTAGAGCCCAATGCATAGATGTCGTCGCTCGCTGAGGGATGCTCTCCCATCATTTGCTGCGGACTCATGTAAGCCAGAGTTCCCGATGTGGTTCTCTCCCGTGTCAGGCGGCTGTGCGTTTCATGCAAACTGCAAGCGACCCCAAAGTCAGCCACTTTTAGATTGCTCTCTTCACTCACCATTAGATTTGCCGGCTTGAGATCCCGGTGTACGATCCGCGCCGATGAATGCGCATATTCCAGCGCCTCACACAATTGCCGGGTCCATCGGTCGATCTCGCCAGCTGAAAAGGCGGTGCCGGTTTCGTCGAAATGATTGGCGTTTAATTTTCTAAGCGTCGAACCTGTCACGTATTCCATCGCAATGGCTGCCATCTCCTCGTTACTCACAAGATCATGGATGCGAACGATATTTGGATGAGTGAGTTCAAGGCTCTTGTTCGTCTCCTGCTTCAGGTCTTTGAGAGCCACTTCATCCAGACGCACCAGTTCGGGCAGGAATTTCAGCGCCACGTCCCGCTCCAGTTTGCTGTCGCGGCAGCGCCATACCACGCCCATACCCCCTCGCCCCAGTAGGTCTTCCAGAGAGTAACGGCCGAATACGAACTGACCTTCCCTTAACCCCGGTACCGTTTCGCCAAATTCGGCCTCCGATTGCGGAGATTCCGACATAAATCAGCGTGATGTTGCAAGGTAAAGGCCAAAAAAGGCAATCCATTTATGCTTGCCTGCACCCCTTCCAATCAGATCCCCTCCGGGGTTGGTTGACCATCACTGAGTTTTACTTCCGTTCCGCGCCAGCGGGCCAGGTCCCCTCGTGGGAGGGGTTAGGGGCAAACGGCTAAAAAGTTGACTCGCTAAACTTCCCATTCCATGCTGAACTCGAGTACTTAAGGCATCAACTGGCCGGCCACTTGGACAGTAATTCTTATCCTGGGATTCGGTCGGACTCCAAGTTCGACAGATTCCTCATCTGAAGAAATCCGTTCACCAAAAAGTAGAAAGAGCCCGCATTCTCACAATCAGCTATGCCCGCCACAATTGAAAATTCAGAGGGCGAGAAGATCCCATTCAGTGGAACCTGCTCTTTCGGAAGAACACCCTCAAACACGGTAGCTCTTACCGATAACGGTGTCTCTCGAAGGCACGCAATTATCCACTATCAAGATGGTGGTGACTACCTTCTTGTAGACCTCGGGAGCACCAATGGCACCATGCTTAACGGCCGCTATCTACATCGGCCAACTGTCCTGAAAAGTGGCGACCGCATCTCTATCCTTAGCCAAAGCTTTTCTTTCTTCAATCAGGATGAAGAAGGGGTCCCGGGTCAACCGGGTGGGACGTCCACTCCCTTTGATCAGAAAACCATTGCCAGCATTGGTTTTGTCGACTGCTGGCTCCTGGTTGCGGATATTCGGGGTTTTACCAAATTCAGTCAAACGATTGCCCCCGATGAACTCACACGAATGGTTGGAAAATGGCTCCTGAGCTGCAGCGATATTATCGAGAATCACAGTGGTGTCATAAACAAGTATCTCGGCGATGGATTCCTCGCCTACTGGAGGGACGCTGAGGACATGAACAGGAGAGTCGCGGGAGCGATCGATGCTTTCAAGGTAATACAAGCCAAAGGTGATCCAAATTTCAGAATCGTCTTACACTACGGGTCCGTAGCGATTGGAGGCGCCCCGGGTCACGGTGAGGAGAGTATGCTTGGGCCCGATTTGAATTTTGCCTTTCGTATGGAAAAGGTCGCCTCCAAAGAAGGAGCGGACCTTGTATTCAGTGAGGCGGCCTTCGATAAATGGCCGGAGACTCTCCCCCATGAGACTTTCAATTCCGACGTTCCAGGATTCGATGGCACCCGCCTATTCTACTCTGTAGTCGATTAGGAGATTAAACTTCGGCTCCGCCAAAGTCCTCTCCAAAGGTCGAAAGGCTTTGACTGTCTTACCCCTTGTATCCCGCCTCCCAATTCCATATCCTTTCCCAAGCCATGATTTATCTTCCGACTTCCGACTTCCGACTTCCGACTTCCGACTTCGACTTCCGACTTCCGACTCCGACTTCCGACTTCCGACCTCCGAATTCCGACCTCCGACCTCCGACCTCCGACTTCCGATACCCTTCCGACTTCCGACCTCCGACCTTCCGACCTCCGACCTCCGACCTCCGACCTCCGACCTCCGACCTCCGACCTCCGACTTCCGACCTCCGACTTCCGACTTCCGACTTCCGACTCCGACTTCCGACTTCCGACCTCCGACCTCCGACCTCCGACCTCCGACCTTCCGACCTCTGACCTCCGACCTCCGACCTCCGACCTCTGACCTTCCGACCTCTGACCTTCGACCTCTGACCTTCGACCTCTCTCGACCTCTGACCTCCGACTTCTGACTTCCGAACTCTGAACACTCGCTTCCTTCTCCTCCTCCTCACCCTCGCCGCCATCTGCCTCGGCCTGCCTCTTCTTGGCATAATCGTCAGCGATTTGCCTCTCCAGGACTATCTCCAGTTTCCACCCCCTACCCGTTTCAAGGAACACCCCAGCTTCTCACTCCCAGCGACCTGTGCCTTCGCTGTAATCACCATTCTTCTCGTCGCCATCTGGATAATGGGTCGGCCGGCGTACTCACCGGCGCTCGTTCCGTCTCCTTCCACCCACCGCTACCGCTTTCCAACCTGGGGCTGGTTTGGACTAGGTTTCGGCGCTGTCACCTGGGTCCTCGCCTGGTCGCGTTTCCCATGGTTCTCGTCGCTTCAATCATATACATTCACCCCGCTTTGGCTGAGTTTCATTATTGTGATCAACGCACTCACCGTTCGACGGAAGGGTTCATGCCTCATTATCAAGCAGACAGCTCTCTTTTTAGCCCTCTTCCCCGCCAGCGCGCTCTTCTGGTGGACCTTTGAGTACTTCAACCGCTTCGTCCGAAACTGGTACTATCTTGAGGTTGACCGCGTGAGCGCCCTCGAATACGGGATTCACGCTTCCATCTGTTTCTCCACAGTCCTTCCCGCCGTCTATAGCGTCTACGCTTTTCTCTCCTCCTTCCCTGGGCTGCAGCGCATTTTTTCCCACGGTCCGCCCCTGCGTTTGCGCTACAAAGCCGAGATGGCATTCCTGCTCCTCCCGGCCTCGGCCGCTTCCTTTTTCTTCATCGGGCTCTATCCGCATATCCTCTATCCTCTCCTCTGGTCCGGACCACTCCTCACCTGGATCGCCCTCAATTATCTGGCGCGCACTCCCATCGACTTCGGCGGCATCGAAAACGGTGATTGGAGATATCTCTTCACCTGGGCCCTCGCCGCTCTCTTCTGCGGCTTCTTCTGGGAGATGTGGAACTTCTACAGTCACGCGAAATGGGTTTACAGTGTGCCTTACTTCCAAGCCTTCCACATCTTCGAAATGCCCTTGCTCGGATACACCGGTTACCTCCCTTTCGGCCTCGAATGCGCCTGCGTTATCCAGGTCTTCTACGGTAGGGAAACGAGCAGAGTTCAGTTTTCAGAGTTCAGGAAAGAGTGACCAATATTCAGTCCTCGGGACTCTTCCACCCACCATTCGACCCTCCCTCACCCGCCACATGGCACTCGTCAGTTTCCCACTTACGCTATTCAACGGTTCACTCTTCACTCTTACTTTCATTCTCCCTCTCCGTCGGATCCCGCTGAGCGGGAGTAGACCCCGAGCTCGTCGAAGGGCTTCCTTCGCTTTCGCGCATTTTCGCGTTTTTGGCGGGCATAACTCTTCGAGAACGAGAACGATTACGAGCACGACAAAGAGGATTACTTTCCACCGTCACTCTGCAACTTTTCACTTTTCACTGCTGATCCCGCTCAGCAGGACGAAGTCCCGGCTTGCCGGGCTCACCGGGGAGAAGGAGCGCCTCCGGAAGATCAAAGCGAGAATCTCCCGGAGGGATACCAGAACGACCTGCTGAGAAACCATCCTGGGGGGCTCCCGCAAATCAGGAAGCTGCTTGCTGGTTGGAGAAAACGTGGTGAAAACGAGCCACAGATTTCCCTCGACCGGCTTGCGGAGATTCAGGTTAGAACATTGATTATGTGCGGGGATCGTGACGAGACCTTCACGCTTCCGGTGATTATGGAGCTTTACCAATCATTTCCCAATGCCGAACTTTGGATCGCGCCCGGATCCGGTCATCCGCTTTACTGGACGGAGTGGGGAGGAAGCCGTTTTCTCGAGGATGCTTTCCCCAAGGTCGCGCTTCGTTTTTTTCGAGACAAGGACTAACTCGAAAATCCGTGAGATTTTCGGGTTAGAGAAAGCGAAACTGCACATGGAAAGAAGGGGGGCAAGCCGTCAAAATCTTGTTTTTTAGCAAGGTTTGACGTAGAAGAGGCTGATATTCAATGAAATACAGTCGACCCGTCGTCGCTTCGCTTTGCCGAGGCAGGCAAGGTTTGGGATCCCGCTCAGCGGGATTCGCGACGAGGTTTCCAAGGGAAGTAGGAGTTTCTTTCTGCATTCGCGTACATCTGCTTGGTCTGCCGTACGGCAGACCGGTTCTCTTCTTCTTTTTTGATTGCGGCTTAGCTGCGCCAGGCCATCCGTGTCAGGACATGAACTCATCCCGAAGGATCCGGGATCGGCGTTCGTAGCGTCCAGGCCAATCAACAAGCAGGTCGCCGTTTTCGACCATCAATCTCAGAGGATTGGAGCGCGTTTTCAATGGCAGATGGATCTTCTGCCGTTTCCGCGCTGATTCGAAGAGAGCCATCATCACTTCCTGAACCGCAAGGCGTCGGGATGGTTGTCGGCGATGGCGGCAATCTGCGTCGGCTGTCCGTGAACCCCCAACCAGCCGCGTGCATGCACGCGGGCAATCTTTCCCCGTAGCTTGCTAAGGGGTCGCTGACTTTCTCAAGCATCATCGTGCGCGGAGCACCCGATCCACCAGTAGCAAGACCCCATTCGAAAAGCCTTTCGAGCGGGCGGTTTAAGGTTCTCCGCCACGGGCGGACCAGCCTATGGCTGGCAGGTTTCGGGTTTTAGGCTGCCGGCGCTGCCGATGAGCAGGTATTGAGCGGCCATCGGCGTGGCTTGCTGCACAATACGTATATTTGCCGCTGTCTGGAGGCATACTCATCCCGTGGTGCTTTTTTCTCTGAGCTTCAAAGCGGTCAGATTCAGGCTGCCTGTTCCAGTTCCTCCCCTCGGCGTTTCTTCATCAGTATGATGCGGCAGAAGTTGTAGGCCAGAACCTTCTCGAGCAGTTCATCGCCTACCGCATCGATGCCGCGGCGGCCGAGTTCGCCAAAGGCAAATCCATCTTTAATCGTGAACATCAGCGACTCCACTGCGGAGCGATCGCGGCGTGCCTCGCGATACGCCTCGCTCTCCCAGTCCTCGGGGGTGGTCAACTTCTTGCCCTTCGCCCCACTGATACTGATCTGCTTTACCCCCATGCTCAGCACCTCCTTGCGTCCCTTCGCCGAAGCATATCCGTCATCGGTGCTGACCAGTTCAGCAATGACACCGGTGCGCTTGATCGAATCGCCGATGGCCGGCGCCAGCTCAATGGAGTCTGCCGCGTTGCCTTGCGGTACGATCAGGCTGGTGACAAAACCGTTTTCGCTGCGAACCAGTTGTGGCTTGTACCCGATCACTGGATTGCGGCTGCCCTTCTTGATGTAGGCCGCCGATCCGTCCGAGAGGCTCAGGACCTTCTGTGTGGACGGTAGCTTCTTTTCGTGAAACACCCGATCATGAGCATACTCAACAACCCGCTTGGCGTCGGCAATATCGCCCCTGATCTGGCTCAATGCCCGCTCCAGAAGCTCCCGGCGAGTGGGAGGCAGTGAATCCATCGACAGGCCCTCTTCAAGATGGCTCAGTTCCCCCGTTAGTGAGTCGGCCGCCTTGCGGCCCCGCTTGAGCAACCGCCGGTAGTGTTTCTTCAGCTTGCCCTTCGACTTCGGTTTGCCCGCGGCCAGACAAATCTGAAACTCCAGCTTGTCCATTTCCTCCAGCCAACGCCCAACCCATCCCTTGCGAAAATCCTCCAGCCCGAAGACATGCAACTTCTGACCCAAACGATTGGCCCGCATCAAAAGACCGCTCAGAATCTTCCCATCGGTGGGCCAGCAGCTGTTTGCTTTCACCGAGGTGCTGTCGATCGTCAGCTTCCCGAAATCGTCCCATTGCTCCTGGAGGATAAACCCAATCTGTTTATCAAAGATCAACTCGCGGGTCGTATGGCTGACCAGGTTCACGTTCTCCAGAATCGTCGTCACCGCCGGCATTCTCAGTCCCCCGCTCTGCAAAAATCCGTACAAGCTCATCGACTCGCGCACAAACCGCCGTGCCGGTTTCGTGGTCAACGAACCCAGAAACCCTCGAATCATCACGAACACGTATACCGCATAAGCCGGCATCCGCGGCCGGCCTGCCCCAAGATTCAATTCAGCAGCCAGAATATTCTCCTCCTCGATGTCCAGCTCCGGCAGCTCCGCTGTGCGCCCTTCAAAGAACCTGCGATCTTCCAATCGAAGTTTCTTCTTCTCACGCGCATGGGCGTCCAGATCCTTCTCGATCGCCTCGATGATTTGCGCCGCGAACCCGGCCAATTCTTCAACTTCATCCAGAAAATCACGGAAATCCGTGTCTGGAACCGGCAGAATGAGGTTGCTAAGGGGCGTCTTATCGCTTTTGTTCTCCTCTGTCGCACATGTTGGCATGTTTAACTCCTTTCTTAATCTTAGGTTGTTAAACACTAGCATGTTGCGACACTTTTTATCAAGCCAAAAAATGATTTTTCTCAAGTTTTTCTTGCGCCTTTTGCGCCTCTTTGCGGCCAATCAGTAGCTTTTCGGATAAGGTCTAGCAAGAAAGTTAGTGGTGGAACGGCCCCTCCGGGGACGTTTGTTTCAACCAGGTAATGAGCAAAGGCAGATACGGAGCTATTGGCGAGAGAGTTAGATACCCTGTCCGCGGCAAGCCGGGACGGAGAGTGTTCATTTCGAGTGTGTATGCGTAACTCTCGCAGCGTGAGCCCATCCCAAATTTCCGGACTATATTCATCACAGTGATTTTCCCGTTTTTCATCCGTATATCTTTACGGGTATTGACTGCGCCATTTCGGATGTCATTTCATTAAGGACTTTCCCATGCCCTACTTAGCACCCATTGAAGACGTGATTCCGACTCCGGGCCTTCCGAGAATCAGGGAAGTGCGTGCATACGTATCGCGAAGCAGTGACTACGGAGCCAGTGATGTCCACGACACGCCGGACACGCACTGGATCATGGGGCTTCCCGATGAGAGCGGCAAATGGGATCACAATTCGACCCACCCGCCGATCACCAACCCCATGTCCCGCTACCCCAAGTACTCGGGCTCCCGAAGCTCATGGGGCGTGGCTAGGGTGCCCACCGTCATTGTTGAAATTGAGGACGAAGAGGGGCTTGTGGGGATAGGTGCCAGCACCGGCGGGGAAGCGGCTGCTTTCGTCATCGAACAGCATCTTTCCATGTTCGTGGAAGGTTGTAACGTTCGCGACCGGTCCATCATGTGGGAGCAGATGTGGCGGGCATCGATTCATTACGGCCGAAAGGGCCTCGCCGTTCATGCCATTTCGGCGGTGGACATCGCGATGTGGGACCTCTTCGGAAAGACTCTCAACGAACCGGTCTACAATCTCATTGGCGGCAGAACGAAGCAACGTGTCCCTGTCTATGCAACAACCTCCCGTCCTGATCTGGCCCGGGAGATGGGATTCCACGGCGCCAAGGTCCCGCTGCCCTACGGACCGAGCGCCGGCGCGGAAGGGATGAACGGAAACGTCGCCTTCATCCGGAACTGGCGGGAAAAGGTCGGTCCTGACTTTCCGCTGATGCTCGACTGTTATATGGCGCTCGATCTGCAGTATGCGGCTTTACTCGCCCAGCGGCTGGCGCCGTACAACCTCACCTGGATTGAAGAACCCCTCATGCCGGACGAATACGTCGCCCACGCTCGGCTGGCGAAGAGGCTTGAGGCCATGGGTTGCACCGCCTACTTTGCCACCGGCGAACACGAGTATACCCGCCACGGATTTCAACAGCTCATCGATGCCGGGGTAGGACTCCTCCAACCCGATGTGATGTGGATGGGCGGGCCCACCGAGTTCGCCAGGGTCGTGGCGCTGGCCAGCACCTGGGACGTGGCCGTGGTGCCGCACGGATGCGGCGTCTATGGCTACTACATGGCGATGGCCTTTGAACACATCCACCTGGCAGAGTTCATGATGATGAGTGAAAAGGCAGACGCAATTGAACCGAATTTCGGCGCCATGTTTAAAAACGAGCCCTTGCCTGAGGCCGGGTACATCACCCTTCCGAATGCCCCGGGCTTTGGGCTGGAACTCGACCGTGACGCCTTGAATCTTGTTCGTCCGTATGAGCGTGGGTGAATCCGTGTTCTCGAACTCGGAATAATGTTGAGATTTCCAGGTTAGGCATGATCCGGTAGGTAATCCCGGTGGAAAGGGCGCTCGTTTGCCCGCGTTGCGCGACCCCGTTGATAGGCGTCTTATCGGTGTTATCCACAAAATATCGAATGTCGGCGAATGGAGCTAGGACCGAGTTTTGGCATGCTGAATCGAATGGGTTGCTACACTTAGTTCCTACACTTCGTCGGGAGCACTTAGTCTTTCCACTTAGTCCGAGCAAAGCCAATCGACTATGTGGAGGGACGAAGTGTGATAGACTAAGAGTGGCGACTAAGGGTTCTGCTCGATCCTGGGGCAAGAGAAGCTCAACATCCTTCTTTGACCTGCCCACTTTGCCGGGAAGGTGGAGTAGAGAGCAATGAAAGAAGCGAGGCAAAAAATGAATAACCATTCCCTGGAGGCAATTCGGGCTGGCGCCCTCATGCCTCAGTGATACGTTCTTGAGATTCGGCTTGCAATAATTGTTGAATATCTTACTTTATTAGTAAGTAATGCAACAATTAATCGAAAGAAGTGCCCTACTTGAATCCATCCGGCTGCGACTAACGGAATCACCGGTAGTCGCGCTGCTCGGTGCACGGCAGGTGGGGAAGACGACGCTGGCAGAAAGGGTGGCAGCGGATTGGGTGGGGCCAGCTGTGATATTAGATCTGGAAAACACGGTCACCCGCGAAGCACTGAATGCGACACCTGAAAGACTCCTCAGCGAGCAGGAGGGGTTGGTCATCGTGGACGAGGTGCAGCGGATGCCGGAACTGTTCCAGCTACTGCGCCCGCTGTGCGACGATAAAAAGCGGAAAGCAGTCTTTCTGTTGCTCGGCAGTGCGTCGTGGGACCTTGTAAAAGGGGTCTCAGAAACGCTGGCGGGCCGCGTGCAGTTCGTCGATGTAGCGGGATTTTCACTGGCCGAGACAGGAAGAGAGCGACAAGACGAACTCTGGATGCGAGGAGGATTTCCCCGGGCGTTTCTGGCGGAATCTGAAGCCTCGTGGAAACGCTGGATGGATGGCTTTACGCGCACGTTTCTGGAGCGGGACATCCCAGGGCTGGGATCGCGGGTGTCGCCGGTAGCGCTGGGTCGTTTCTGGCGCATGCTTTCGCACTTTCACGGACAGACCTGGAACGCGGCCGAGCTGGCCCGATCGATGGATGTCAGTGTGACCGCGGTGAACCACTACCGCGATCTTCTGGCCGGCACCTTTATGGTACGCGTCTTGCCGCCATGGTTCGAGAACCTGGGCAAGCGCCTGGTGAAATCGCCGAGAATTTTTCTGCGGGACAGCGGGATTCTACACCATCTGCTGGGCATCGGCGATATGCTGGAGTTGCGGATGCACCCGCGTTACGGTGCGAGCTGGGAGGGGTTCGCCCTTGAACAGACCCTCATCTCCCACGGAGAACGGGACACATATTTCTACGGCACGCAGCGCGGTGCCGAGCTGGACCTCTTGCTCCTGCGAAACGGACGGCGGTGGGGAATCGAGTTCAAATGCACCGACGCGCCGAAAACGACGAAGTCGATGCACATCGCAATCAAGGATCTCAACCTGGAACACCTCTGGGTTCTCTACCCCGGAACAGTCGCCTATTCATTGACCGACCGCATAACCGCGTTGCCGTTAAGGGAAATTGGAAATCTTGAATTTCGCGGAAAGAAGAGCATTTAAGGACCGGGTCGACGGAATCAAACGAAGATGCGGAAAGGTTTGGGATTCAATTTCGAAGAGGAGGTCATTGGGCCCAAAGGATAGACTGTCAATGCCTGGCACGACCAACGAGTGTGCTCCCTTCACGGTTCGTAGCGACTCCAGTTGTTACCAATGGAGTCCGGGGTTGTTCCACCACTGCGCATTCTCTAATCGCCCATCGATCGTATCGGCGCGGAGAACGGGTGCAGCGGCGCCTTTTCAGATGTACCCGAACACGGGCGGAAAGACGATTACGACAATCGCGGCCCAAACGGCATAGACCGGCAAGTAATTCGTCTGCCACCGTTCGAGGTCCGTGAACGATCCGCGCCCTCTAAGAAGGCGGATGTAGAGCACGGCGGACCACGCCAGATTGAGCAGAAGAATCACGTTCTCACCCAGGGCGGCCACGCGGTTCGGGCTGAATCCAAACTCGGTGATGCGCGCGGCAATGGCCCACAGCGCTACCGCGTCGGCCAATAGCGCACCGACCACCAGCACGACCTGCAACACATCGAAGGCTCCGGGGGACGACCGGGGGTCCCGGGCGGAGACGGAATAGAGCAGAAGGCCAAGGACCACCACCAGAAGCAGGTCGAAGGCGATGAGCACGTCTCGCTCGATGTCGACTCCGCGTCCGGTCCACAGCAGGGTCCCCAGAAACGTGACCAGCACGGCGGCGAAAAGGGGTGTGAAGAGGCGCGTCAAGACGGGCGCCATGTTCTCGATCACGCTTTGCTTGGCCTCCACCAGCCAGGAGGCGATCACGACGGCCCCGGCCGCTCCGCACGGCAGCAGCCACGACTCGAAGAAGGGCTCGACGTCGATGCCGATGGACTGGAAGATCATCGCCATGAAGCCGGTGAGAACGGCGCCACCGAGAGCGATCAGGACGTAGTAAATGAACAGCTCGCCCGAGAATCGAACGAAGTCCATGCGGCCCTCGACCTGGCTCCAGCGACCGCCGGCGTAGGCGATACCCACCGCCAGCCAGAGCGCGATTGGCAGGTGCAGTGCCGCCAGCACTTCGGTGTGACCGCCCGGCGTCAACGGGTAGGCGTTGGCGAGTACAGCCGCCGCGACCAACGCCACGGCCAGCCATCGAAGAGTGCCGGCGTTGAGCCGACGTTTCCACGCGAAATAAGCGGTCAGCAGGGGCAGGACAAAGAGACTCAGATTGCGGGCGTAGAAACCCCCGTCCGCGTCAAGATTAAATCCGAAGAGCGACGGCAACTTGATTGCGAGCGCCGCCGCCGTCGCGAGACAGAATGCGACGATGGCGTCCGTTCGCGCCACGGCCTGCGGCTCCCCGGTATCGGACGGGGACACCACGAGTTGCTTCCAGAGGCGGTCCGAGTGCTCGCGCGCGAACTCCCGCGAGAGAGCGTCGAGGTCACCCATGCGCTTGACCGCTACCAGGAACGCCTCATCGGTGGCGAGCCCCGAGTCCTCCAGCACCGCGATCTGCTCGCGCAGGTGGTCCTCCAACTCCGCAACATCGACGGAGTAGATCGCCTGCCGCCGCCGGAGGTAGCTCCGCCATCGGTCGATCTGCTCCTCGAGCGATCCTGAATGATCCGTCGCCGGCATCGCTCACGCTCCCTGTGGCAGTGGCCCAGCCAACGCCGGTTGGCTGACGGGAACGGGAGGGGAGAGCGACCGCCAGATGCCCTGTAGCGTAGCGTCTACAGCTTGCCACTGCCTGCGTTCCTCGGCGAGCTGATCCCGGCCCCGGGACGTGATCTGGTAGTACTTGCGACGGCGGCCGCTCTCCGCAACTTCCCACCGCGCCTCGACATGGCCGAGCCGCTCGAGCCGATGCAGAACGGGGTAGAGCATCCCGTCCGTCCACTCCATGCGCCCTCCGGACAGCTCCCGAACTCGCTTCAGAATGGCGTAGCCGTAGCTGTCCTCTTCGGCCAGGATCGCCAGGACGATCGGGGTCGAGGAAGCGGCTATCAGGTCCTTGTTGATCTCCATCATCTCTCGCGTCGCACCGCGCTAACCCGAATCCAAGTATACATAGCAGCACTATACATGATAGTATTATGTATATCAAGCACTGCGTGTTCAAGGAGTATGGCCGCGGGACATTCCTCGTGCCATTTGCCGTGAATGGTTGGGGTTGGCGGCGGCATCACAATCAAGACGATGTAGAAATCGGCTTGCAGTTCCACCCCGACCACCTAATTTCCATACTTCCGCAACACACAACCTGTCCACGCTGTGCCTGGCCGACTGGCTCGATCGCAGCGCCATGGTCATCTGCGATGTGCTCGATCCCGAATCCCATGGCCGACCGCTACTGCATCCAGCGAACCAATAGCTTGTCATTGTCCACTGAGTCCACTTTGCCCACCCGCAAAAAATGCCCGCTGTCCCGATAATCGGAATCACAACCTACGGCCGCGATGCAACCGACAAGTACGTGCTCCCGGTGAAATACGTGGAGTCCGTTCGCCGCGCCGGTGGCGCGGCTTTTCTCATACCGCCGGGCGAGCCGCATTACGAGCGGCTGCTGGCGAAACTCGACGGCCTGATCATCGCCGGCGGCGGCGACATCGATCCCAAGGTCTACGGCGGTAGCGACCATCCGGATATTTACATGGTCGACCCCGATCGCGACACCATGGAAATCGCCATGGCGAAGACGGTAGTCGAAAACGGCATGCCCACCCTCAGCATCTGCCGCGGCTCGCAGATCATAAACATCGCACTCGGAGGCACCCTGTTTCCCCATGTGCCGGACGAATTCGGCGAGTCCGTCAAGCATCGCCTGCCGCCGCGCGAGCCGGTCCCGCACCCAATTGAAGCCCTCAAGGGCTCGAAAGTGGCCGAGGTCATGCATGCCACCGAAGTCGAACCCGCGTCGTGGCATCATCAGGCCATGCGGGAAGTGGCCCCGAAGCTTGAAATCGTCGCCTACGCACCGGACGGCGTCATCGAAGCACTCGAGCTGCCCGGCCATCCCTGGCTGCTCGCCGTGCAGTGGCATCCCGAAGAAACCGCGGCCGAAGACCCGACTCAGCAACGGCTGTTCGACGCACTCGTGGAGGCGGCGAAGGCGGCTTGAGCGTCGGTGAATTACGATCAGCGACGTGCACCTGAACTGATCTGAGCAGTCCCATCTGAACACAAAAGGAGTAGCCATGCGACTGGAAGCGAAAACCGCACTCATCACCGGCGCCGCTGCCGGTATCGGCCGCCAGACCGCGCTGCTGTTCGCCGCCGAAGGCGCACAGGTCTTCTGTGTCGACCTGAATGACGACGGCGGACATGACACCGTCTCGATGATCCGGGATGCCGGCGGTCAGGCTGCCTACCATCACGCCGATGTTTCAAAACCCGACGACTGCCGCGCGATGGTCGACGCCGCCGCGTCCGAATTCGGAAAGCTGAATGCCCTGTTCAATAACGCCGGCATCATGGATGGTCGCGACGATAACGCCGAAACAACCGATGAAGACGTGTGGGATCTCACGATGGCCGTCAATCTCAAGGGTGTCTTCCTGGGATGTAAGTACGGCATTCCTGCGCTGCGCCGGGCCGGCGGCGGATCGGTGATCAATACCGCGTCGTTCGTCGCCATCATGGGTGCGGCCACGCCGCAGATCGCGTACACCGCAAGCAAGGGCGGCGTACTCGCGATGACCCGCGAGCTCGCAATCGTGCATGCCCGCGAGAACATTCGCGTGAACGCCCTGTGCCCGGGGCCTCTGCGCACGGAGATGCTGATGAATTATCTCGATACAGAGGAAAAAAGACAACGCCGCCTCGTCCACGTGCCGATCGGCCGATTCGGCGAAGCAAAGGAAATGGCACAGGCGGCGCTCTACCTCGCGTCCGACGAATCCAGCTACGTGACCGGTGCCGACTTCGTGGTCGACGGCGGCATTACGGCGGCGTATGTGACACCGGAGTAGATCCAGTTTTTACTGACTACGGCAATCAGACGATTCTCGATCTGTTTGAAGTCTCGTGGGCCGAGCTCACAGTGATGCCGTCACGGACATCCGTCGAACGTTTGAGTCCTGAGACGCCATTTATCGGGTTCTCAGAGACGATTGGTTATGAGGCGTCTTCCATTGTCGCCAGCCACGGGTGTTCTGGTTGAAGCCTTTCGACACCTTTTCTAAGCCAAGCGCGGCGAGTTGGCTCAAGACTCGGCCACGTCGTCACAAAGTCAGTTGTATTTTGCTCAAAGTCGTCGTACCTTTTTGCTTTGTAGAGGAGGACGATTTCAGGCGCCAAGCATGGAATTCGAGAAGGCGAGTTGTAACCCATCTGCGACTCCGCATTTCAGGCGCCAAGCATGGAATTCGAGAAGGCAGTTGTAACCCATCTGCGACTCCGGCATTCACATTGAATGGTCTCTACGAAACCGAAATTCGCCATCGACGACCTCATTGAGCAGAATCTCAATTCTCACGGGATCATGATCGCTCCGCTCTACCCAAATGCAGTGGTATGGTGGCTGAAGACACTGGCCCCGCTTCCATTCTACGAGCGTACCCATCCCGCCCATAGCGTAGCCGCCATCCACAAAGATGCTGCTGGACGGTTAGTTGATCATCCCTCAGGACGGCAAAGTCTGCATCCTTGTGCCGTCTGGTGATGCGATTCAGGGAGAGATCGATTGCCCATCCGCCAGCTACGAACCACGGACAATCAAGACCACGAAGTACGGCTGTGGCCTTCCGCAACTCGTTAAACGACGTGCTCTCGCACTTCAGGGATTCGTCCACGATTTTCTATTTCTCATAACATGCAATCGTAGACCAGTTCCTTTATCCGGAGTCGTTGCCGGTCCTGATATGTTGCAAGGGTTTCCGACTCAGGACTTTAGTTCGTTTTAAACAGTGTTTTGCTTCCGGTAATATACGACCTGTCGCATATTCCCGGAATATTGGGAAAAAGCAACAGGAAAGGCTTACCATTTCGAGAACTTAGGTGGAAGATGAAGAGAATTTCAGAGTCGCATATCATTCACAGCACTACTCCGACCCCGGCAACCTGATGGCTTATGGAAAATTCCATCTGCGCCAGCCATCCGTTAGGAACCCCTTTAAGAGCGCTGCGTGGTGAAAGACGTCGAACGGGCGGTCCTGGAGCGCATTGACAAGACCGACCGGTGTTTGATTGCGGGCGAACCGCTGTGGGGCGACTACAGCGTGGGAACGTACATCCGCCAGCTCAACGCCTTTTCCCAGCCCAGCAGCTTCGATATCTCCCATCCGGGCTGGTCGATTAATTGGTAAACGGGATATTCCGCCTTTTTCACAGAATATGCTTCTAATGAAAAAGTCGGAGTTTCGGAATCCTCGACCACGTTCTTGCGAACGCGGCTACAGACACTAACGACACACGAAATCTTGTAGCCACGTTCGCAAGAACGTGGGGTTTTTCACCGGAATTAGAATTAGCGGACTAACCCGAAAATCCGTAAGATTTTCGGGTTAACGAACACGGAAGCGCTCGATAGCTTCTTCATCTACATCGATGCCGATACCCGGCCGGTCGGGAATGAGGAATTCACCATCCTCGATGTCGTAGAGGGTATCCTGCTTCACGAGGGCCAGGCAGTGCTCCCACTGCTCCCAGGGCAATAAGGGCGGACGAACCAGCGCTACCTCCTGGATCCAGCAGTTGGGCAGGGTACCTTCGAGCTGAAGGCGGGACGCCAGGGACAACTGGTGCGTCCCGTGAAGCACGCAATCGATCCCGTAGCCCTCGGCCATGGCGGCGATCTTCCTCGTCGTGAGAAGACCGCCTCAGTTGGCGGGCTCCGGTTGGAGGATATCGTAGGAGCCGTGCTTCAGGTACTTGGCGAACATGCTCAGCCCCCGGTCGCCTTCGCCGCCGGTGATGGGGATATCCACGGTGGCGCGCAAGCGGGCGTGGTCGAACACGTCGCCCCGGTTTAACGGCTCCTCCAGCCAGGTCACTTCGAGATCCTCATAGCGCCTCGCCATGATGATCGCTTCGTCCATCGTCCAGACGGTTCCGGAAGAGTTGCCAGTCCGGTCGATCATGATCTGGAACCGGTCACGCCCACCCACCGCGTCGCGGATTACGTCGACGGCATTGGCGTCCGCTTGAATGGGGCGGCGGAAAGAACGAATCTTGGCCGCCTTGAAACCGTGGTCTTGGTAGCGCTTCAGGTCTTCAGCCTGTTGCTCGTATGAGACCTCGGATTGATCGGCCTTTCCGGGCCAGACACAGGTAAGGTAGCAGGGGATGCGGTCCCTTACGCGGCCGAAGAGCTTCTTGATGGGCAAGCCCGCCGCCTTGCCTACGATGTCCCAAAGCGCGGTTTCAACCGCCGGACAGCGGACCAGACCCTCCTGGAGGAAGCGCTCGATGTCGTGGGGGTCCTCGCCGATCACAATCCGGCGCGCTGATTCCTTCATCCGTTCCAGGGCGCGTGAGCCCGTGGCAAGAAACTCATAACCGCTGATTCCTTCATCCGTGGTGACCCGAGTCGCCGAAATTTCCGGCCTGGTTCCGCAATTCGCCGCTTTTTCGCTGACCGGGACGCGGCAGGTGATGCTCTCGATATTGGTGACTTTCATGTTCCTGCTATGATCATCCTGAGGCAGCCTCCGACCGCAATGAAAACTGGAAGGCAGTAAAAAAAAGATGAAACCGCGGATTACGCTGATTGCGCGGATGGCCTGGCGCAGCCAAGCCGCAACCAAAAATGAAGAAGAGAACCGGTCTGCCGTACGGCAGACCACGCAGATGGACGCGCAAGGAATTCAAAAGGAAACTCCTACTTCCCTTGGATAACCTCGTCGCGTACCTTGTCCCGAACCTTGCCTGCCCCGGCAAAGCGAAGCGACGACGGGTCGACTGCAATTTATGGGCGAGGCCCAGGTGAGTACCCTTCCCGCCCTCAACGTGGCAGCCTACTCGATGTTGTGGCTGGCCTCCTACCAATCCGATCCCAAGCGCCATCAACAAGGCATCTTCGAGCCGGCCAAGTGGCGCACCGATAAACGTTCCATGCAGGGCCCAACCACATCAGACTTACTGCAGCAACTCAGATACGAGACTTGGGCGGGCAGTCTGCGACCATCGAGTTTCTCCCACTTCGTTGATCCTAAAAGTGGTACCCACAAGTCGGAGAAACTCAGCCCCCATCTTGCCAGCTCCCTCTTTCAAGCCGCTTAAGAATTAACTCGTAGTTTCTACGTGACTCGAAACGGGCCAAACTCCAGCGGTCTGCCGTACGGCAGACCACGCAGATGGACGCGAATTCAAAAGGAAACTCCTACTTCCCTTGGATAACCTCGTCGCGTACCTTGTCCCGAACCTTGCCTGCCCCGGCAAAGCGAAGCGACGACGGGTCGACTGCAATTTATTGAGTACCAACCTCTTCTACGCAAAAACCTGCTAAAGTAACAAGGTTCTGGCGGATTGTAATACAGAGAAGCATCCCGGCTTGCCGGGACACAGAGAGATGACGGCGACTTCGCATTAACCGTTGCATCGATACCAATAGCTCATAAAAGTGTGATATTGCCTGAAGGGTAGGAAGTTGGGAAGAGTCGACTCTTCCCAACTTTCTATATCTCCAAATTGCATTCTCGGTGGTGCTCTGTGCTTCTCTGTGGCGCTCTTGGAGAATGTGGATGTTCAAGATAGAACAATCAGGAAATATAGATGACAAAAGAAATTAAATGGGGCATCCTTGCTCCGGGAAATATCGCCCATCGGTTTGCCAGAGGTTTGAGCGTTATTCCCGACGCCGAACTGATCGCGTTGGGGTCGCGCTCCAAGGAGCGAGCAGACGCGTTCGCCGATGAATTCGACGTCCCGCGCCGTTACGGCAGCTACGAAGACCTGGTGAGCGACCCCGATGTGGATGCCATCTACGTCGCAACGCTTAACACCTTTCACAAGGATTGCGTTAATCTCTGCCTGCGAGCGGGAAAAGCCGTACTCTGCGAAAAGCCTTTCGCCATTAACGCCTCAGAGGCGAGGGCGATGATCGCCTGTGCAAAGGAGTGCAACCAGTTCCTTATGGAAGCCATGTGGACGCGTTTTCTCCCCGTCATGGTGAAGGTGCGGGAGTTGCTGGCTGATGGGGCTATCGGCGAACCGCGGATGTTGACGGCTGACTTCGGTTATCGCAAAGAGGTGAATCCGGAGAGCAGAATATTCAATCCGGATTTGGGCGGCGGTGGACTCCTGGACGTGGGAATTTACACGATAGCGATGGCCTTCATGGTGTTCGGCGGGGCGCCGTCCAAAATAACCAGCCTGGCCAATATCGATGAATCCGATGTGGATGAACAGGTGGCCATGCTGCTCGGTTACGATACGGGACAGATGGCCCTGCTTTCATGCGCAACCAGAACCAGAACGACGCACGAAGCGCGCATCATGGGAACCGACGGCTCCATATTCATCCCCAGTTTCTGGCAGGCGACCTCCGCGACGCTTCACGCTGCTGGGAAGGAGGCCGAGCAAATTGAAATGCCCTTCGAAGGCGGTGGATTTGAATACCAGGCCATGGAGGTCATGCGCTGCTTGCGTGAAGGCAAGCTGGAAAGCGATGTTCTGCCGCTATCGGAATCACTATCTATGATGGAAACCTTGGATTCGCTGCGAGCCCAATGGGGGTTGAAGTACCCCATGGAATAACCTAAAAGTCTGAGGCAGAAAAATGGAAAAACAAGAAAGCCTGAAGCGTCTCCTGGCAGAAACGGCTCCCGTATTTCGTTTCGATACACCTTCCGAAGAAGACATCTCGAACTTTCACCGGGATGGATTTATCGCTTATCCGGACGTCTTTACCGATGAGGCCCGGGCGGGATTGACCGATGAAATCCTGAACCTCGATCCCGTCCGCATATTTCTCGATCGGTTGCGTAAAGATCCGGCGAGTCTGGATGCGCCCCACTACTTTGTGAGACCCTGGAATGAGCGAGGCTATTGGTCAGACCGGCTAATTGACGCGCCCCTGGTCACCGCACTGTTAAGAAGAACCATCGGTTCTGAGTATCATTTCTGCCACTCGGCGCTGAAGCTGACGGGCCGCGGTTCGGCTCCGGTCGGCCCGCACCAGGACCATCACCACTGGCGTCACGAAAAACCCGTCAACCTGGCGGAGAGGGACAAGTACTACATTCAAATTCTCTATTATCCCAATGGGTTCAACGAAGGAGACAACCACCTGTTTGTCATTCCAGGCAGCCACCGTGTCGCGCCGCTTAAAGAAGCCACCCCCGACCGGCTCCTGTCGGGAGCCTACGATGAAGAAGCAGGGTGCGAACTGCAGGAAAAACATCTGGAAATGCCACCGGGAAGCATGGTCTACATCAACGCAAGGATGTTTCACGGGGTGGGCGCCAAGCCACCGGATTCACTCCAGGAATATCGCATCTTTAATATCGACATTTTCAAAGAAGCAGGACCTCCGCACCGCTATACACAGGAGATCCCGTCCGAATGGCTCGCTTCTGCGACACCGGGCCGGATAAAAATGTTTGCAAGAGATCCCTACACGCCGGATTGCTGGACATCGTAAAGCCGCGAAGCGATGACAGGGAAATGATTTTCCAACAACGTTCTGACCGCGTCGAAAAACCTGAAACGGTCCGGACGGGAATCGTCGGTGCGCGAAATCAAAGTGGCTTCTCACGGAGGGACTACTCATGCCAAATCAAGGCCAGCCCCGGCTCACTCGTCTTCAACATCTGAACAGATTCGGTTACTATACTGATGCGAACATCTTCTCAGAAGATCATCTGGGACGATTACGCGAAGCGATGGACCGGTTGGAGAAGGAGGGTGAGGCGGAATATCGAAAGCCCCATCAGGATTACTATCCCAACGTCATCGAGGTCGACGATGCGTTTGCCGAGATTCTTGACAATGAAACCGTGCTGAACGGGATGCTCGATGTCATCGGGCCCGATCTACAGCTGTATGCCAATGAGGTTCTGGTCTCGAAGCCAACGGGCGCGGCCCAACCCTGGCACCGGGATAAGATGAGTATCGGCCGGCATTGCCCCAACATGTTCATGAAGGTCTGTATCTACATTGATGAGGTGCCAATCGATGGAGGTCCCACGGGTGTGGTGCCTGAGAGTCATCTGGATGCATACAAAGGTCCGGAATTCTTCCCACACAAAATAGACTTTCTGGCCAAGCCCGGCTCCCTGCTGGCATTCGGTGCAAACACGATGCATCGGGCCGGGCTGCACGCCGTGGATCGCCCGAACCGACCGGCCATATTCTTTGTCTTCGTCCCGTGGTGGATCAAACAGGCGACATACTACACCGGTAACCAGTGCCAACGCCTGATCGATAGCGCCGATCCCATGCGATTACAGCTCCTCGGAATCAAACTGCGCGACAGCATAAACATGGATCTCTTCGATTCTGATTGATACGCGGATGAGAGGGTCGCGGCATGACTTTAGCCTGTCGGACTTAGAATGGAAAGATGAGAACGTCGGCGCAACCAGCCGCCAAAACATGCGAACCCTGTCATTGCGAGGAAGAATTACGAAGCAATCCAGGTTTTTGCACCTTCACAACCGTGGATTGCCACGCTGCGCTCGCTTCTCGAATCCGTGGAGTTACTATTGATCTCTTATTTCTCTTCGTTTTCTCTGTTGCCTTCTGTTAAATCTCTTCTCGACGGAAGCAAGTACCAATTTGGTTGCGGCTATGCTGCGCTAGGCTTCTCTGTGGCTCTGCCGTACAGCAGAGTGTCCCTCTTCTCTCTCAACGAGTTCTAATTTACCGGGCACCAATGATTGACCTGCACGACCGATTAATTCCGCTGGGGCGTATCCTGAATCTGAAGCGGGATGGCTGGACCGTCTGGGACTGTTCACCGATCTACGGAGAGGACGGGCGCGTCCATGTCTTCGCGACGCGTTGGCCGGACAGTGACCAACCGGACAGAACCTGGTTCCTCGGTGGGAGCCAGATCTTTCATGCGGTGGCAGCGGTGCCGGAAGGGCCCTATGAGGTAGCGAACGTCGTCATCTCGTGCGATGGAGGCGACGCACACTGGAACTCGTCCGGGGTCATCAATCCCAAAATCTATCGTATCGCAGACCGATATTGTCTGATCTACGCGGGTTGTACGGCACAGCGCATGGACACTCAGGCGGTCGGCATGATGACTGCACCCTCCCTCGACGGGCCCTGGACGCAGGTGAGCGACCGCGCGCCGATAGTTGACCAACCCGGTATCTGCAACAACCCTGCTTTGCTCCTGCACCCGAATGGGCAATTTTGGATCTACTACAAAAGCGGTTTCAAAGGCGTCCCAGGTATGAATTTCGGACTGGCCATCGCCGACCGCCTCGAAGGTCCCTACCGCAAACACACCTCCAACCCATTAATCGATCCGGAGTTGGTCAAAAAGCATCGCAAACTCGAAGACCCATCTGTCTGGCACGACGAAGAGGGATTCTGGCTGCTTTGCAACAAAGTCGGGACCGGGGACGGACCTGCAGGATTACTTTTTCACTCAGCGGATGGAGTGGTTTGGAAACCACCTGTTGCGGGCTACCCAAACCCGGCGGATTTTCGCGGCTACCGGCAACGCCTTGAAGAGCCTAACCTGTTGTTTCGAGACGGCAAACCGACCCATCTGTTCAACATCATGGGCGCCTGTCCGGAGGATCCAGTTTACAGCGGGTTTGTTTTCGCCATCGAACAACAGAATACAGGACATTCATAATCGAGCCGGGATCCTTCGCTTCTTCTCAATTGCAGGGACACACAGACGCCTTCACTACTAGCCCGGACGTTTCACAAACCTTCTACTGCGACGACGGATCTCACCGCGTGTCAATGCCTTACCTTGCCCGGCGACCTCAGAGGGTTTCAACACACTGTCGCCCGCCGTGCTTCGAAAAGGCATTGACCCGCAACGATCTACGCCGTCTCGCTACGAAGTGTGTGAAACATCCGGACTAAGCAGGAAAAATGACTTGCCAATCCCCACATTTACCGTAAATATGGGGATGTGTACTGCAGAAAATTTGACCCTCCTCATACTGCGTATTTCCTGTTCGGCCCGCGGGGAACAGGCAAGAGCACCTGGGTCCGCAGTCATTATCCGAATGCTCATTGCATCGACCTGTTACCCACAAGCGCGGCGCTCAGTTATCAGCGAAATCCGGACCAAATCATCCAGGAGACGCTTGCCCTGAAGAAAGACCGATGGGTGGTAATTGACGAGATACAGCGGGTTCCGGAGATCCTTGATGATGTTCACGCGTTGATAGAAAACCATGGGTACAAGCGATTTGTATTGACCGGGTCATCGGCCAGGAAGCTTAAGCGCGGAGCGTCAAATCTGCTTGCCGGGCGAGCGGTTACACGGCGGCTCTATCCCCTGAATGGGGTCGAAGTTGATTTTTCAATACCTCCGGATGAAACCATGCAGTTTGGCAACTTGCCCGGCAGGATCAACCTTGAGGGACAGGAACAGTACGAAGACTTTTTGACCGCATACGTCGATAACTACATTGCGGAAGAGATAAAAAGCGAAGGCCTGGTGCGGAACATCGGCAGCTTTGCCCGTTTTCTCGACGTGGCGGCGCTGGCCGCGGGGACGCAAATCAATATGACCGGATTGGCCCGCGATTCTGGAATTAGCCGGGACACGGTGCGAGGGTATTTTTCGGTTTTCGAGGACACGCTGTTGGGTTCGTGGCTTCAGGCCTACCGCCCGAGGGCAAAAGTAAAAGAAGCGGTCAGCCCGAAATTCTACTGGTTCGATTCGGGCGTTCTCAACGCAGCGGCCGGCGCGTTCCGGCAGCCCATGCCTGGAGATTGGCAAGGTGCACTGTTTGAACATTGGGTCCATCACGAGATCAGGTCTTATCTCGATTATTCGCGCTCCCGAGGTAGTTTGGGATTTTGGCGCACCCCAAGCGGCACCGAGATTGACTTTGTGTGGTGGTACGGCGATGAAATCGTGCCGATCGAAGTAAAAGCATCAAAGGAAGTCCGCTCGTCTGTCTTAAAAAGCATCCGCTCATTGTCGGAACAGAAATCGATAAGGGCCAGCTACGTCGTCTACCTGGGCGAGAAGGAGCTGCGCTTTGGAGACACCTGGGCCCTCCCAGCGATAAGCTTTCTGAAGAAACTGCATACCGGCGAAATCCTTGGAAGAGCCTGACATGGCGGCGCCGTCCGGCAATTGCGGTCCCGCGCCCGGTTCGCCCCATCAGCGAGACTTCCGAGGCGGAGACGCCGCATTGTACAGCGCCCCTCTGCGGCCGCGATTCGCGGCTCCACGGTAGCGCCTTCCGCCGCGGAACGGGGGTGAGTTTCCCCGGGAGTGTCCGCCATGCGTCCTTCCGCCACCGCGCATGGACGGTTTCCGAGGGGGCTGGCGGGAGTGAAAGGCCTCATCGCAATGGTATTCGTGTTCCAAATCGGTGGGGACCGGCT
The DNA here is from genome assembly GCA_965215885.1 of Candidatus Moanibacter sp. GTDB lineage: Bacteria > Verrucomicrobiota > Verrucomicrobiia > Opitutales > UBA2987 > CBDCEW01. The sequence continues at coordinate 60,096 of CBDCEW010000105.1, forward strand.
CGCCAAGGAGGCGCTCGATGTCCCGCAGGTTAGCCCGTTCGCCCGCGCTGCAGAAGGAGATGGCGTCTCCTTTTTCCCCCGCCCGTGCGGTGCGCCCGATGCGGTGCACGTAGGTTTCTGCTTCCAGGGGCAGGTCGTAGTTGATCACATGTGTGATATCATCCACATCCAGTCCGCGTGCTGCGACATCAGTCGCCACGAGCACCCGGAAACGGCCGCGTTTGAATCCATCCAGCGCCCGCGTGCGGGCGGCTTGGCTCTTGTTCCCGTGGATGGCGGTGCCGTGGATGCCGGCCGCGTGCAATTTCTTCGCCACCCGGTTTGCGGCATGTTTCATCTGCGTGAAAATAAGGGCCTTACTGATCCGCTTGTCGCTCAAGAGCGAGACCAGCAGATCATCTTTGGATTTTTTCCCTACAAAAAGAACTTTTTGAGCGATCAGTTCTACCGCCGGTTGGTCGGGTGAAATCGTAATCTGCACCGGATTGAGGACCATGGATTTGGCCAGCGCTACCATCTTCGGAGGAATGGTGGCGGAAAAGAACAACGTTTGACGTTCCTCCGGCACCTTGGACAGCACCTTCTTGATATCCGGAATGAATCCCATATCGAGCATTCGGTCTACCTCGTCGAGGATGAAAACATCCACTTCTTCCAAGTGGACGTGTCCCTGCTCCATGAGATCGAGTAATCGGCCGGGTGTGGCCACGAGGATGTCGACCCCGCGGTTGAGGGCCTTGACTTGGGCGTGCTGGCCGACCCCTCCGTGCACCAGGGTATGGCTCACACGTACGAAACGGCCATAGGTGCGGATGCTGGCGCCAATCTGTGCCGCCAGTTCTCGCGTGGGAGCAAGTATTAGAGCCCTCGGCGCTGACCGCCGGGGTCGGCGGGTTTCTTCGGAAAGTCGCTGCAACAGAGGTAGGGTAAAAGCCGCTGTCTTTCCTGTCCCTGTCTGGGCCGTTCCCATCACGTCCCGACCATTCAGCACGTGCGGAATACATTCCTCCTGAATGGGTGTCGGGGTATCGTACCCTTCACCCGCGACTGCCCGTTGGATATCCGGGATCAACGCACTGAACGCGCCCTGAGATACCGGATGTTGACCTCTACGAACGCCACGGGCATTACACTCCCGAACGTTCCTCGAGTTTATATATGTTCTCATCTTCATTATTTTCCTGGTCCGGGGTTTGCACATCTCTACCCGCCGGACACGTGGAAAAGAAAGCGCCGCGATTCTCGCGACTAAATGTTGCCCCGGGTAAAACAGCCGGGATGCGCAACTTGAACAGCTATTATAGTATTATAAAACCTCTTATGCGGTGGGGGCACACGCCCATATCGCCGATGCTGGAGAGCATGTTCGGGGCGGAGGACATAGCGAACCGAACCGAATAGCAAGCACAATTATTATCTCGCTCTTTGCCTTGAAGGGTAAAAGGATTCTGAGACGCAACTAGCTGATAAGCAAAAAGATAAAAAAAGAGCTAGACAATCCCGAAGAAATCAGTCATGTTAAGATGGTATGAAAGACAAAAAATCTTACCAGCTGAATCCTTCGATCGATCGTCTAACTCTGCGCCTGATCTTGCCCGAAGAGCAGGAGCGTTTCAATGATCTATTGAAGCAACATCATTATTTACACAGTGCGGGCAGCGCGGGAGAGACCCTGCGCTATGTGGCACAGATCGACGGGCAATGGGTGGGCCTGCTTTTGTGGGGGGCGGCCTCCTACCGACTGAAGGATCGAGACGAATGGATCGGGTGGGACGGGGCGCAACGGCATGGCCGATTAAAACTGGTGGTACAGAACCGGCGTTTTCTAATTCTGCCCGGGGTGGCTCTTGCAAATTTGGCCTCCAAGACGTTGGGCATGTGCCTGAGAGTCTTAGCCGATGACTGGCGACAAGCCTTTGGCTATCGCCCCTTGGTAGCGGAAACATTCGTCGATCCACAGATCCACCGGGGCACTTGCTACAATGCGAGCGGGTGGACCCCTTTGGGCTTGAGCGCGGGATATGGTCGCCACCGCGAGGATTTTTATCAACGCCATGAGCGCCCCAAGCAGATCTGGGTCAAACCCCTCCAGGCCAATGCCCTTGAGCTGTTGCGCGCTAAAGGACCGTTGCCCGCGGCACAGAGCGAGGCGTTCAATGAAAACGATAACTCCCATGCGGTCTGCTTAAAAGTGGACCAGATGACAAGCCTGTGGGAACGTTTCAATCAGATAGAAGACTTCCGTAGGAAGGCGGGCCGTCGCTATCGGCTCGCCACGGTCTTGAGCATGATTGTGCTCGGCACCATGTGCGGCAAACAAAACCTCAAGGGTATTGTGCGTTTGGCCCATCATCTTAATCAAGCCCAACTGCGCGCCTTACGCTCCTGGAAAAACCCCAAAACAGGCCGTTTTCAGGCCCCTTGCTATGATGTCTTCTACCGGGTGCTCCAAAACGTAAAGGCCGAGCTTTTCGATAAAACCCTCACCGAATTCATCTGCTTGCAAGATGGCCGTTTGCCCCGCGATATTGCCGTCGACGGCAAGACCCTCAAAGGCACCAACACCGAAGAATCAAAGGCCCTGCACCTGGTGGCCGCAGTCGATCACCAAAGCGCTCAAACCTTAGCCCAAGTGGCTACCGCCGATAAATCCAACGAGATCACCGCCGCCCAGACTCTCTTGCAAAAGATGCCCGTGATGAACGGCTCCACTTTCACCTTCGACGCCCTGCATAATCAAAAAGAAACCGCCCACATCGTCGTCGAAGAACTCAGCGCTGACTCTGTTATCCAAATCAAAGACAATCAGCCCACGATGCATCAATACGCTCAGAATCTCTTCAGCTCCACCCACTTTTTCTGCACCAAACTGTGGACAATGACCATGGGCGGCTCGAAATTCGTGACATTGCAACCCATTCTCTAAGCGCTCCCTCCGCCGGCTTGCCTCATGCCCGTCAGTTCGCCCGTGTGCAACGCACCTTCCATTATCCACACAAAGCGGAGCCTTCCTCTGAACACTCTTTACTATGTAAGCAGCCACGATCCCGCCGCTTTGAGCCCTCAACAGTTCCTCTCAAAAATCCGCAACCATTGGTCGATCGAAAATAAAAATCATTATCCCAGGGATCGCTTCTTCGATGAAGATCGATGTATGATCCGTAACCATAACGCAGCCAGAATCCTCGCTGCATGCAGACAACGGGTTCTCAGCCTTAAGTCTTCCTTGGGCGCTGAATCCACTCCTGAACTCTGTGATGATTTCGTCTTTAACCAACATAAGGCCATCAATATCATCACTTAATGATCCGAGAATCAAAACACCGTGCCTCTACACATTGTCGAAGCGCCCCTGGTTGGTCGCGTCTCTTCTCTCCCTCCTCTTCGCCGGCATGGCCCGGGCAGATCTTTTCGATGCCCACGATCCCATCGCCATCACATTGGAGTTGCCGTATGCCGACCTTGTCGAGCAACTGGGTGCGGGGGAGGATCCGGAAAACAAACCGGTTTATCTTGGTGCGCGCCTCACCTTCCGTGATCCCAATCTCGGAGAACAGACTGTAGATGTCCGTGTCAAGGCTCGAGGGAGACTTCGCCGCCGACCCGAAATTTGCTACTTCCCGCCCATCTGGATCGATTTCAAAAAGAAATCGGTCAAAGGAACCCTGTTTGAAGGACAGAACAAAGTTAAGCTTGTTGCCCACTGTCGAGGCGACGCCATCTTCGAACAGTATGTTATGAAGGAATTTCTCGTCTACCGGACATTAAACCTCCTGACCGATCACAGCTTCCGTGTGCGCCTGGCGCGGGTGACCTACAAGGACTTGAAGGGGAAGCGCAAGCCCAGGACGAAGTATGCCTTCTTCATCGAGGCCGAGAAGGATCTCGGGGATAGAATTGGAGGCAAAATTGTTAAGACTAACCGCGTCAAGCGGAGACAGTACGATCCGGCGGCCCTCAATCTCGCTTCGGTCTTTCAGTACATGATTGGAAACACCGATTTCAGCCTGCTGAAAGGTCCTGGCGATGAGCGATGTTGCCACAACGGCCGACCGTTCTCGTTTCCCGATCCAGACGCCCCCTTCGTTCCCGTGCCTTATGATTTCGATATTGCCGGTATGGTCGACACGCCCTACGCGATTCCAGATCCACATTTCGAGCTTGCGAGCGTCAGAGAACGGATTTACCGCGGGTTCTGCCATAAAGCAGGAGTTCTGGAGGGGACCATTGAGGTTTTCCATAAGCATCGGTCCGAGATCACCGAACTGTGGAATACCCAACCGGAGCTCAAACCAAGGATTCGGAAAATCGCGTTGGCCTATATCAGTTCGTTCTACGCCATTATCGACAACCCGAAGAAACGGCAGCGTCGGATTGAATCGAAATGCCGTTGACGGCACGATTGGCGAGGTCGGCCTATTCTACAGAGGATTCCAGCATTTCAATTACCTCTGTGAGAGGCGAAGGCTTTGGGTCCAGTTTCTCTGCCTTTCTCAAGTATCGGATCAGGCCCTCCCGGGAATCCGTTGGGAGCGAGAGAGGCGTTCCACGGTGAATGGCATAGGCTTTATCCCGATCGATCCTGAGGCAGGCAACTCTTGATCCATAGACTGAAGCAAGACCTACGTCCGCGAGGATGACCCGGCCCCCGAACCGCGGCATGATCGCACCGGCGGTGGTGGTATGAGCGATCACGATCCGGTTGACCTCGTGCTTCTCCACAAGGGCCATGAGATGGGCCATCTCCTCCTCTTCTTTGTGAAGGGCCAGCCCCCGGTACCAAAGAGGGCCCTCCTCGTGGCGCACCAATCCACCGGACGGGGGATCGCCGCTCTTCAACTCCTCGCGAATTCCGTTGTTGATTTCGGACAGAGTTAGACGAGCGAAAGGGGGCCCTATACCCCCGTGCATAAATAGAGTGTCGTTGATTTTTATCACCGTGTTCCGTTCGCTCACCCAATCTCCAATCTTCCCACCCGGTATCCAGGCCATACGATGTTCCACATAACCAAGCGGATACTCACCTTCCCACTTCTTACGGAAATCACGATCAAAAACGGGCCACTCTGTTTCAGGCTTGGTTCGTTGGAAATATCTGATCGTTTTCTGAAAATGCTCCTCCTGTAACAAGTGTGAGTCGACGTCAACAAAGGCTTCGTACTCGCCCGGATGCACGAAGCGGAGATCACCATAGGTGTTCATAGCGTCGTGGTTCCCAATCAGAATGTGGACGTCGCCCTTGGCCCGTTGGGCCTGTTTTTTCAGCTTCTGCAGATGCTTGATGATTTTCAATGTGTCCGGACCGCGATCCGGAATGTCCCCTAACTGAACAAGATGCGCGCTTCCGCCCTGCCATCGGCCGGAGCGAGAGATGATATCAGCCGATCTGAGCACCGCGAGAAACTGACTGTAGTCACCGTGAAGATCGCCCACCGCCACAATTTTTTCAACCCCGCTCCACGTGTCGGTCGCGGAAGTCGCAAGAGAGAAAGAAAAGAGCAAGAGCGCAAGCCACGCCATAAGCAGTCGGCCGTGCTTCCTCCAGACGGTGAAGAGCTCACCGCCGATGGAAAGACGATAGGTGGAGATCTGATTGGCCATTTGAACTACGGGGCGCCGAAGCGTTAGTCCGCCTATTTAGGATGTCGCTTCGCTCGGTACACAGAATAAGCGGACTAACCCGAAAATTGCAAGATGTCTCCCGCTGAGCGCATTTGCGTTAACCTAAGGAGAAGAAACAAGAGAGGAAATCAAGTCGAGAACGCTTTTCATAGGTGCAGTGTTTGGGGATTTGTTTGAGCCATCGTGGGATGATCTGATCTTTGGGAATGTGAGAGAGGATGAAGAAGTAGGGAGCAAAGAAGCCAAACCAGTAGGAGAATTTAAGGATACTCAGAGGAGAGGACAAACTGGTATTCGAATAGTGTCTAAGGGGACCATAGACGAAGTTGAGTAAGTGGGTAATGAGGATGAGACGGGCGTAGATAAGAAGCTCAACCTGGTAGGGAGTAGTCTCTTTGACCTGACCGAGATTAAGATGTTGCTTAAAGGCCTTAAAGAAAATTTCGATGCGCCAGCGAAGCCCGTAAAAGCTCAGAATCTGCTTAGGGCTAAAGTCTTTCTGATGGAGGTTTGTAATAAAGATTTGGAAACCGAGAAGGAAGCTGGTGCGGCTGGTATATCGAAGTCTATTGTCGCGGTTTTGTCTATGCTCGCGGCGGCGTTTATGGGCCACCTTCTGAGGGAGTTTGACGGCGATCAGACGAACCGGAAGCTTGGCTTTTTTACCCACCCGAACGGGCATATCGAGAAGCTTTTGGCCACGTAAAAGTTTGCGTAGATCGAGCTCTTCATCGCCTTCGTTGGCTAAAAGGCAAGTGCCGGTTTTCAAACGACTCACAAAGAAGCAGCCGCGCTGATCGAGTTGCTTAAAGACATCGAGGACAAAATAGCCTAAGTCGCGCAGGATCAAGTCGTTGGGTTGAGCGAGAGCGAGAATGTCTTTGGAAGCAGCCTGATCGTTTTTTCGGAAGCTACTGAGGCTGAAGTCAACGAAGGATTCATTGCGCAGATCGTAATAGGCCTGAATCTTCAGTTGAGCCTGTTTGGAGCCTGTCTGATTGGACGCTCCGGGGAAGAAGGGGGCCAGGACCTTAGGCAAGCCAATCGAAGTGCTGTCGGCAATGAGAACCCGTTCAAAGCTCCTCATGCAATTTGGAACAGCTCTGCCCACAGGCCCATAAGCTTTAAGTTCTAAAAGCCTCAGGAGCACTAAGGTCATAAAAGCGGTGGCTTTTTTGGCGCACTTTTGGACCGCTTGTCTGGAAATGGTGCGGTTGGCTAAGAATCCAATAAGCTCGGCTTCTTTGCCAAGGGACAAGGCCCCCTTAGAAGCCATCGCCAGCAAAGCCAAAACAAAGTTCAGAGGGGAGATCTTGCGCGATTTCCTCTCTCTAAAACCACTCTGTTTAGCGAGGGCTGTGAGGTTCAACTTACGGAAGGTTTGACGGATACAATCAGCTTTTTTTATACTTTGCATCCGAAGGATAAATCCTATATATGAACGAATGTACAGTATAAAATGCTGCCAAAGTGAAAAAAAATGGGGTAGACGGTAAAAGTAGAGAAGATAACCCGACCAAAATGCACTCGCTCAACTGCGAATTTCCTCACCGCTGTGGTCGAAACGAAGCAAATAGAAAAGGGCGAACAAATGGAGTGGAACCTCGAGGATAGAGACACCCTCATACTCCGCCGCAAAATACCTCGCAAGTCTTTGAATCTGACTAAGTTGCGAAAATAAGGTTTACGCGTATGCGCTGAGCGGGATCGGTAGTGAGATTTTCGGGCTAGGCGGGTTGCATCTGGGTTGGCGACAGCTCTCTCAGTAGTGCCCGAGTAAGAGTGTCAGTCTCAGGTATTCTGTAGACAAGCCATCTTTAGCCCGGACATTACACAGAGTAAGCGGACTATCTAGAGCCTTTTCTAAAAGGGTGAATGCCCTCTGTCAGCGAACAGGCCTCCTTGATCCAACTTCGGCGAGTTTATTCTTGCATCTTACCGCAATCAGTTGAATTTTTGCCCGAGAGTGAGGCTGGTACACTCAGGAAGCGTGAGGTTGTGAATTTCGATTCGAACGTCGAACTATTAACCATGACGACCAGCTCTTCACCGCTCCCCTATGAGGACGCTCTCGCGGCGAAACCCCTTCATGACGTGAGGCAACAGATTCTTCTGCTGTATCTCGGCGGATCCGACCTTGGGGCGCAAGTCATTGGATGGACGCTCTACGACGGCACCGGTCGGTATAACTACGACAGTAACGAACGAGACGAACCGATTTACAAAACGGGGCTGGATGCCCTGCGCGCCGGCTGGCACATCGTGCAATGGCCGGTATTGCAGAACACCAACCCCGTCGACGGGAACGAGTCCGGCTTTCTGCCGTTTGAGTTCGTTTTCGAACGAAAGGTGTTGCCGTGAACAAGCCGCTCACTGAGGAACTACCCGTTAAAACAGGCAAGCCCTTTCCTCTCTTGAACAGCAGGGAGGTCGCGACTTTTGTCAACCAGGGTTACCTGCGCTTCGACGAAATTGTGCCGAGGGATCTGTGCCGGGAAACCCTGGAATTTCTGACCGGCCCGTCCGCATCCTTTAGATCGTATGAAGGCAGACACACGATCAGCCAAAGTTGGCTGGGAACTCCCCTCGCTGACGTGTTCTCCATACCGAAAATCAGAGGCATTGCCGAAAGTCTGGTCGGAGAGGAACCCTGGGTGGACGGCCAGGCCATGCACTTACTGCCGGCCAACTCGCCCGGCGCAACAGGGTTGCACCAGGATTATGAACGCAAACCGTTTCGTTACCGGTTCCGCGTGCTGCTCTCCTTCTTCTTTCACGACGTTCCCTACGATATGGGCGGCACAGTCTTTCTCCCAGGCTCCCACTTGCGCCGGATGGACCGCTTCCTCTCTCCGGCGAGGTACCATCACATCACCGGCAAGTTGCCCTGCGTTTGCAAAGCGGGAACCATGTTCATCTGGCATTGGAATATCTGGCACGAGAGGCGAAGCAATCAAACGGACAAATCCCGCTACATGTATAAGGTCTTTCTTCACCCAAGGGTTCGCCAGCGCCTGATGTGGGATACCCGCGACTTGGACGACCCGGAAATTGACAAGATCCTGACCCGCCCCCAGCCCTGGTTTGGCGGTGAGGGTCGGTTGGAGGCCCTGAAACGCATAGAGCTCTGGCGTTACCTCACTGGCGATCGCGAAAAAAAGGTGGCATGGCAACCCATCGACCAGTATCCCAACGACGCTGAGTACGACGAGCTTTGAAGGCGGCAAAATTGCGGGATTTTTGTAATCCTTCTTCCTGATTTCTTCTTAGAGCAATTTGGTAGAAGAGCGAATGCCACTGAAATTCAAAAAAATCCTCATCGACGATCAGCGCTTTGAATCCGCTGGGATCATGGATGTGAATCAGGACGGTCACCTCGATATTGTTTCCGGTTCCTACTGGTACGAGGGGCCCGATTTCGTAAAACGGCACATCGTCGCGCCACAGGAGCCGCAGAATGTTGAATATTTTGACGACTTCTCAACCATTCCGCTCGATGTGAATGGGAATGGTCTTCCTGACGTTATCACGGGAGGATGGTTTGGAAAACAGCTCCGCTGGCTCGAGAATCCCGGGGATACGGGTAGAGAGTGGCAAGTCCACGAGTTAAAGGAGATCGGCAATATTGAGACCACCCGCGCCTGGGACATCGACGGGGACGGGAATCTCGAGATCATCCCCAACACCCCCAACGAACCTCTCAGGGTTTTCAAGCTCGTCATCGACTCCTCGGGAAAAGGGACCGGGGAGTTTGAAGTTCACTTACTCCGAGAGGAATCTCAAGAGCACGGTCTGGGATGCGGCGACATCGCGGGGAATGGGCGTATGGATATCGTGCTACGGGAGGGTTGGCTGGAAGCGCCCGAGGCCACCTATGCTGCGGAGTGGATATGGCATCCCGGATTACCGATAGTGAACAGAGCCAGCGTGCCCATTCTCGTCGTTGATGTCACCGGAAACGGGATCAACGACCTGATTGTCGGGAGTGCCCATGACTACGGCCTCGACTGGATAGAACACCAGTTCGAGGCCGGCGAACACCGCTGGGTCAGGCATCCCATCGATCCTTATAATTCCCAGTATCACGACATGAAATGGATCGACATCGACGGCGACGGAGCGTGCGAACTCGTCACGGGCAAGAGATACCGCGCCCACAGCGGCACGGATTCCGGAGCGCATGACGACTACGGCATTTACTACTTCAAATGGACGGGTGAGAATTTTGTGAAAGAGGTCGTCGATTACGGTCCCAAACGCGAAACCACCGGTTTAGGCATTCATTTCGATATGGCCGATATGACAGGTAACGGTTTTCCGGACATCGTGGCGCCGGGTAAGGACGGGCTCTATCTTTACATCAACGAGGGAGCCGAGATAGAGGGTTTCAAGTATTGACGGCGGGCATCGACCGTGATTCGGGAAGCCTGCATCGCACGAAAAGCGATTTCTTATCAGTTAATGCAAGACAATCAGAATTCAGCGGCACGGGTAGGAGATATTCAAGCCGGACAAATCGATCTTTCCGAGAAGGTCGCGCTGGTTACCGGCGGTGGGCGTGGTATCGGCGCCACGATATCGCTGGTGCTCGCGCAGGCCGGGGCGGATGTAGTCATAAATTACAGTACCAGCCAGGAAGAATCCAAGAGGATACAAGGCAAAATTGAGGCGGCAGGCGGGCGGGCCGCGACCATTCGTGCCGATGTCGGAGACACCGCTCAGTGTGCAGCGCTCGTCCGTCAGGCTGAAGAGACTTTCGGCCGGGTGGATATCCTGGTGAGCAACGCCGGGATCGGCCAACCACACAAGATCGTCGATACCCCCGATGAGGAATGGGAACGAGTGATGAACGTCAATGCGCGTGCCACATTTGCACTTGCCCGCGAACTCCTGGCTGGCATGATCAAGAGGAAGTTCGGACGGTTCGTTACGATTTCCTCGAACATCGCCGTCTACGGGCGTGGGGGTGGTTCTTTTGCAACCTACGGGGCGTCAAAAGCGGCCTTAATTGCCCTGCAAGGGGATAGCTCATGAAGGCGCTCCCTTTGTCACAGCCAATGCAATCTGCCCCGGCACCACGGCCCGAGAGTTAGCGGAAGATAGAACAACACCAATACAAATTCAGGAAGATCTGCCGATGAACTGGTTAGGCATCCCGATGCTCATCAGCCGCAAGGGGACACCTGAAGATATCGCCCACGCGGTGAGCTATTTCGCATCGCCTGCCGCAGAATATGTCACCGTGCAAACGCTCCATGTCAGCGGCGGATTGTTCATGCCCTAACCCGAAAATCTCACTACCGAGCGGAGCGACATCTTGCAATTTTCGGGTTAATGGCGAAACCGATATGTAATTTGCTGAAAAGCAGGTTGTTAAGACTATGTAAAGATGCCTTCAAGGATATTCATTTTGATAGACTGTTTGATACTCAACCGTTCGAAGGATAAATACATAAACATTCAACTTACTGAATTTCAGTAAATTACATATCGGTTTCGCTTTCTAGTCCGCTTATTTTGTGAAATAAGCGGACTAACTTCAAAAAGGGAATCAGTGGCACAATTAACCCAGTCAGAGGTCGACTCATACCGGGACCAGGGCTACCTGCTCCTGCGAGAGAGCCTCAAGCCGGAAGACTTAGCGTCTCTACGCCTGTTGATTCTAGTGCTCGTGGACAAGCATGCTCGTAAGCTCTACCGCGCGGGAAAGATATCCTCCCTCCATGAAGGTGAGTCGTTTGAGCGCCGCTTGGCCGTTATCAATGAGGAAGCCAAGCTGGGGGTGAGCTTGTGGGACCTGACACAAGCGTTCGATTCCCCAGATCTGTTCAACCTCATACGCCATCCGGCGATCCTGGACAGCGTCGAATCGCTGCTAGGGCCGGAAGTTGCTTGGACGGGCAGCTACGTCACCAGACCGAAGCTACCACAAAATGAGCGAACTCCTTTCCCCTGGCACCAGGATAGTCAATACTATGGCGAGTCGACCCAACATATCCATGTGGTGAGCATGTGGATACCGTTAGTCGATGTGGACGAGCGCAATGGCTGCCTCTACGTCATGCCGGGCAGCCACAGCTGGAGTCTTCTGAAGGGCGAACGCGGTGCGGATAAGAAGATACGCACGTTCGAGGACGTCGAAAAGCGGGGCAAGCCAGTCGCCCTGCCGATGAGACCAGGTGATATTCTCTTCTTCTCCAATCTCACCTTTCATGCCAGCAAGCTCAATACCACGGACAGGGTGCGCTGGAACGCAGACCTGCGCTATGTGGCGCCTCCCGAGTCCCAACCGCTGTCGGAACAAGAGCGGCAAGCTTACGACACCCTGAATGCCCACTACCGCGTGGCGCCCATTACTGTCCGCAGCCGTCAGCTGGAGAAGATCGCGAACTTGGCGCAACTGCAGGCATTCTCGCGAGCCTGGCGCAACTATAGGCATTCGTCTCCCGGCGTTCGGCGCTAAATTTTATCATGCTTACGCCGCTCAACCGGGTGAGCAAACGGCGATGACCGATAACTGGCTTGTGGGCCCCGATCTGTTCTTGCAGAACTACCCGATGCTTGACGAGTTTCTAGCCCGGGTCGGTGTTGACCCAGGGATGCTCCACATCGGGAACGCCGTGAAAGGTGAGCACGAGGATGGCACCTTCCTTTGCCTGCCCGGTCGCCCACACCAGATCGTCAAAGACCCAGCGAGGTCCGGAGGCACCCGTAGTGGGAACCAGAATCAGATTGCAAAATCGAGTCGGTAAAAGAAATCTTAACCTATGGCAACGGCACTACCTCTAGTACCCAGATCAAATCTGGAGGAGTACGTTCAGGCGATGGAAGACGACGGCTTCGCCTATTTTCCAGGGGTGCTCAATGAGACCGAAATCTCCGCCCTGCGCGAGGCGATGGACAACCTGACGGCGATCGAAGAAAATTACGATCGGCACCCCGACCCGGAAAAGGACGGCTTTCTCAACAAGAGCATCAATAACGCTTTTAATCGCGACCCGATTTTCGTTCAATATCTGGACCGGCCCGAAATCATCGACCTGATCGAGGCCGTGCACGGCGCCGACTGCCATTGCATCGGCATGACGGCGTGGCTGACAGGGAGCGGCCGGCCGGCGCAGAAGCTGCACGCCGACTGGCAGCCCCTGACCCTGCCCGCGAATGTGATGGAGAATCCGGAGGTCAAAATTCCGATCTTCATCTCTACCGCCCATTTTTATCTCGACGACATTACAGAGGATTTGGGGCCGACGAACTTCGTTCCGGGCAGCCACCGCGCGGGACGCCGGCCTCAGCCGGAGGAAACGAGCTTTAAGGGTGTCGAGGAAAAAAGCATCATGAGCAAGGCCGGTGACTGTGTCGTTTTCCGCTGCGAGGTGTGGCACCGAGGCACGCCGAATACCAGTGGGCGGACCCGCTACCTCTTGCAGGTTCACTACGCTCAGCGCATCATCACCCAGAAATTCCCTCCATACCTGAACAGATTCCAGTTCGACGAGGAGCTTCTGGCTAAGGCAACGCCGAGGCAGTTGCGGCTACTGGGCGATCATGTGAACAGTAACTACGACTAACAGCCCGTCGGACTCTGTCCGACGGGCTGTTAGAGAACCTGCTTATCTCAAGAGACAAGCAGGTTAGTGTAAATCAGGTAAAAGATACATTGATGAGCTAACGTTTTCTGAGGGTAGAAGTCGTCTTGAAAGAAACCCACCCCTGTCCCCTCCCAGGAGGGGAAATCAGTGAACGAACCCAGGATCTGAAAGATCCCCTCCTCGGAGGGGACAGGGGTCGGTTGAGTCACAGTTTCGCTTGAATATATGTCGGAATGCGTCCGCACCCTGCCAGCGCTTGACAGGTTCCCCGGGTTGGACAGCCTTCGAACGGTGAAGCAGCTCCGTTAGGCTGGATGCCGTGGACCTTTTAATGAATATACTTGAGAACGATTTCTTGGTCAGCTTGCCGATTCTCTGCAGGCATTAAAATTTGAATGCACTACATTATTGATAATTGATCCCGCTGACCCCGCGTTCTTGCGAACTACAATATTTCGTAAGTCGTTGAAATTTGTAGCCGTCCCGCTCGGCGGGATCAGAAAGTGGTCATGATGTTCGAAACGACGACTTTTTTACCGTAAATGAAAAACTGAGACATGCATCTCGTACAAGACATCCTCGTGCTCTTCCAGACCTCGCCCGGGCTCGACTCGGAGGCGATTGGCTGGTCCAGGTACGAGGCGTCCAAGGGCACCGGAATAAACGACCTCGTCGATGAGGTGGAACCCCCGTATCGAAATGCCATGGAAGCCATGCGGGACGGTTGGCAGGTAATCCAGATGTCCGAGCTCACGCCGCGCAGGCCCGACGATGCCTACGAAGACGGTCCCCTGCCCTGCCCTGCCAGACTGTTCTGGCCAAATTCCGCGATATGGAAGACGAAGAATGCGAAGTGCAAACATGAAGAAACATCTACTGAGTTCGAAGCAGATGGCCCGATTCGTCGCATCCGGCTATCTCAAGTTCGACAAAATGGTATCCAGGAAGTTGTGTGCGGTCGCCCTGGAGGAGATGAAGAATCGGAAACGGGGATTTTACGCCGTCGGGACTCCCTTTGAAGAGACTTGGCCAAAGGGCACGGCCCTCGGCGATATCTTCCGACTGCCAAAGGTTAAGGGACTGATCCACTCCCTCGTCGGTCCCGATCCACTTTACGACCATCACGCCGCTCATTTCGTGGCTGCGAAGAAAATGGCGGGGCCGAACACCCATCAGGACTCCGTGATCGATTTTCGCGAGAACTACTTCGATATACAGCTGTCCCTGTTTCCTGCCGACACTCCTGACGAGATGGGCGGCACTTTTCTGATTCCGGGCACGCAGTTTCGCAATGTGCGTACCGGGGAGATCACCTTTTACCAGCATATGCGAGGCAAGATCTGGGCCTCCTGCAAGGCAGGAACAATGTTTGTGTGGAATACCCGCGTCTGGCACGGCGCTCGCAGCAATCACACCGACCGGGACCGCTTCATGTACAAGCTGCGTCTGAATCCGACGCTCCCCCAGATTCGAAATTTCGACACTTCTGATCTGGATGACCCGGAGATCCCGGGAATTCTGTCCACAAAACACGGATGGGAGGGGAACGAGCACCGCTACGAGACTATGCGTCGCGTGCGCCTGTGGCGCTACGTTTCGGGGCAGCCGGATTTCGACATCGGCGAGCGGTTTCTGCGGCGCATCGAGTACCTTCCTACCCGGGAGGGCAAACAGGCAGCATTGGCTACGTAAAATCCACGGTGATTTCGAATTCCCAAAAAAATCCGGTTCGGCTCTTAGGTGTACTGATTGGTTCGGGGTTGGCACAGCGGACCGGGGGAGATTGAAAACCGCGCATAAACTCGAATGTACGCGAATTCCCGAAGCCGAATGGACTTTTCTGTTCTCATCCGGCAGCAAGATTGGAATACCGAACGCTAATCACACCCAGACCTTTCGTATTACAAATTCGCCTGCGGTGAGCCTCGCCGGATCCGTTGAGAATCCCTCTTCATAAAATCCGCGGTTTTTCCTGGCTCGCCGCAGTGCAGCGAAGACCGCTCGAATCCGTGGTGCCTTCCTCTTTATTCGCGTTCATTTGCGTCCATCTGCGGTTCTCTTCTTCTTTTTTGGTTGCGGCTACGCTGCGTTGGGTTCATTGACGTTCAGTCGCGGTTCAATGAATTCTCTTTCCCCAACGTCGAAATCACGCGCTTGTCGCTTGCATTGCCTTGTTAACTGCTTGATTTTCGATACTGCAAAAATACTTTGATTCCTCTTGCTGACAAACCAGAAACCAGTGGGATTATGCAAAGAAATATACTGGTGAATAGCAGTAATATTGCCCAAGCTTTGGCTTCGCTGCTTCCAAAAACATATGCATATGCATTCTGACCTAGATACAACCCAAAACAACGACAAGGAGTTTCTTGTAGTTTGCAATGAAACCGATATACGCAGCAAAAACCGCCATTATTACTTGCCCTATCAAGAATCCAGTACCTGTATCAAATGGCTCAAAGCGATCCGATACCAAGGGACAAATAGCCCAACTCAGGCATCCCAAAATAAAGCCTGCGAAAAATACTGCTTTTCTATTCATCTCATGCAGTTAACGCCAGTGCTATCCCGCTCGAAGATCATGTCGTCAAGGTTAGAAGCAACGGAACCGACGAATCTCTAACGGCTGTTCCTTACAGCAGATTAACGGGAAAGGTTGATCGAATTTGAAAGACGGCGCCCGGGATCTACAGGATCACAAGAGATCTCGATCTGGCGAGATTGAAAAAGGTCGGTTGATTGCTCCACGACCCGGCGAAAATGCGGAGATTCTTCGCGGACAACCCGGAGGGGTTCTTCCAGGTATTCAACGCCTACCGGCCCGGAGTTTTACCGAATCGGTGGAGCTTAGAGTTGCGATCGAGGGATTTTTTCATAGAAAGATCAAATGACACCATTCGTCGAGTCCAACGACATCAGAGAGGACACTGATGCACTGCGTCACCGCGCCGATCGCGACGGCTACCTCTTCCTGAAGGCTGTCGTCAACAAGGATGCCATCCTCGAAGCGCGCCGAGACATCGCCGCAACCCTGCAGGACGTCGGCTGGATCGACCCCGGCACCAATCAGGATGACGCCATAACGAGCCACCCCGCGCTGGTTTCCGGCATGGAGGATTTCAAACCGGTTTATGACGCCGTCCAGAAGCTCGAATCATTCCACACCCTCGCCCATGACCCTGTGCTCCTCCATGTCACAGAAGCTCTTCTCGGCGACGACGTGCTACTTCAGCCCAGCAACATCGCGCGTTTCATCTTTCCCACCAATCTCGACGAAACCACTCCGCCGCACCAGGATTATGTGCACATCCAGGGCACCCCGGATGTCTGGACGGCGTGGTTCCCGTTGGGTGATTGTCCTGCGAAAATGGGCGGATTGAGCCTGTTGTCCGGCTCGCATAAATCAGGTATTTTTCCGGTCACGCGGTCCCCAGGCGCCGGCGGACTTCGAAGCGATACCACCGAATTCGGCGGGGAATGGGTCTCGAGCCCTTTCGAACTCGGGGACGTAATTTTCTTCTACAGCCACACCGTCCACCAGGGCCTCCCGAATCTGTCCGGCAACCGCTTGAGACTCTCCGTCGACTATCGCTATCAGAGGGCCTCCGATCCCGTCATGAAATTGGTCCTCGGTGTGCACCAGGGCCGGCTTTCATGGGAGGAGGTCTACGCCGGCTGGAAATCCGACAAGTACCAATACCATTGGAAGAAATTCGATCTGAATCCGGTTTCGAAAAGTCCCTGGCCGGTCGCAGAAGCTGCGGAGCAGGAGATGTAATTCGCCGCTTTCTGTCATTGCGAGGCAAAGAATGACGAAGCAATTCCAGATCGTGTTTCAGGCTTCATACCTCCTGGATTGCAGCGCTAACGCGTCGGACTGTAAGCCGGCACCCTGGATCTTGGTCTCGGAAGATCAGGCGAGTGGTCGAGCAGAATCACTTGGAAGGGTCCGATTTAAAGGAAAGGATCCTAACAGCTGCAAAACATACAAATCGAAAACCTTCCCCTCCGCGATCTCTACGCGCTCTGCGGTTTTTCTTATTCGGACGACGGCGGCGGAAGAGCATCGAGCCGGGCCCGCAACCGGGCCAGATCGGCAGCGTAGGCCGGGTCGTCGATGAGGTTCTTCGTCTCGCCGGGATCGGCTTCCAAATCGAAGAGCTGATCCGGCCACGGCTGCTCATTAAATCGAAAGAATTTCAAATTCCCCTGCTTGATCATCTCAGAGGGACCATTTTGAATCTTCCACAACTCACTGAAGACCGTGTCCGGCCAGTCCTCGCAATCTCCCTTTGCCAGCGGGACGATGCTCCGCCCATCGAGACCCTCCGGTATCGGCACGTGGGCGAGATCGCACAGGGTCGGAAAAAGATCCACGAGGGACACATTTTCATGTACGATCCGTCCGCCCTTGAAATGGCGGGGCGACCAGATCGAGAACGGCACCCGCACCGAGGCATCGAAATACTGTTGCTTCTCCCATATCCCCTTCTCTCCCAGCATCTCGCCGTGGTCGGAGAGATAGATAACGATAAATTCGTTGAGCACGTTCAGGTGTTCGAGGTAGTCGATAACCCGGCCGTATTGCCCATCCAGCCACTCCACCATACCGTAGTAGCCGGCGGTGGCACGGTGCGCCTCCCGGTAGGTGACATCCTCGCCAATCTTCACCTTGAAAAGTTCGTGGCAGTCGAATGTTTCCGGAAAATCCTCCACGATCGGTTCGACCCGCCGGAGGTAGTAGTCGAACAGCTCTTTCGGGCACTGAAAGGGGTAGTGCGGACAGGAGAGGCTCACCACCAGGAGGAGCGGCTGTGCCCCCGGTCGATCATAGTTTTCGCTCGCGAAATACTCGTCGAGAAACTGCAGCATGCCGTCGACCGAATAGCGATCCTGCTTCATCCATGTTCCCTCACCGGCGCGGGCGTTCATGATCTCCTTGGCGAACTTGCTGTTTGGCGTATTGATGACCGAATACTGACCGGTCCCCGGCTCGGGCTCGATGAGGGCGCCGTGGACCGGATCGTCGACCAACTCGTAGCCGTTCCGGCCCGAGATATCGCGGCCGATCCGTTCGTGCCAGCCGTGCATCTGGTCCGGGCCGCGAAAATGCATCTTACCCGCAGCCACTCCCCGGTAGCCATAGCGGGAAAGATGGCCTGGTATGGTCAATACCTCGCTCGGCAGGGCGGTCGAGAAATCGAGACAACCGGAACGACGCGGATAGAGTCCGGAGAGGAAACTCTGGCGGGCCGGCACACAGACCGGCGAAGGGCTGTAGGCGTTGCGGAAGTATACGCCTTCGCCGATAAAGCGGTCCAGCACCGGCGTGCGAATTACCTCGTTCCCTTCCACCGGCAACACATCGGGGCGGTGCTCATCGCTGATCAGTAATAGAATATACGGCTTTTTCTCTGGCATGGTGGTCCAGGGTCCAGTTAAACTTTGTCGCGAGCTCGCGAGCTTCAGCGTGAGCTTAGTCGAAACCGCCATCCGCGCAATCAGATTTTCCTTTCACCGTTTACTTCCTCATCCCTATTACAATCCGGCAGAACCCTGTTTTTCTAGCAAAGCTCAAACAGAAGATATTGGTTTTCAAGGTATTGCGATCGAAGCTCCCATTGTGAAAGACCCTAATTCTATTCTTCCCACCTTCGTCGTAAGCCTAGTGGAAGAAGAGTCGCTGATGTTCACGATTAAAGATGGATGCCTTTGGCGAACTCGGCCGCCGCGGCATCGATGCGGTAGGCGATGAACTGCTCGAGAAGGTTCTGGACCCGTCTCCGCTGCGCTTTGCTCGACTGAAAAAATGCCGATCCCGCTCAGCGGGATTGACGACCCGTCTCCGCTGCGCTTTGCCGTGGCAGGCGAAGCTCGCGACAAAGTTTCTCCGAAAGATCCCCACATCCCGTATCTCGTATCCCGTCGAAGCGTAGCGTAGACCCTGAGCCTGTCGAAGGGCATCTCGCATCTATCTTGTGTACGGCACACAACCTGTTTCATCAACTTCATACTCCCACTTCTCGAGGTAATATTCCTTCTCCCTGAACGGATCACCGATCATTTCCAATCGCCGCGACAAATCTTGTTCTAATGCCTTCCCGATTTCCGCCGCCCCCGGATTATCCGCGAGATTCCTCAACTGATACGGGTCTTCAACATCATCAAAGAAGAAAATCTCGTTATCACTCGTCCGCACGAAGGTATGGCGATCTGTACGAACAGCACGATACGCCGGATCGAGGTAATTCTGCCGGGCAAACGGCGAGACACTCATATAAAGTGCGGCATGGTCTTCGATTTCGACGCCATCCCGAACGCACGATGAAAGATCCGTCCCTTCGACCGGTTTCGGTATCTCAAGACCACACAGGCTCAGGAGCGTCGGCATGATATCGACCGTTCCCAACGGCGTCATCACCTTACGATTTTCGCGCTCTGCCGTGAACGGCGGGTAACGCAACAGGAAAGGCACACGACAGGATTCGTCCCAGAAGATCTGTTTGACAAACGGACTCCGGTTGTGAGAACCCATCATCTCCCCATGGTCAGAGGCAAAAATCAGAATCGTATTATCTTTCAACCCGTTTGTCTTCAGCGCCTCAACGACATCCCCAACGCATTTGTCCAACGCGGCAATATGCGAATAGTAACCCGCCGCCTCTTTTCGGGTGTGCTCTTCAAACTCGGAATCGTCAAACACGACATTGGGTGAAAACGTGACCGATTCCGGCCAAAACATCGCTTGATATTCTTTCGGCGCGTAGTGATGAGGGAAATGCGGAGGGCCCAGTGACAAAACGAGGAAAAACGGATTGTCTGTGTGTCGTTTTATGTAGTCACAGGCATCTTCCGTCTGGGCAAACGCATCGTATCCGAGCCAGATCTTAATTTCCGTATCATCGCCGTCGTAGTATTCGGATTTCTGATAACTGTGCGTGCACTCCAGCACTTTCCAATAATCAAAACCCTGCCGCCGATCGGGTGGGATATAGCTGGCCCGTCCGTGCCCGTCGACGTGCCACTTGCCGATATAAGCAGTGTCGTAACCACCGGATTTGAACGATTTACCAATGCTCTCCTCATCCGGCGACAACGGTATATCATTCATAAACATCCCGTTGGTCGTCGGGTAACGCCCGGTCAACAACACCGCACGGGCCGGTGTGCAAACAGGAGAGGTGCCAATGGCATTGGCAAAATCAATCGATTCAGCGGCCAGTCGATCGATATTCGGCGTGATCGCGTTCGGATCACCGTTATACCCGGTCGCCTTGGCGCGCCACTGGTCGGTCAAGATGTAGACTACGTTGGGTTTGTCGTTATTGGACATCAACTGGAAACGTCGACCCGTCGTCGCTCCGCTGTGCCGAGGCAGGCAAAGTTGACGTCGAAGCTTACGACAAAGATTCCCATGCGGGGAGATATGTTCCCTCGAAACTTAATCGTAAGCCTCGTCGTAAGCTTCGTCGGCAGATCGAACAACACAATTCGACAAAGTTCACGACGAAGCTCGCGACAAAGTTCCCCCATGCGTGGTTTGCTCTTCTTTACTTCGTCGCTAACCTCGTCGTAAGCTTCATCGACCGATCGACCGACAGAATTCGACAAAGTTAACGACAAAGCTTACGACTAAGTTTCCCTCAATACTGTCCGGTTATAAGTCAAACAACTCCAACTGTTTAGGAATGCGGTGTTCATTGAAAGTGTAATCGGTTTCTGTAAGTAGTTCAGTCATAGGAGTTTTCTCAAATAGGGTGAAGCTGAGAATCTGTAGGATTTTGTGCAAACTGATCTCCAGGCGAAGGCGTTTGCGGATGATGGCGATGAGCACATAGACGCTGACGGCAATCCAGATTTGAGTCTTCACAGCATTCTCGGAGGTGCCGAAAAAGCTCTTGCTGCGCAAGTGCTGTTTGATCCATTTGAAGAACAATTCGATCTGCCAGCGTAAACGGTAAATCTGGGTGATGATTATGGCTGGGAGGGCAAACTGATTGGTGAGAAACACGAAGCGCTCGGAACTGTCGGGATCGAGGTAAGTGATACGCCGGAGTCTTTCGGGGTAGGCCTTGGCAGGATAGAAGCTGACCAGGGCAACGGTCTGGTCCGAACGCAGACCGGTTGATTTGTCGACCTTTTGAGAGTAGAGGCGGCGAAACTGAAAGCCGCGGCGGGCGCGTGTGACGAAGAAAGAACCGCATTGTGCGATCCGATAGAGGCGCTCGTAATGCAGATAGGCTCGGTCCATTACATAGTAAGCACCGGCCTCGGGGATGATGAGATCCAGAATGTTTACGTCGTGAACTTTTCCATCGGTAATCTCGATAAAATAAGGGATAGAGCCTCTGAGATCGAGAAGCGTATGGACCTTCACCGCCCCCTTGTGCTTGCGGAAACGTGCCCACGGGAAGAGTGATAGACATAGATCGATCGTGGTGGAGTCCAGAGCGTAGAGCGTATTGTCCAGGTCGATGCCCAGATCCTCGTTTGAATACAAAGGACGAGCCATTGCGATGAGGACCTGTGCAAAGTCGGCGTAGATGCGCCAGTCTCGTTTCTCGTTGGCATCGGCGAGCGTGCTTTTGGATACTCCGCTTCGAATCCCTGCGTGGTATAGTTTTGGTTGTACTGCCCGCAGGCAGGTTTCGATGTCGCGCAGACTCTCCCGGTAGGTCAACTCGGCAAAACCCATGCAGAGAAATTGTTCGAAGCAACTGAACTTTTGAACTTTGTAGTCGCCTCCGTAGCGTTGGACGCAACGATGGAACTGATGGCGCGGAAGATAATCTATGATTTGAGAAAAAACGAATCGACCTGTATACATGATTTGGACCCTCGAAATTTTTGAGAGTCCACAAGGCTTTTTGCAATTTCAAGTCGAAAACAGCAGAAATCATATGTAAAATGTTGGTTATCAATCGATTAACCTGCGTTCCTAGAAAAACAACCGGACAGTAGTGAGTTTCCCTCACGGGTGAATTGCGTCCGCCCTGCGCCCTGCGCCGCGCGCATCACGCATCCCTCATCTCGCATCTCACACCCCGCATCCCGACATCACCAGCAAGACAATGAAGCGCCTCGTAAAGGAAGCCGGCTTCGGAAATGTCCGGCTGGTCGATGATCAGGTTCCAGTGCCCGATCGAGGCGAATTCCTCGTCAAGCTGACACGCTCCCTGATCAGCTGGGGGTCCGAGCTCTTTCGGCGCTATGTTCGCGAGGAAGCGGTCGATCCCCGGATCATGGGATATTCGGCGGTTGGCCGTGTCGTCGAACTCGGTCGAGACACCAGCGGGATTGCGACCGGCCAACGAGTGGTGGTGACCGCACCACACGCGCAATATGAGCTGAGTACGCTTTCAGGAGACCGTCGGCGTGCTTTCCCAATCCCCGATTCCATTGCCGACGAGGAGGCGCCATTCCTACATCTGGCTTCGGAGTCGCTCATGTGGATGCGCAGCACTCCGGTTAAGGAGACCGACACTGTCGTTGTTTTAGGGCAGGGAATCGTCGGTGCACTCTGCGCCCAGACTGTCCGCGAGCGTAATCCGGCCCGGGTTATCACCATCGATCTGCTACCGCTCAGATGCGGCGTCTCAGCTAAGCTCGGCGTCGATTCCGTGGTCGACGGTTCGAAAGTCGATCCGGCTGAGACGATCCTGCAACTTACCGATGGCGAGGGCTCCGACGTCGTGATTGAATGTGTCGGAGGACCGGCGGGCGTAAAGTCATTCGAGAAGGCGCAAAAAATGTTGAAGCGAGGCGGTGTGATTCAATTGGTGGCCCGTTATCAAGGCAGCCCGCTGCCTCTCGATACACAGGCAATGGCGAACGGTATGATCCTGATCGGCGATCGGCTAAACCACAGCTATCGTGATTGCAAGCGGGATGCGGCGGCCATGATAGTCGACGGCCGGTTAAAGGTTCGCGAAATCATCACCCATCGCCTGCCCTGGGAAAAAGTCGCCGACGCCTACCACTTCCTCTACAAACACCCAGACCAGGCCCTCGGCGTGATCCTCGAGTGGGAGTAGCTCGGCGGAATTCGACAATGCTCAAGTCTGCATTCGACCATCGACATCAGATTACGATTGAGAGTCACGACGGAAGAGCGGAAACCCAATCAATCTTCCGTCGTGCTTCATAATCGTTATCTAAAATCGAAAGAAGAAAGATCGACAGGAGATCACGATTAGGAATCACGATAGCAGAACGACAACCAACTTAATCTCCCGTCGTGGATCATAATCGTTATCTAAAATCGAAAGAAGAAAGATCGACAGGAGATCACGATTAGGAATCACGATAGCAGAACGACAACCAACTTAATCTTCCGTCGTGTATCATAATCGTAATCTAAAATCGAAAGAAGAGAAGATCGACAGGAGATCACGATTAGGAATCACGATAGCAGAACGACAACCAACTTAATCTTCCGTCGTGCATCATAATCGTAATCTCAAGTCGAAGAAGCAGAAGATCGACGGAAGATCACGATTGAGAGCCACGATGGCGGAAACAAAATCAATCTTCCGTCGTGCACCATAATCGTTATCTAGACCCCATTCGAAAAGCCTTTCGAGCGGGCGGTTTAAGGTTCTCCGCCACGGGCGGACCAGCCTATGGCTGGCAGGTTTCGGGTTTTAGGCTGCCGGCGCTGCCGATGAGCAGGTATTGAGCGGCCATCGGCGTGGCTTGCTGCACAATACGTATATTTGCCGCTGTCTGGAGGCATACTCATCCCGTGGTGCTTTTTTCTCTGAGCTTCAAAGCGGTCAGATTCAGGCTGCCTGTTCGTATTGGAGTTCCTCCCCTCGGCGTTTCTTCATCAGTATGATGCGGCAGAAGTTGTAGGCCAGAACCTTCTCGAGCAGTTCATCGCCTACCGCATCGATGCCGCGGCGGCCGAGTTCGCCAAAGGCAAATCCATCTTTAATCGTGAACATCAGCGACTCCACTGCGGAGCGATCGCGGCGTGCCTCGCGATACGCCTCGCTCTCCCAGTCCTCGGGGGTGGTCAACTTCTTGCCCTTCGCCCCACTGATACTGATCTGCTTTACCCCCATGCTCAGCACCTCCTTGCGTCCCTTCGCCGAAGCATATCCGTCATCGGTGCTGACCAGTTCAGCAATGACACCGGTGCGCTTGATCGAATCGCCGATGGCCGGCGCCAGCTCAATGGAGTCTGCCGCGTTGCCTTGCGGTACGATCAGGCTGGTGACAAAACCGTTTTCGCTGCGAACCAGTTGTGGCTTGTACCCGATCACTGGATTGCGGCTGCCCATTCTTGATGTAGGCCGCCGATCCGTCCGAGAGGCACTCAGGACCTTCTGTGTGGACGGTAGCTTCTTTTCGTGAAACACCCGATCATGAGCATACTCAACAACCCGCTTGGCGTCGGCAATATCGCCCCTGATCTGGCTCAATGCCCGCTCCAGAAGCTCCCGGCGAGTGGGAGGCAGTGAATCCATCGACAGGCCGTCTTCAAGATGGCTCAGTTCCCCCGTTAGTGAGTCGGCCGCCTTGCGGCCCCGCTTGAGCAACCGCCGGTAGTGTTTCTTCGAGCTTGCCCTTCGACTTCGGGTTTGCCCGCGGCCAGACAAATCTGAAACTCACAGCTTGTCCATTTCCTCCAGCCAACGCCCAACCCTGGATCCCTTGCGAAAATCCTCCAGCCCGAAGACATGCAACTTCTGACCCAAACGATTGGCCCGCATCAAAAGACCGCTCAGAATCTTCCCATCGGTGGGCCAGCAGCTGTTTGCTTTCACCGAGGTGCTGTCGATCGTCAGCTTCCCGAAATCGTCCCATTGCTCCTGGAGGATAAACCCAATCTGTTTATCAAAGATCAACTCGCGGGTCGTATAGCTGACCAGGTTCACGTTCTCCAGAATCGTCGTCACCGCCGGCATTCTCAGTCCCCCGCTCTGCAAAAATCCGTACAAGCTCATCGACTCGCGCACAAACCGCCGTGCCGGTTTCCGTGGTCAACGAACCCAGAAACCCTCGAATCATCACGAACCCGTATACCGCATAAGCCGGCATCCGCGGCCGGCCTGCCCTAAGATTCAATTCAGCAGCCAGAATATTCTCCTCCTCGATGTCCAGCTCCGGCAGCTCCGCTGTGCGCCCTTCAAAGAACCTGCGATCTTCCAATCGAAGTTTCTTCTTCTCACGCGCATGGGCGTCCAGATCCTTCTCGATCGCCTCGATGATTTGCGCCGCGAACCCGGCCAATTCTTCAACTTCATCCAGAAAATCACGGAAATCCGTGTCTGGAACCGGCAGAATGAGGTTGCTAAGGGATCAACGTCTTATCGCTTTTGTTCTCCTCTGTCGCACATGTTGGCATGTTTAACTCCTTTCTTAATCTTAAGTTGTTAAACACTAGCATGTTGCGACACTTTTTATCAAGCCAAAAAATGATTTTCTCAAGTTTTTCTTGCGCCTTTTGCGCCTCTTTGCGGCCAATCAGTAGCTTTTCGGATAAGGTCTATCTAAAATCGAAAGAAGAAAGATCGACAGAAGATCACGATTAGGACTCCCGATGGAAGAACGACAACCAACTTAATCTCCCGTCGTGGATCATAATCGTTATCTAAATTCGAAAGAAGAGAAGATCGACAAGAGATCACGATTAGAAATCACGATAGCAGAACGACAATCAACTTAATCTTCCGTCGTGTATCATAATCGTAATCTAAAATCGAAGAAGAGAAGATCGACAGGAGATCACGATTAGGCATCACGATAGCAGAACGACAACCAACTTAATTTTCCGTCGTGCATCATAATCGTTATCTAAATTCGAAAGAAGAGAAGATCGACAGGAGATCACGATTAGGCATCACGATAGCAGAACGACAACCAACTTAATTTCCGTCGTGCACCATAATCGTTATCTAAAATCGGAAGAAGAAAGATCGACAGAAGATCACGATTAGGAATCACGATGGAAGAACGACAACCAACTTAATCTCCCGTCGTGGATCATAATCGTTATCTAAAATCGAAAGAAGAAAGATCGACAGGAGATCACGATTATGAATCACGATAGCAGAACGACAACCAACTTAATTTTCCGTCGTGCATCATAATCGTAATCTCAAGTCGAAGAAGCAGAAGATCACGATTAGGAATCACGATAGCAGCACGACAACCAACTTAATCTCCCGTCGTGCTTCATAATCGTTATCTAAAATCGAAAGAAGAAAGATCGACAGGAGATCACGATTATAAATCACGATAGCAGAACGACAACCAACTTAATTTTCCGTCGTGCATCATAATCGTAATCTAAAATCGAAGAAGAGAAGATCGACAGGATACCTGCAGCTGTTGTGGTTTCGGGCAGTTGCTCGATGACGCGATTGTTCAATTGCCGGCGGAATAAGAATGCAGATGGGAATCAACCTACAATGTGCTCTGCCACCTTGTCATTGCGAGCCCAGCACTACCCGTCCTGAATCCCGGTATGCCGGGATCGAAGGAGCTGGGCGTGGCAATCCAGAGAAAGGCAGGAAGATCGGGCCATTGACCGCATGCAGATGGAACTGGTGGCAGGGCGCGTTTCGGCGATCAACGAATGCTTCTACTGAACGAATTCCCACGCTACGACGCTCCGGGTGAGCGCGCAAACCAACGACACCGAAATCGACATTCAAGGGATCAACGGCGATGCTGAGGCCGCTGGACTAGGCGTAACGCATGGCACGGAACTGATGAAGTTCGCCGAGAGTATTGCAACTGGGAATGGAAAGCATCTTTCATCTGCTCGCCGCGCCTTGTTCGAAGCTGCCGGTGAGAGAGTCCTGGTCGACGCTGCAGCCGTCGCGGCCAATTTCCAGCGGATGGTCCGCATCGCGGATGCCATGGGAATCCCGGTCGACGACATGGCGCGAGAGGGGAGTGCACAGATTCGCGAAGAGCTCAACCTCAACCGATTTGCCAGCGCCCAGAATTCCCTGATACGGTTAGGCCGCAGGCAAATGGATACATCTGAGTAGAAATGAAACCGCGGATTGCGCGGATGAACACGGATTTAGAGGTAAATTTTCCACGGATTCGGCAAGTTCGCCGCTCGTTTTTCAGTCACTGAATTACCCCTCCGTAATACCACACCTTCAGCTCTCGTTTCTTAGCAAGTTTCTACGTTGAAGAGGCTGATATTGAATGAATCGCGCTCGACTCGTTTCAGCATAGAAAAGGCTATGGTATCACCTTGCTCATTCCAACCACGGGTGGCACTGATGACACGGATATTTAACCGACAGGAATGGGGAGGGAAGAAGAGAAATTGCTCACTCGGACACGCGAGTTTAGACACCGCCTGGACAGGAATGCACAAGAGCGGGCTCTTGTGCATTCCTGTCCGGGTGGTGGAGCCGCCCTCACGCGGCGAGCAATTTCTCCTCTCCCCTCACCGTCGGCAACGAGCTATTACGATTCATTCTACAAAGCGCTCGACAAAGATCCCCACATCCGTGCCCATCCGTGCCATCCGTGGTCAATCTTCCTCCTCACGCTGTATTGGTTGCGGGTCTTCATTCGCACCATCCGCGCAATCCGCGGTCAATTCCCGCCGTTTTCCTTGTTTGAAGATCGATAAACCATGAGTAAAGATCGGGGCTTTAGCCCCGCATGGCCCATTCAGGCCGCCGATTCGCCGAACTTTATCATCGGTAGAAACGAAGCAATCGGGGATTGATCGAACCCGATGGCCGGCGCTTAAACGCAAAAACATCCTCCTCATCCTGACCGACCAGCAGCGGTGGGATTCCCTCGGATGTTACGGCACGCCCGGCGTGCACACGCCCAACCTGGCTCGGCTCGCCGCCCAAGGCACGCTCTACGAACGGTGTTACGTCAACGGAACGATCTGCACCCCCAGCCGCGCCAGCATGTGGACGGGCAAGCATATTCCCGGCCACGGTGTGCGCGCGCTCCACGACTGCCTGCCTGAGGACGAGATCCTTTTTCCCAAACGCTTGCAGGACGCCGGCTACGACACCGCCCTCTTTGGAAAACTGCATGTTTCGGGCATCTACGCGGAATCCGACGGTCGGCGTCACCCCAACGACGGGTTCGACGTCTATGAGTGGGCATGCGATCCCTTCGGGCCCTGGGGCTTGGATAATGCATACCTGGACTGGCTTGCCGTTCGGGACCCCGAACTGCGGGAGGGTATACGCGAGAAACTACAGAAAGTGGGAAACATTCCCGTATCGGCACACATGACGACGTGGGCAGCCGAGCGCTCCATCGATTTCCTGAGCCGGCGTGGTGCCGGAAAAAATGAAAAGCCCTTTTTCTGCTGCATGAGCGTGTTCGACCCACACTCGCCCCTACGTTAACCACCCGAAGAAGATGGAGGATTTATTGGACATCCCGAATCTTCCCGAAGTCATCGCCGCTGACCAGCCATTTGAGGGCCGTCCGATCGCACACGAGATGGAGCACCGCTGGGGACCCAGCCTCCCGGACCCCGACACCCTGGCCAAATGGCGGATCGGATACCGCGCGGGGATCGCGAACATCGACGCCCAGGTCGGTCGCGTGCTCGATGCGTTGGAATCCCGAGGATTGGCCGATAGCACTGTAGTCATCTTTACCAGCGACCACGGCGACATGATGGGCGACCATGGCCTGATGACGAAGGGCGCCTACTTCTACGATGCCTGCACCCGCGTGCCCATGATCATTCGCGATCCAGAGGCCAAACCTGCAATCGAATCATCAGCTCCGGTTCAATGGCACGACATCGCGGCTACCTGCCTGCAAATCGCGGGACAGTCACGGGAAAAGACACGCGCATGGTCGCCCGATGGATTGAACATCCTCGAATCGAATATACGCGGCTGAAACAGCGCAATCACGCCGTCTGCTTATATCGGAACAGTGGGGTCTGTTCGAAGCCGGAAGAGGGCTACCGCGGTTATTTCGATCCCCCCATCCACGGCACGATGTGGTTCGAGGATGATTACAAGGTCAATGTTTACCACTCACCGCCGCCCGACGATGAGCATCCGCAGGGAGAGATCTATAATCTCGCTAAGGATTCCAACGAGATGGACAATCTCTGGGATTCGGATGCGACGCGGAATCTTAGAGATCAGACAATACTAAAAGCAATGGACTGGCTCACACGCGAAACCGTGGCAGGCCGGGCAAGAGGGGAAGATGCAAGTGGCGACAGGTTTAACTAGCCTGCTTTTCATAGCCGGCTCTGCCGTACGGCAGGTACCCGTATTGCGTTTCCGAGGCGGAGCCTGTTAAGAAAAGCGGGCTAGAGATGCTGCTCGAGAAATTTCGCTACCGTTACATAGAAGCGAATGCGTGACTTTTCGTCCGGGAGGCCATGCACGCCCGGATATTGCTTTCTAACGCTCCTATCGCGCCATTCGGACCAGCCGCCACACGTTCGTTCCGACGAGTGGGGCTGAGGTACACTTCGTTGACGATGTCGAATACCCTTATTAGTTGAGGAATTTGTCCAATACCGCTGAAGCGGCACTTGGAAAAGATCGGCGATCATTTCCGGGAAAAAGAGTACTACCTGGAGAAGTGGGGCCATGGGACTCCACCTTACCGAAGGCTCTCCCAATTCGTCTTCGTTCTCGAAACAGGCAACACCAGAGTCCCAAGACGAGGTGGACGCTCGAACAAACTGAATAGAAGGGTGGCCAAAAGCCATTGCCATGTCCGTCGCAATTGCTCTTCATCACATCTCGTGTATATCAAGCCTTGGGGATAAAAATGAAACCAAACGTTCTCTGGATCTACGGTGAAGACCTGTATCCCGACCTGGGCTGCTACGGAACCCCGGTCGTCGAGACGCCGGTGCTCGATCAGTTCGCTTCAGAGGGGACATTGTTTACGAACGCCTTCGTGACCTGTCCGGTCTGTTCACCCAGCCGATCCGCCATCATCACCGGGCGATATCAGACGAGCTTTGGCGCGCACAACCACCGCAGCAAACGTGAAACGCCTCTACCTGAAGATATCCGCCTGATCACGGACTATTTCCGCGATGCGGGCTACTTCACCTGCAACAGCAGCGGCCCGCCGAACGATCGACCCGGAAAGATCGACTTCAATTTTCTCCGCGAAGCTCCCTTCGATGGCGTGCTCTGGTCCGAGCGTGCCGGCGATCAACCGTTCTATGCGCAGTTCAACATCATCGATACCCACCGCGATTTTTCGCCGGATCCCGAGAACCCTATTGATCCCGCCACCGTCGAATTGCCTCCCTACTACCCGGATCATCCCCTCATCCGCAAGGACTGGGCGATGTGGCTCGAGAGTATTCAGGTTTTCGACCGGAAAGTGGGGGAGATCCTGAAGCGACTCGAAGATGATGGTCTGAGCGAGAATACGATCGTTTTCATCATCAGCGATCATGGACGCGCTCATATACGCGACAAGCAGTTCCTCTATGATGGAGGGACCCGCGTTCCGTGCGTCGTCAGGTGGCCGGGACACATCGAAGCGGGTTCCGTCAGCGATTCCATGGTCAGCGGGATCGACTTTGCCCCGACGTCACTCTCTCTTTCGGGTCTGGATGTTCCTGACGTAATGGAGGGCAACGTTTTCCTTGGCCCCGATGCGAGTGAGCGCGATCACATCGTCTCAGCTCGAGATCGCTGCGACGGGACTGTCGATCGCATCCGCTCTGTTCGGACGAAGACGCACAAATACATTCGGAACTACCATCCGGACCGGCCCTACATGCAGTTCAACGGATACAAGAAGCAACAGTATCCACTCTGGACGCTGGCCCCGATGCTCCAAGCCGAAGGCAAGCTCACGCCTGCTCAGGAGAAATTCCTGGCGCCCTGTCGCCCCTATGAGGAGCTCTACGACCTTGAAGCCGATCAAGACGAACTGACAAACCTGGCATCGTCAACTGACCATAGCTCCGAGTTGGATGACCTGCGTACAAAGTTGGACGACTGGATAGAAACGTATGGCGACCTTGGCTCGATCCCGGAAGACCCAGCCGTGATCGCAGAGGAAGCAGACAAAATGCACAAAAATCACGTCATCCGAATGGCGGCAAAGAATCTCCCTCCGGACGTCACGGACGAGGCATTTATCGCGTGGTGGGGCTTATTTATCTTCACACGCTGACACTAACGGATACTACTGTTAGGTCTGATCGATTTTGATCGACCTATAGCGAGCCTGCCGGCGATTCCCATCGTTTGAGAAACGGTGTGCGCTTGTTGCCGCAATCCGCGCGCGCCGGCGCGCGGATCGACTACTTCCGCATTTAGAGTCAACCACCACCCGAGTAACCATGTATGCAAGATGATCGATCTATGAATGGAATTCATTTCCTATCTCGCTCGCAGAACGATGAAGCTCAGCCGCCGGACGCGTCAAAGGACGGACGGCTGCAGCGGGTGTTAGGTCGCCACACGGGCACTATATTTTCTTCGAGATTGCAATGTAGCATAGCCTACTGTTTCAGCGATGGGATAGCAGCACCTCCCACTGCGTGTTATCCCTCAGATACTGATTAAGAAAGTCGAGGATGGCCTTATAGCCACAGGCCTGGTTTTCCTTTTTCACGAATCCATGCCCCTCATCATCGAAGACTACATACTCGACGGGCACACCGTTGGCTCGCACGGCCTCGACGATCTCGTCAGACTCTACCTTCAAGACGCGCGGGTCGTTGGCGCCCTGCAAGACCATCAGCGGCTTGACGATGTTCTTAGCGTGGAAGAGCGGCGACTTGGCCTTGAAGAATTCCTCGTCGTCGAAATCGCCCATTTCCTGCTCAAGCGCCTTACGGAATGACTCCCACCACGGCGGAATGTTCTGCAGGGTGCGGTGCCAGTTGGAGATGCCAAAGATGTCGACGCCAGCATCGAAGGCCTCGGAGCGGAACGTCAGCGCGGCCAGCACCATGTAGCCGCCGTAGCTGCCGCCGATGATGCCGATGCGCTTCGGGTCGACGTAGCCGGTCTGGGCCAGCATTTTCTTGCTCTCGAGCACGTCGTCGAGGTCGGCATCGCCATGCTTGCGGTCGTCCATGTGGTAGAAGGTCTTGCCATAGCCGGAGCTGCCGCGGTTGTTGATGGCGTAGACGGCGTAGTCGTGGTTGACCAGATACTGGATGAGCGCGGTGTAGCCGATGCGACTCTGCCCACCGGGTCCGCCGTGGACCCATACGAGCGCCGACACCTTGTTCTCTTCACTCGCCTGGTGAGGCGTGTAGACAATGCCTGGAATCTCCGTCCCATCATAGGAATCGAAGCGGACGACTTTGCCCTCGACCAGATCTTCCGGGTCGATGTTTTCGTTGAGCGAGCGGGTGAGGCGGACCGGCCCGTCGCCGGAGAAATCGTAGACGAAAAGGTCGCGCGGCATCTTGCTGCTGCTAGCGTAGAAGGCCATGCGATCCTCGTCGCGGGAGATGCTGACCGAGCTGATCTCGGCATCGGGCAGTTCCCGCAGCCTGACGCGCTCCATTGTGGCGGCTTGGTAGAGGCGCAGCTCCGTGCGGGCGTCGTTGTTGATGCCCGCGACCAGGTATTTTGCGTGTTTTGACAGGTAGGCATACAAGATGTCCCAGTCGGCCTCCTCGACCTTCTCGTGCGCACCATTGTCGAGGTCATAGCGCATCAGGTAGCGGAACTCGCTGTCCTTGTCGGTCAGGTAATAGAGATTCTGCCCGTCAGGCGTGAAGCCCATCGGCGCGTTGTTGACGTCGCCATCGTGCGGGGTCAAGTGCTTGCTCTCTCCAGTCTCGCTATCGTAGAGGTAGATGTCGCTGTCGGCGGTCGTTTCGACCTTCGAGAGCGCGATATAGCAGCGATCCGGCGTAATGCCCGCGAAGTTGTAGCCCTCATTGTTTTGATAGATCATCTCACGCTCGTACGATTCGGCGTCGTACTCGTAGATGTCGAAGAAGCGCTGGTCACGCTCGTTGGTGCCGACGAAGAAGGACCGGTCATCCTGCGCCCAGCAGGAGAACATGGCCTTCAGGTTTTCGCCGGGTGTGAGGTCGGTTACGGCGCCGTCGGGCGTTTGGACATAGACGTGGTTGAGCTCGTTGCCGCCCTGATCGCTCGTATAAAGGAAGCGCTCGTCACGGGGGAAGTAGCCGATGACGAAGATCGAGTTGTCCGTTGAGTGTGTCAGCTGCTCCGGCTCGACGCCAGTGGGGATCGTGTAGGCGTTGTAGATACCGGAAGCGTCGCTACTGACGAGGATCTTGCTGTTATCCGGCGAGAAGGAAGCGCCGGTATAGTTCGTCGTACCGAGGAATTCATCAATGGTATACTTCCTGTACCTTCTCATATTGTCTTTCCTCAAATTGTTTGGTGATTGAGGCGAGCTAACGCACCAGATCTGTGGCGCAACCAAAGATCGGCGATGCTGTTCAGATAGCCATGCGGTTCAAATCGCCGAAAACCAGAAATCGGTACACGCGTGGTTGCGTCCACTGAATTAGATTGTTAGACATCAGTTCGTTGAGACCATCTTGTTTGACTAAAGATAAAATGTTGATCAGCATGCGCAACGACATCAGGCGTTGCACGGTATCCGCGTAACCATAGCCCGTCCTCGAGTCGTCTCAGATAAAAACCGTTCGGAAAGCCTTCCTCTTTCGATATCTTCTTCGACGCTATTATAATCGCACCTGACCCCGGTATGTTTGCCTTGTCGGAATGACACCCTTGGGGCTGATCAAAATACTGCAATCTCAAGTGAGGCCCGAGTTCAAGCGGGCACAGCTCGAGACCCAGTTCGATCGCTCTTTCGAAGTTCTGAGCCGCAGTGGCTCCCTCTGAGAAACCGAGGTCGCGAATTGTCAGTTCAACGGTCTTCAGCTTGTAGGAAGTCTTAGAGGTCGTAAAACGATCATCAGCGAAGAGCCTTTCTGCAGACACATTCATCGAGATCGCGTTTCTCTGTGATTCTTGCATCAGCTCCGATTTTGTAAGACCGCCCACATCGACCGTTCTCACGATGGTAGGACAATCGGGGTAGATATTCTCAGTTTCGAGATGCATTGGGGAGAGTTTCTCCTGATGCCTAACAAGTCAATATCGAGATCTGTACTATCCCGCTGGAGGATCATGTCGTCAAGGTTAGATACCGCAGTTACGACGAATCCCTAACAGCTGTTCCTTACAATTGGAATAATAGGAAGTTTCTGTCGTTTCCATGGAAGAGTTGCCTCCTGGACCCACACCCATAAAATCTTCAGGATCACCTTGAAGAGTCGAGTTCCAACCAGCACACTACCATTGTCAAAAGGGCTGTTGCCCAAAATCCCTGCCTACGATTAAGCATTCCTCGAAACACGATGAAAAACTGTAGCGGCAAAAACAATCCGATCGCCCATTATACAGGACTCGGCGTTGCTTTCGGTGCCGGAATCGGCGCGGCTATCGGGGCAGCAATTGATGATGTCGGGACAGGGGTGGCGATGGAAGTGGCGCTGGGCCCGGCCTTCGGCGCCGGTATCGGGACGAGAATAGAGAAGAAACAGGAAGAGGATGATAAGGACGAGTAGATCTTCGACTTTAGATAACGGCCTGCCATGAGCTTGCCGAATGGATTATGGTTCACGACGAAAGAAGTCGATCAAGTTGCCTTCTCTCCCCCTCTCCGCATCCCCGCGTCTCCGTTTCTCTTCATTCCCCTCTCCCATCGTGAGTCTCAATCGTGATCTCCCGTCGATCTTCCTCCCTTCTACTTTAGATCGAAAAAAGGAGGATCGTGCTGCAAAATCACAAAGCGAAGTCCGACAGATTCCTGGCGCTTGACAGGTCCGCTCGGCTGGGCAGCATTTCAATCGCGAAATCGCTCCTCCAGGCTCTCTTAAGTGAGTTCTTATGTGAACACTACTGAAAGCGATTTCTGGTCAGCTCGCCACCTCTCTGCAGGAATAGTAAAGAAACCACGGATCACGGATTGCACGGATAGAGATTGGTATTCAATAAACTGCTGTCGACAAGGTTCGCGACGAGATTACACAACGGAAGTAGGAGTTTACTTCTGCATTCGCGTCCATCTGCGTGCATCTGCGGTTCTCTTCTTCTTTTTTGGTTGCGGCTATGCTGCGCTAGGTCATCCGTGGTTCTCTCTCTTAGCGATCCTCGATTTTTTATCGTATTCAAATCCAATACCTTATGTGTATCCATGGAGAAAAACTTGCCAAAAAAACAAGATTCTGACGGATTGTAATACAAAGCTTTCGGTTTGATTTTTTTGCGCTCTTTGCGTTCTTTTGTGGCCAAACACAGGCTACGCCGAAGACCGATCAATTTTCCGAATTAGAGCGCGAGGGTTCGCAGAATCCACGGCAGATCGAATGTTGCGGGCGAAAGAAAAACTAACAACCTTAGAACAAATCGCGGTAGCCAACTCGGACTAGTGCCGCCGCGAGTAACCGGTAACGTTAGCTATGCCTCTCGTACAAGACATCCTCGTGCTCTTCCAGACTTCACCCGGACTCGATTCGGCGGCGATTGGCTGGTCCAGATACGAGGCATCCAAAGGCACCGGAATCAGCGACCTGGTCGACGAGGTGGAACCCCCTTATCGAAATGCCATGGAGGCCATGCGCGACGGATGGCAGGTCATCCAGATGTCCGAACTTACCCCGCGCTCACCCGACGATGCTTACGAAGACGGGCCCCTACCCTACCAGACGGTGTTGGCCAAATACCGCGAACTGGAAAACGAAGAAGCCGAAGCAAAAACATGAAAAAGCATCTACTGAACTCGAAGCAGATGGCCCGATTCGTGGCATCGGGCTATCTCAAGTTTGAAAAAATGGTATCCAGGAAGTTGTGTGTGGCCGCCCTGGAGGAGATGAAGAATCGGAAACGGGGATTTTACGCCGTCGGCACCCCCTTTGAGAAGACCTGGCCAAAGGGCACGGCCCTCGGCGATATCTTCCGCCTGCCAAAGGTTAAAGGGCTGATTCACTCCCTCGTCGGCCCCGATCCTCTCTACGATCACCACGCCGCTCATTTCGTGGCCGCGAAGAAGATGACCGGGCCAAACACCCACCAGGATTCCGTGATCGATTTTCGTGAGAACTATTTCGACATACAGTTGTCCCTCTTTCCGGCTGATACGCCCGACGAAATGGGCGGCACTTTTTTGATCCCGGGTACGCAGTTCCGCAATGTGCGCACTGGGGAGATCACCTTTTACCAGCATATGCGGGGCAAGATCTGGGCCAGCTGCACCGCGGGCACGATGTACGTATGGAACACCCGCGTGTGGCACGGCGCCCGCAGCAACCACACCGATCAAGACCGGTTCATGTATAAGCTACGCCTGAACCCTACGCGCCCGCAGATTCGCAATTTCGATACCTCGGATCTCGATGATCCGGAAATCCCGGGGATTCTTTCGACAAACCACGATTGGGAAGGGAACGAGCACCGCTACGAGACCATGCGCCGCGTGCACCTTTGGCGTTATCTCTCTGACCAGCCCGATTTCGACATCGGCGAACGTTTTCTCCGGCGCATCGAGTACCTTCCTACCCGGGAGGGTAAGAAGGCGGCATTGGCACGGTAAGCCCGTTTGTTTAATAAATCCCCCTCCACTAAATCCCGCAAGGTCTTCCGTAAGCAGATCCGAGGTACTGCGGAGTCCCGGCGCGCCGGGATGGGTAACTCTTTCTCTTCGCTTTCTTTGTTTCTTTCTGTTCAATCCTCTTCAAGTTCTCTGCGTTCTCTGGGTCCTCTGCGGTTTCACGTCTGGTTCTTCGAACAGCTTCTATTTAGAGCCTGTTCGAAAAGGCTCTAACTACAGTCTCCCATATCGACTAACTCTGACACCTCTAGTGATCCGCCAATATCAAGAAAAGGGCAAGCCTTGGCAATCGACAGTGCCGCCTCCATAGAATCCGCTTCAATTATAGTGTAACCAGACATTGTCGTTGTGCCTCCGGTGGAAACAGTACCATCAGAGTTTACTGTGCTCGTATCCTTTAGCGGATTGGCAGGACTAACTGCAGAGTCGCCCAATGAAGATGCGCATCCACTCCATATATTTCGACATATGTTGCTTTCCTTCCTCTGGGCTGGATGGCTGATCGCCACCTAGATAGACCCCATTCGAAAAGCCTTTCGAGCGGGCGGTTTAAGGTTCTCCGCCACGGGCGGACCAGCCTATGGCTGGCAGGTTTCGGGTTTTAGGCTGCCGGCGCTGCCGATGAGCAGGTATTGAGCGGCCATCGGCGTGGCTTGCTGCACAATACGTATATTTGCCGCTGTCTGGAGGCATACTCATCCCGTGGTGCTTTTTTCTCTGAGCTTCAAAGCGGTCAGATTCAGGCTGCCTGTTCCAGTTCCTCCCCTCGGCGTTTCTTCATCAGTATGATGCGGCAGAAGTTGTAGGCCAGAACCTTCTCGAGCAGTTCATCGCCTACCGCATCGATGCCGCGGCGGCCGAGTTCGCCAAAGGCAAATCCATCTTTAATCGTGAACATCAGCGACTCCACTGCGGAGCGATCGCGGCGTGCCTCGCGATACGCCTCGCTCTCCCAGTCCTCGGGGGTGGTCAACTTCTTGCCCTTCGCCCCACTGATACTGATCTGCTTTACCCCCATGCTCAGCACCTCCTTGCGTCCCTTCGCCGAAGCATATCCGTCATCGGTGCTGACCAGTTCAGCAATGACACCGGTGCGCTTGATCGAATCGCCGATGGCCGGCGCCAGCTCAATGGAGTCTGCCGCGTTGCCTTGCGGTACGATCAGGCTGGTGACAAAACCGTTTTCGCTGCGAACCAGTTGTGGCTTGTACCCGATCACTGGATTGCGGCTGCCCTTCTTGATGTAGGCCGCCGATCCGTCCGAGAGGCTCAGGACCTTCTGTGTGGACGGTAGCTTCTTTTCGTGAAACACCCGATCATGAGCATACTCAACAACCCGCTTGGCGTCGGCAATATCGCCCCTGATCTGGCTCAATGCCCGCTCCAGAAGCTCCCGGCGAGTGGGAGGCAGTGAATCCATCGACAGGCCCTCTTCAAGATGGCTCAGTTCCCCCGTTAGTGAGTCGGCCGCCTTGCGGCCCCGCTTGAGCAACCGCCGGTAGTGTTTCTTCAGCTTGCCCTTCGACTTCGGTTTGCCCGCGGCCAGACAAATCTGAAACTCCAGCTTGTCCATTTCCTCCAGCCAACGCCCAACCCATCCCTTGCGAAAATCCTCCAGCCCGAAGACATGCAACTTCTGACCCAAACGATTGGCCCGCATCAAAAGACCGCTCAGAATCTTCCCATCGGTGGGCCAGCAGCTGTTTGCTTTCACCGAGGTGCTGTCGATCGTCAGCTTCCCGAAATCGTCCCATTGCTCCTGGAGGATAAACCCAATCTGTTTATCAAAGATCAACTCGCGGGTCGTATGGCTGACCAGGTTCACGTTCTCCAGAATCGTCGTCACCGCCGGCATTCTCAGTCCCCCGCTCTGCAAAAATCCGTACAAGCTCATCGACTCGCGCACAAACCGCCGTGCCGGTTTCGTGGTCAACGAACCCAGAAACCCTCGAATCATCACGAACACGTATACCGCATAAGCCGGCATCCGCGGCCGGCCTGCCCCAAGATTCAATTCAGCAGCCAGAATATTCTCCTCCTCGATGTCCAGCTCCGGCAGCTCCGCTGTGCGCCCTTCAAAGAACCTTCGATCTTCCAATCGAAGTTTCTTCTTCTCACGCGCATGGGCGTCCAGATCCTTCTCGATCGCCTCGATGATTTGCGCCGCGAACCCGGCCAATTCTTCAACTTCATCCAGAAAATCACGGAAATCCGTGTCTGGAACCGGCAGAATGAGGTTGCTAAGGGGCGTCTTATCGCTTTTGTTCTCCTCTGTCGCACATGTTGGCATGTTTAACTCCTTTCTTAATCTTAGGTTGTTAAACACTAGC
Organism: Candidatus Moanibacter sp.; assembly: GCA_965215885.1. Lineage (GTDB taxonomy): Bacteria > Verrucomicrobiota > Verrucomicrobiia > Opitutales > UBA2987 > CBDCEW01. The sequence goes on from CBDCEW010000105.1 coordinate 99,214, forward strand.
ATGTTGCGACACTTTTTATCAAGCCAAAAAATGATTTTTCTCAAGTTTTTCTTGCGCCTTTTGCGCCTCTTTGCGGCCAATCAGTAGCTTTTCGGATAAGGTCTATCTAAGGCCCGCTTTACGACGGAAGTCTTCTATCTGATTGAAGCGTTCCCACAGGCTGCTCATCTGTTCCACTTTGAGGCAGACCGCATGGGAGTTATCGGTTTCATTGAGCGCCTGGCTCTGTGCCGCGGGCAATGGCCCTGAAGCGCGCAAAAGCTCAAGGGCATTAGCCTTGAGGGGTTTGACCCAGATCTGCTTGGGACGCTCATGGCGTTGATAGAAATCTTCGCGTTGGCGGCCATATCCCGCGCTCAAGCCCAAGGGCGTCCACCCGCTCGCTTCGTAGCAAGTGCCCCGGTGAATCTGTGGGTCCACGAACGTTTCCGCTACTAAGGGACGATAGCCAAAAGCCTCCTGCCAGTGATCGGCTAAGACTCTCAGGCACATACCCAACGTCTTGGAGGCCAAATTTGCAAGATCCACCCAGGGCAAAATCAGAAAACGCCGGTTCTGTACTACCAGTTTCAATCGTGCATGCCGTTGCGCCCCGTCCCACCCGATCCATTCGTCTCGATCCTTCAGCCGGTAGGATGCGGCCCCCCACAAGAGCAGGCCCATCCATTGCCCGTCGATCTGCGCCACATAGCGCAGGGTCTCTCCTGCGCTGCCCGCACTGTGTAAATAATGATGTTGTTTCAATAGATCATTGAATCGCTCCTGCTCTTCGGGCAGGACCAGACGCAGAGTTAAACGATCTATCGAAGGATTCAGTTGGTAAGATTTTTTGTCTTTCATCCCATCTTAACATGACTGATTCCCTCGGGTTTGTTTAGCTCTTTTTTTATCTTCTTGCTTATCAGCTAGTTGCTTCCTGGAATCCTTTTACCCTGACTGTCGCCCGCCGTGCTTCGGAAAGGCATTGACACGCAGCGATCTACGCCGTCTCGCTACGAAGTGTGTGAAATGTTCGGGCTAGCTACATCAGATGCTTTTTAACATATACAAATCCCCCGGGCTTGCCCCGGGGATCGTTAGGTTTCAGGGCTATGGAAGGTATCTGAGCACATCTCATTGCTCACCCCTTTAGTCCGGAAAGGAACAGCCCTCATGTCTTCACAAAGCCGTTCTCGGCCCAACATCGTCCTGATCATGTCGGATCAGCACAATCCCCACGTCATGGGATGCTCGGGTGATTCGGTCGTCCAGACACCCCATCTTGATGCCTTGGCCGCGGAGGGGATCCACTGCACCTCAGCCTACTGCGCTTACCCGCTCTGTGTCCCTTCACGGATGGCATTCATGACCGGTCAGTATGCGAGCGAGATAGGAGTCTGGCACAACCCCTCCATTCTACGCTCGGATATTCCGACCTTTGCTCATGCTTTCGGAGCTTCAGGCTACGAAGCCGTTCTATGCGGGCGCATGCACTTCAACGGGCCCGACCAGTTTCACGGATTCGAAAGCCGCATATACGGAGACTGCAGCAACTTCATTAGCCGGGAAATCGCAGGATCCGGGAACAACCGTACCACCGGTCAGCGAAAGTACGCAGTGGAGGTCTCCGGCTACGGGAAAGCGGGTTACTCCCAATTCGATGAGCGCGTCACGGCTCGCGCCTGTAGCTTTCTTGCAAACCGCGATTCCGCGAAGCGGCCATTCTGCCTGGTGGTGGGATACATGCTGCCACACAACCCGCTAATCTGCGACAAGGTCCTTTTCGAACGGTACCTGGAAAAGTTACCCGTTCCCGATCCTCCGATCAGTGATTTGTCAGAGCTCCCACTCCCCATCCGTAAGTGGTGGGAGCGCCGGGGCGTGCAGGATCTTACGCCACACCAGAACCACCGGGCGCTCGCCGCTTACTATGGCTTGGTCACGGAACTGGATCGAAATATCGGTCGGTTGGTTAGCACGGTGCGGACCTCACCCGCGGCGTCGAACACCATTCTCGTATACTGCTCCGACCACGGAGACAGCGCTTGCGAACACGGAATGTGGTGGAAAAGCAGTTACTTCGAAGGAGCAGCCCGTGTTCCTCTCATCTTTTCCTGGCCTGGTCATTTCCCGGGCCGATCAACCGTCGATGCCGTACTCAGCCTGATCGATGTCGGACCGACCCTGCTGGATCTCGCCGGGGCGAAACCAATGTCCGATATCAGCGGGAAAAGCTTCGGCCGCCTGCTCTTTGAACCCTCCGCATCCGCGGACACCTGGCCGAACGAAATTTTCTGCGAATATATCGGAGCACACGGAGATAAACCTTCCTGTATGGTGCGATCGGGGCCGTGGAAACTCATGTATTATTCCGAGTTCGACTCGTATCTCCTCTTTAACCTCAATGAAGATCCCGGAGAACTTCGCGACCGTGCCGCGGATCCGTCCTGCAAAGCCCTTGCGGATCACCTCCTGGATAAGATTCACCGGCGGTGGTCGGCCCGCCGCATGCTCGATGGGTATGCGCGAGAACGCCGCGCTCAGGACCTGCTGCGGCGATGCGGTCACCCGCCAATTCCGCACGCACTCCAGCATGATTCCCCGGCGGAAGACGCCAATCAGTTCGATTTCTCACAAGTTCATAACTGGGAAGCGATCAAATCACGTGCTGCCCGGGAAGGCAATCTGCCCGATACTTCCAGTTGACAGCCGCTCCGTGTCGAAAACTGCACAGTGAAAAGTCAACCAAATCCAAAGACGGCTATCCATCGTTGTGCTAAGCTTTTGCCCGTTCACCATGACGCACACACAGATCCACCAAATGGACGAGATGGCATTGAAAACGGAGTTTGACCGCGAGGGATTCGTTATCCTCCGCGACATCATTCCTTCCGACTACGTGGAAAACGCAAAACCGGCGATCAATACCCTTGTCGATCGGGAGGCGGACCGGCTGGTATCCGAGGGCAAGCTGGCCGAGCGCTTCACGGGAGATCCTTTTGAATCCCGCTTGATTCGATTATTTGAGCGGTACCCCGACGAAGCGCCTAAGAGCTACCGACCGGAGCTTCACTTGGCGCCGTTGTTTCACTTTTTTTTCAACCCCGCTATTCTCGATCTGGTGCAAGTCACTCTGGGCGACGAAATCCGCCTCTACCCCAATTACACGCTTCGCCCGAAAGTTCCGGATAACGTTCGGGGGCAGGTTCTCTGGCACCAGGACGGCGGTTACACGGCGAAAGGAAACGCGGACTCCGAAGTTGAAACCCTCTTGATGGTCAACGCTTGGACGCCGCTTGTTCCGGTCAATCGCGAAAACGGATGTATGCAATTCATTCCGGGCACGCACAAGAAAGGGGTTGTACCTCACGTAAAAAAGGAGCATTACCTGGAAATTCGCCGCGATATCATTGAACAGCGCCTGAGAACGAGCGATCCGGTCGATATCGAAATGTCGCCAGGCGATGTCGTACTCTTTCATAACCTCTTGTTTCACCACGGATTGCCGAACCGTTCAAAAACCATTCGATGGAGCCTCGATTTCCGATATCAGGATGCCCGTCAGCCTACATTCCGGGCTCACAACGGCCATCTTGCGCGAAGCAGAGCGCATCCGGAAGCGGTGGTCCGGTCTCCAGAACAATGGGCCGGCCTGAGCTTTGTTTAGCCCGCTTTTTGTGGCCGGAAAGAAACAGCGCTAAAGGATGGAGACTTCGCCGCCAAGGGTTCGACGGAAATTTGTGAGAAAAGCGGGCTAGTGTTGTGTCCCGCAAATACCTTTACACAGGTGAGAGCGCCATTGAGGCGCAGCGCAAGGCGGGCAGACGGGAGGAAGCCCTCTGGGCTTTCCCCGCCTGCACAACGCTGCGAACCCCTCGATGCCGCCTCATTCTTCAAGAACAGGGCGCTTTTGTGTCCCAGCGGCGTTCGCGCCCAAGGAGCAGTGCCTATGGCACAGCACACTTGTCGCTGCCTTGCTGGAGACGCAAAATCACTCCTGCCTGTGTGAAGGTATTTGCGGGACACAACACTAGAGGAATCGATTTTGGCCGACTCTCCGGAAAATTCACCTGAATCTTCAATGTCCATGCGGGTATTCGGCTCGATCCCTAACGTATCCTTTTTCGTGGAACTTGCCGAAGTGGCACGAAGGCTTCCAGCCTCAACGAAAAGTGAAAAGTCGCATGATACCGCCCGGTATCAGCATTTTCACAGGCTGGAAGCCTGTGCCACTTTGCTGTCCAAAGTTTCATTCATGTTTGATCCGGCATGGGTCAGCGCGCCGGGGGCGCGACTGACTTGGTACAACGATTCAGCCTTACGATGGATCAGCATATGTCGCAGGAACTGAAAAACCGCATCCACGCCGATTACCCCGAACTGCGCGATCCGCGATTACCGGATTGGGACAAGGCTCGTATCCTAAGGACGTGGACTTGGTCGCTCGTCGATGTCGCCTGGCCGCCGGTGAGCTACGATCAGCAAAAGGACTGGCATCGAAGCGAAGCCGACGAAGCCGACCGGTTGGTCGAAAGGTTCGATTCGGACAAGGGCGGCGTTTGGTGCGAAGGGGCCGCCTTCACGCTTCAGAAAATCTACGCCCTATACGGATTCGAGGCCTATCTTATTACGCTCTCCCAGCGGTATGAACAGGGCTGGGGAAGCCACACCATGACACTGATTCATATCGAGGACGGGAGCCGCCGCATCTGGTCGCTCCAGGACGCCTATTTTGACAATGCGATTACTGACGCTGGGGGAAGGCCGCTGGATTACGTCGAGTTTCTACAGCGCCTCAAGGCCCGCAGGCTCCATGAAGTCGGGTTGAAGGAATTTGATGTACCCGTTCGGTTCCTTCCGGCCGTCATTGTACCTGCCTATAAGGCCATCGGTAAGACCGAAAAAGAAATCGCTTACAACCATTGGCCCGTCGACCTCGACAGCTACTCAGTCAAGCGGCTGGATGATGGAAGCGTGAAAATCGTTTCGCGACGGATGCTCAGCCAGTACATAGCTCGATTTGACTATTTCAAGGAACTCTTGGCTGCAAACCGGGTTCCAACCGACCCGATTTACTATTTTCTCTTTGCCGACACTCGCGTTTCCGGTTCAAGCCCAAAAGCGCAAGCCCTCCGGCGGGGGATTCGTGCGATCCAGCGCGAACAGGAGCTACTCCCACTGCTCTCCTCTTCACCCCCGGTATGGCATACCACGCGCGGGTTCCGTGAAGGCCGGTGGAATTGGAGCACCTCCAACCCGGACGGCCGGCGGGCAAGCATTTCAGTGCCAGGCGCCGGTGCGCATACACTCAACATTTGGATGGGTGAAGACGGCACCTGTATCGATAAGCTCATCCTTACGCAAAACCCGGATTTCACGCCAAACGGAAATGATCCGCATTCCGGTAGTGACGGGGTTCTCCTCATCGATACTTGCAATTTAGAACGAAACATTCCGCGCTCTGGATCCGCATGGATCCTGAAGACCGATAAGCCCGGATTCACGGATTGCGGCTACATGCAAGCCCTCCCCTTGAAGGGACTAAGAATCTCTCGCAAAGAGGCCGTCGACACTGCCCCCGAACTTCAATTTTCCCTGCAGTTTCGCGCTCCCGGGACATATTTTGTTTGGGTGCGGGAAAACTGTACATCGAAATTCAGCGACTGCATCCATCTGGGGACCGATGGCGAGGTGATGGATACCATGGATTTCTCCTTCTGATTGCCCCGTCGTCATCCTCCCGCATGCTGTTCCTTGCGTAAACTGTTTCGAGATTAGCCATCTTTACCCGGACGTCCGTCCGTCCACCAACGCTCACGTTCGCGGCAGATAGCATCGTCGAGATAGAGTTGCTGCTCACGGCGGTTGCGCCGGCCGCCCGGTGCACTATTCATGGTTCCCCCATTATGGGCCGGGGTGGGCGAGAGGCTGAGGTCCAGGCTTGCCATGAGAATGCCTACTCCCTTCGTCTCCCGTTCCATCACATCACGGAAGCTGATATCGTGCACCGGTTTGGCCGTGGGGTCGCTTTCGGGGTTCGTCACCTCCCGACCGGTCGTATCCCAGATGCCGTAACCGCTGTTATGGGAGCTGGCTATCAGACGAACGCAATTGTCGGCGCTGCGCGCAGGCATGAGCGAGCGATAGAATCCTGCACTGGGAAAAAGAATAATCTCGGCGCCTTTGAGGGCGAGCAATTCGGTCACATCAGTAAACCAACTATCGTAACAGATGATAAACCCGAGGATCCCGAAATCCGTCTCAATAACCGGTACACTTCGACCCGGCAACACACCTGAATCCTGAAGTTCGGGGCTGTAGGGATGAACCTTGTCATAGCTTCCGGCGAGACGGCCTTCCCGATCGAAGAGGAGAGCGGTATTGTAGATGTCTCCGCTGCGGGTCTCCTGCCTGACAATTCCGCCGCCCACGTACATGCGATGGCGCCTGGCTTCCTTTGCCATCAAGGCCGCTGAAGCGCCATCGATGGGTTCCGGAAGGTACTGGCCTCGCATATATTCCGGCAGCAGGAAGAGATCGCAGTCGGCTTCACCGGCAAGATCGAGGGCGGCGGCACATCGATCGAGATCCGGTTTCCCGCGCATACATCCCACCCGAACCCAGCGCGAGGGTACAGGCGGGCACTCCGTGAGCGAAATCGAGCGAATCCAGACTTTCTTCGATCCGGCATGGCGGAATACGATGCGAATCTCCGCCTCCCCGTCGCCTTCGCCCGGAAGGAAAATGCGCACTGAACCTTCGACACAGCCGTTCGGGAGACGGCGAAACTCGAATATCCCGTTGCGCTCTTTCTCCAGAAAGCACTGGAAGAGCAGATTCCTGTGGGGATTCAATCCGTCCGACATGTGAAATATGACGCGAAAATAATAGGTCTTTCCCAGCCCCATGGGTATGGTCGTGGACAGAATTCCCATGCAATGCTCGTTGCCTTCGCCGGAAGCCATGAGACATCGCTTTCCGAACTGCTCGGTCAACTCGAATTTTGGGGCGAGGCTTTCTCGCGGCGTAAAGAAGCGCCAGCCGTCCGGCAGTGCTCCGATCGCCCCCTTTTCGAAGCGTCCGTTCGGGATCAGGTCTTCGGTTGTCTCGGCCGATGTGGGATCTGGTGCTTCCGTTCCTATTCTCATGTCTCGTTTCCGTTCAATCGTTCAGGCGCAGGTATGATTCGTCCCGGCATGGAGCTTCAGCGGGTCTCCGGACCCTCAATCCGGTTGACCAGTTCCATGGTGTGCACAACGTCCCGGATGTCGGAAGACGGGATCGCGCGGTCTCGCACACATTGGGCAAAATGGCGATGCATCGCAAGCACTCCTTCGAAACTATCCTCGTCGGAGGGATCCCCGCCATCGAACTCCCACCCGTTCAGTTTGCGGCTCTGGTTGTCCTCGAAGATCTCGATCTCCTCCGGGAGCTTCATGTAGCAACCCACCCCCACGCCGTGCAATTCGGCCCGCAGGACCCGGCCGCCGGAAGCCCGGTTCCCCATCACGACTCCGGTTGCCCCGCTGTCAAAGCGGATTAAGGTGGTATAACTGTTCCGGCTCTTTCCCCCAAAGCAATCCGAGAAAGCTGTTACCTCAACCGCCTCTCCTCCGGCCATGAATCGAACCAGATCCACGATGTGGCTGACGTCGTTCCACAGGGTGGTGGTAATCTCGGTCCCGTCACCCCCCAGCATCTGTTTGTTAAAACTGGCCGTTACCAGGGAAACGGGACCTTTTTTCCGCACCAGTCGCATCGCTTCGCGCGTCACGGCGGCGTACCGGCGCTGGAATCCAACCATAACAAAACGGTCGTTGGCTTTCGCCGCCTCCAATATCTGCCGGACCTCATTAATGTCTTTTCCCGGGGGCTTCTCGACGAAGAGGTGCCTGCCTGAATTGAGAATGTCAATGGCGGGCTCGAGCAGGTACTGCTCGCGCATTACACAATAGACCACGTCCAACTCCACCGCGTCGAGCATCTCCCGGTGGTCGGAGAACGTGCGTGGAATGCGATATTTCTTCGCCGTTGCACGCAGTCGGTTCTCATCCAGCTCGCATATGGCCGCAATCTCGACATTGTCGAGTTTGCTGACACACGGGTAGTGTGCATGCAGGCTCCGATTTCCGGCGCCAACGAAACCAACGCGGAGTTTGCGCATATTGTTATTAGTCATCAGCTCAATCTGCCTTGTAGCAAAGGGGGCGGGTAGGCGGCGCCGCAGACGCCGTTCCAAAATCCCAGCGTCCGGCATGCCGGGCGATCATCCGTCATTCCCCCAGTTTATCCAACCGATTCCGATCAGTCTTTGGTCGGTCATGACGTTCTGCTGTTCATTTAAGGTCATCTGGCCGGGGCTTTTGTTGTGCTTGTGTATGCTTTACTCCTGTTGCTTGAACGTGAGTATGGTGGATGCAGGCTTGAATAAAAACAACAAATATTCCTTCCTTTCGAAGGCGATTGAGACTATGGGGTAAGTAGAGCCTGTTCACATGACACAAGGATATCGGCAATTGGAGGTTAGCGGTTCGCCCAGGGAGATGGGGCATGGGATCGGCGAAGCGGCGCGGGAGGAGATCCGGGGGTTTTCGGCCGTTGCCTGGGAGAGGGCGAACCTGTCAACCCCCATCCCCCGCGAAGCCGCCATGGATGTCGCGCGTGCCTGCATCCCACTGACGGAATCTTACTGCCCTGACATGATCGCCGAAATGCGGGGCGTCGCCGAGGCTTCGGGCGAAAGTCTGGAGAACCTTATGCTGCTCAACGCAAGAAACCAGTTGCGACCCCATGCGGACGCGGGTTGCACCTCGTTCTCGGTTACGGCCGGCAGTGGATGCACTGACGGCACGCTAACCGGTCAGAACTGGGACAACGATCCGGACCTCGACCCATTTACCCTTGTGCTGACACGGCGACCCAAAGACAAACCGGCCTTTATGACCATCACGCCGGCGGGGTTGATCGCGTATATCGGCGTGAATGATGCCGGCCTCGGCCTCTGCCTTAATTCGCTTCCGGCGCCAAGCCGAAGAACCGGGATTCCGCTGTATTTCATTCTTAGAATGATTTTCGAATGCACTTCCCTTGATGCTGCTGTGCGCGCCGCATCCGATGCGGAACGAGCCATACCCAGCAACGTCATCATGGCGACTCCCCAGGGTCCGGCCGACCTGGAAGTCACCGTTCCGGGCGTCTATGTGCTACGCGAGGAACGCAAGGGCTTAATCACGCACACCAACCATTGCCAACATACGGAGCTTCAGGACATCAATTCGGAATATGCGGAGCTTATTCAATCGCATGCGAGAAAATCCCGGGTCGACCTATTGACTTTGCGGGACGCGGAAACATTGTCCATCGCCCGTTTCAAGGAAATCCTCTCTGACCACGATGGCTATCCCCGGTCCATCTGCCGCCACCCCAACAATGATCCGGCGACCGGACACTGGCGGAGTGTATTCTCAGTCATCATAGAAGTGGACGCGGCGAAGATGCACATCTCCCGAGGAAACCCTTGCGAGACGCCGTATGAGACCTATTCGCTGAACTGACCCCGAAATTCTCACTACCTTTTTAGCGTTTCTGAGCCTGCCCCGGTCTTGTGCCGGGGTGGCGCACGCTATACAGCTACAATAGGCGATTGCCACCGCCCGCCCCTCCACCGTTCCTTTCTCGCCTCAGTCCCGGCGCGACGCGCCGGGACTGAGGCGAGAAAGGAACGGTGGAGGGGCGGGTAGAAGCACACGGCTGATAGCAGGGAACGCGCGACACCCCGGCGCAAGACCCATAATTACGAAATTGGGTTGGAGAACCCAAAGTAAATGTTATTCAGGCACTTGCAAGATTCTATTGATTACATAGTATGCCAGAATGGAGTTTCAACGATTGTAGTGTGTGGGTTCGTTAGAGGTAGAGAGCTTTTCCTGCAGGTTTGTTTTCAGTTAGAAACTTGTTGAGTATTAATCAGTTACAAAAGCGCTTTGAACGGGGAGTTGATTTCTGGGGGCAATTGAGTAGAAGCGAAGGGAGCTGGAGAAAGTTGGTATTGGCATTGTATGTAAAATAGAGTTTGCAGTTTTGCCTCCTTTCCATACTGTGCCGGTGCATGCAAGAAGAGCTTTCGCGTAAAGAGAGGGAGGTGGTCGAAGCGGTACGGCGGGATCGGGTAAGCACGGTGTGGAGGCTGATGAAGGAGCAGAGGGTGTCGCGGCGAACGGTCTATCGGGCTTTGCAAAAATATGGCCATTACTCCAGTTACAATGCCAATTGTGGCTACCTGAGCTTGAAAGACATTCCGCGCTTTGACGGGGCCGGTTTGTGGCGTTTTCGCAAGGGGCGCTTTTCGCGCCACGGCACCTTGGAGGAGACCGTGGAGGCGGTGGTGGGAGCTTCGCTTTGCGGCTACACGGTGGCTGAGTTGGAGACCCTCCTTGGGGTACGGGTGCACAACCCCATAAGCGTGCTTTGTAGAAAGAAGCGGTTGAGTCGATACTATGAAGGGCGTCACTGCGTGTATGTCTCGGCCGGGGAACAGGGCGGGGCCGAACAGAAAAAGCGGCGGCAAGGGCGAAGAACAGCGGCACAAGTTCAGGCAGGGGACCCCGGGGGCGCTTTGCAGGCAGCTCCCGAAGGGCTCGAAACGATGGTCGTGATCGCTTTGCTGGTCGCCTGTATCGGCCATCCCGAGGCCGGGGTCAAGGAGCTTGTCGAGCTTATGCAAGAGCAGGGAGTAGAGCTGAGCGGGGAGCAAATTGAGCGGGTGATGGCGTTTTACTCGCTCAAAAAAAACCGGACCGATCGCGGTAGCGGAGCTGTTACATGATTTGCGGGCAGAGGCTGAACGGGCCCTGCAAACGGTGGGGGCTGTGCCTGCGCAAACGAGTTATCGCTTCGATGCCCGGGAGGACGAAGAGGGTCCTTCAGAGGTGCGCAAGACCCTGCGCCGCAAGGTGGTCAGTTTCTCCTATGGATGCTTCCAGGCGGTGGAAGTTGTGCGCGAGCAGGGGCAAGGGAGCCACCGCAACAGCTACCGTTCTGCTCGCCTGGAACAGATCGTGCCCTCGCATAGTCGCTACGCTTACGATCTGATTGCCTATGTGGGCAAGCGATGTTTGTGCGAAAGCGCCACCCTCAAAGAGGTGCACAGGGAACTGCGCGAGGGCCCGGGGCAGCTGCAGATTGCTCAAAGCAGCCTCTATGAGATGCAGCAGAAGTTTCTTTTTTATCTGGGTCGGCTGCACGCCGCGGCCGCTCCGGTGCTTAAAGATTACCTGAGCGCTCGCCCTTGCCTGCGCTGGCTGGTGGATGGGACCGTGGAACCGCAGACGCCGGTTTTCTTCGCTGTTCAGGAAGCCGACGAAGGGATCCTTTTGGGCAGCTGGAAAATGCCTTCCGAACAGAGCGAAACGATCAGTGGCTGTTTTGCCCGGGCGGCCCGGGCTTTTGGCCAACCCCACCATGTCTATCATGATTTAAGCGCTCAGATCAGCAAGGCCTGCGAGAGCGAAACCTTCCAGGCCCCCCATGGCGTCTGCCATTATCATTTCGCCCGCAATGTGGGCGAACAGCTTTATCGAAAACCCCAGCAGATGCTCAACGGGCGCTTGCGGCAATTGAAGCTCATGGAGCGCATGCGCGAGCAACGCAAACACATCACCGCAAAGCTCCGTGACGCCCTCCGTGAAAAACACGCCCTCGTCCTGGCCGATTTGCTCACCGCCAAAGCGCTCGCAGTGCCCTTCGATCCCACCCTTGCACGGGAACTGCTCATGGCCCTGCAATTGTGGATTTTGGATTATCCCTGCGACGGTCACCGCCAGGGCTTTCCCTTCGATCCTTACCTGCTTTATTGGCATCGGCGGGTCGTGCGCGCCCATGCCGCCCTGGAGCAGTGGCTTGCCCGCGCTCCTGCCAGTTGCTCTGTTCTGCGAAGCTTCTTTCATCTTTCGACCGGGTTGAAGCAGTATCTGGCTGATGCCCTCGTCATCGAAGCCGCTACTATCTATGAAAACGCTTTTTGCATTTTCAGCGCTTTGCGCGATGCCCTTTGGCTCAGCGCCAGCGGCCCCTGCCCTTTAAGCGACCCTTATCTGTTGCAAGCAGGACAAGCCGCTGAGCTCACCGAGGCTCTCCAGTTGCTGCGTGCCCAATATCGCCAAAAAGGCGCCTCCCTGACCAACCCCTCGAAAGCCAAACTCTACCGCACCGTGGTCACTCATCTGGACAAATACTGGCAGCGGCTGCTTCCCCCACCGGCCCATCCAGACAGCGTACGCACGACCAATGAGCTGGAAGGCACCTGGCGCACCTCCAAGCGCAAACGCCGTCAAACCCACGGGCGCAAAAATCTGACGCGCGACTTTGAAGCGCTCCCCGAAGAATACATGCTCCTGGCCAACTTACACAATCCCCGCTATGTGGAGCTGGTTTTAGGCAGTATCGATAATCTGCCCCAAAAGCTTGCCCAGGCTGCACAGAAAGCACCCCCCTTCAGTCACTGGCGGGCGAACAGAAAAACCCTCGCCGTGGGTCGATTGCCCAAAAAGCTCCTGCGAAAAGAAAACTTCCTTGAGGAACTCTTCGAAGTCTGTAATCGCCAGGATCAATCCTTAAACCCGCAACCCCATCGGATTGCCTCCTGACAACGACTCCAGTGCCCTCCCTCTGCTCCCCATTTTCTTCATGCTCTAACCAGAGAACTCCACGCAATTTGCGTGCCAACCGAAATTCAGAACGATGGGCACAAGACCGGGGCAGCCAGCAATCGAAGCATGACGCTAAACACGTACAAATCTCACAGATTTTCGGGGTAGCGGGGAACGAGGGTTCGCTGTTTGCCGGCCGTATCATCCAGTTATCCACAAAATTTCGAATGTCGGCGAGCGGACGTAGGACCGAGTTTTTCGCAGAGCCTGAGCACAGTCGAAGGGCGTATGATGAATCGAACGGGTTGCGACACTTAGTTCCTACCCTTCGTCGGGAACACTTAGTCTATCCAGTTAGGAATCTGTCGGACTTAGCATTCTAAACACCCCTGTAGTACGGATTCTTAGGTGACAGATGGAGTTTCCGACGAAGTTCAGACCGACAGATTCCTTCGAAGAAAATGAATCTGAGATTTGAGACTGTGTGTTAGAACGATTGCGTCTTTGGCTAAGTTTCTTCCGACAAAAAGCTGTGGTCATTGAATTAATCGTCTCAAAATGGCTCAAAGCGCGCCCGCTGGAAAATACCTCGATCACTTCTCCCCAAATCTCAGATTCATTTTCTTATTGTTAGCAGCCTGTCGGAATGAAGCCGATTAAATCTTTCGAAAGAGACAAAAACCCCGACAGGCTGTTAGTCCGAGCAAAAGCCAATCGACTAGGTGGAGGGACGAAGTGTGATGGACGAAGGGTGGCGACTAAGGGTTTTGCCCGATCCTGGGGCAAGAGGAGTGCAAGAATCTTCTTTGACTTGCCCACTTTGCCGGCAAGGCGGATCCACCCGAACCGATTCAATCCGTTTCCACTCATCAACAGCGGGTGTACATGTCCAATTTTGCAAAGTTGTTTGTCTGTTATTGGCATATACTAAGTGTTCTCCGCCATGGTATAGTCTATTTTGGACCCTAACCTAAGTAACGTGTATAACCCAACCTTGTCGATATCTTAGAAACCCTAAAACTGCCCGGGGGTTCTTGATGCCTCTGAATATCTGAAAATGACAAGAGCATGCTGCATGCCGGTTAAACACGACTCCCAAGCGCTCTTTTTAACATCCTTAATCACTCGGTCGACGCTAAGTGGAAAAGGATAATCGAAAACCGTAATGACCCAGTAGAAAGAGATCCCCATGAGTTACCTGGAATTGAAAAATTGGAAAACGAAAAGTATTGCGAGATTATTGGCTCTGGCGCTAATATCAATAGTTCCGGCCACGGTTGCTTCAGCCCAGTCCGAAGCCGAATCGGACCGTGAACAGAGCGCGCAGGCCAAAGAAAAGGCTGAGGAGCTGGTTATCCTCTCTGAGTTCGAAGTCGTATCGAAGCGGGACCATGGCTACCGGGCGACGTTTACGAGCACCGCGACGAAGATATGGGATGAAGATATCAACGTTCCCATTGTCGTTTCGACGATTACGCGGGAATTTCTCGACGATTTGCAGGTGGACGACGTTCGCAAATCGCTCGACTACACGTCCGGGGTGTTCAGCAACCGTCGGGACACCGCCGGTCCGCTGTATATCCGGGGTTTTACCGCAAACGCGGTTTACCGCGACGGCTATGACCAACTCAGCGCAGCCTATCCGAATTCAGCCAACGTGGACCGGATCGAGGTCGTCAAGGGTCCGGTGTCGGCATTTTTCGGGTTAGCCAGTCCGGGGGGAATCATCAACTATATTACGAAAAAGCCGCAGTTTATTGAGGGAGGATCGGTGGAATTTACCTACGGGAGTTACGATTATCTGCGCGCCTTGTTGGACTATCAGACTCGGGTCGGGGACCAATTGGGGGTTCGCCTCGTAGCGGAGTGGACCGACCAGGACGATTGGCGGCAGTATGCTGAGATAGAGCGAACCTTTATCGCGCCGTCGATTCTCTGGCGGCCCACAGAAAAAATCGATGTGTTGGTGCAATACGAGTACACCGATTTATTCCGCGCGGAACCGAGAGCCTTCACCCAGGTCAATCCCCAGTTTTTCGATGAATACGCAAACCCTCCGGCCGACGCCGTCGCCTATTACAAGGACCAACAGGGCTTCGCCACGGACGCCGAAACGGTAGACTGGCTTCGTGATCCTACTGTATCAAGTAGATGGTATAACCGAACCCACAGATGGAGTCAGATGGTTGAGCCAGTGCGCGGGGGAAACAACATTTTTGCCTGGGACCAGCCGGCGGCTATCGCACGAGTCAAGAGAGATACACCCTCGCCATATACGCCGCTTTCCGGCGATATCTGGGACAAGCTGAGTTTCAATCCCGCGGGGCCGGATACGGGTTTGTGGAAAGAGGTGCACTACGTCAATACCGCAGTTCGCGTCCGCCCAGCCGAATGGATGGAAGCTCGCGTGGCGTTTAATTACTTCAAAAACGACGAACGGAACATGAATAACGCCACCATCTTCAGGGGCACGGGCGAATATGCTTCGCGGTTGAGACATTTTTACAGGGGGCACAAATGGATAACCGTTCAGGCCGACCTCGTGCTCAAGAAGGATTTTTCCTGGATCAAGAACAAGCTTCTCGTTGGCTACCAGTACGACAAAAACCGGGAATACCGGGTGAATGCTCCTTTTGATTTCACCAATGTTACTCCCCAGGTCGGGCGTGGCGGCGTCCTCCTCACCGGGCAGGACGTGTTCAATAATTACGATCCTACGATCATGCCCCCGTTACGGCAGGGCGAGGCGGTCACCTTCCTGAGTGGCCCGTTTGATTATGGGGATGCTAGAGAGATCGTTGGTTTCTACGCATTGCATCGCGGGGTTCTTTTCAATGACAGGTTGCACACCATGCTGGGGGTTCGACACGAATATGAGAAGGGGACGGACACGAAGGGTACCGTGCCGACCTTGGGATTGAATTTTCATTTTGCGGACGGCTTCGCCTTTTTCGCCAGCTACAGCGAGAATTTTCGCCCCAACTTCGGTGCCAATATTACCGGCCCCAACGCGGAGTCGGATCCCGGATATGTCGCGATCCTGCCGAATGAACGCGGGGTCGGGCTCGACATTGGACTCAAAACTAACTGGATGAACGATAAACTCTCCGGCACCATCACGTATTTCCAGGTCGAGCGTGATAATATCAGGCGCCAAGATTGGTTGGCGGGTCTCAACGATCCCCGAAACTCGGACACTGATGACACCAACAATCTCCGCTTTTATGGCGTAAGCGGTTTGGAGCGGAGTCAAGGGATCGAAGTGGACCTGATCTGGACGCCCACGGAAAATTATCAATTGCTGTTCAGTTGGGGTTGGATGTGGGAAGCCGAAATCGTGAGTAATCCGCAATGGGCCGAGGACGACCTGAACCGGGTGATCCAGATTGGGCGCCGGGCGGACGGCGCCCCTGAGCACATGTTATCGGTCTGGAACAAATACACCTTCGCGAAAGGACCTCTGGAAGGTCTGAGTCTGGGTTTAGGAGCACACCATACCAGCTCGCAAGGGCAGAATTTCGGCCTTCGCTTTTACAACTCGTTTTCCGAGGCTGCCACGATTGTCGATGCCATGGTTGGGTACACCACAACGGTGTTTGAGCGCCGCACCAGCTTCAATTTGACGGTCAGAAATCTGACCGATGAATTCTACACTCTCGGAACCGATTATAACGAACCCATTAAGTTCTGGTTTAAGATCAAGGTAGAAATCTGAATCACTGAACTTGATCGATTCTGCTGATAAAGCATACGGCGTTAGAATCGCCGGGATGGGTTTCTCGACTCCATCCCGGCGATTTCGTTTTCGAATATCGCGCATTTCGACCTTTTGAGATCGTGCTGCGGCTGATACCCTAGCCCGAACATTTCACAAACCTTCTACTACGACGACGGATCTCACAGCGTGTCAATGCCTTCCTTTGCCCGACGACCTCAGAGGATCTCAACACACTGTCGCCCGCCGTGCTTCGAAAAGGCATTGACACGCAACGATCTACGCCGTCTCGCTACGAAGTGTGTGAAATGTCCGGGCTAGCAGCCTCTTGATTTTGGTGAGAACGAACTCAAAATAGTTGGAACTTGGGAGTCGTGCATTGACGTAATCCAAAACCAATTTTAAGAAATACAGCCTTAAATTGGAATATCCGTGATATGACACTAAATGAGGTGAAGAACGACATTTTTCGAGAAACGGGCTTCCTGGTGGTGCGCAACCTGTTTTCTCGATACGAGACCGAAAAACTGCGCGACCGAGCTGACGACATCGGCCGCAATCTTGGAGAATACGTAAAAAACGACCGCGAAGTTTGCGAACGTCGCCGCCAGGCGAACGGAATTGAGATCCTGGATGCGAGTTATAGCGACCGCGTTGCGGGAGCGGTCGAAAATCAGCAGGAAGTCAAAATCACCGACCGGCACGCGCGCCGGGGTACGCACGTTTATCCTCTGCGCGAGCACGCAGTCGATCCTGAGGAGATGAAGCGGTTGCAGGATCCTTCCATTCACCCGTTCAACGGAGCGGACGTAGGTGCGGTAATTCGTCTCGCTGACCACGATGAACTATACCTATCCTTCCTCACTCATCCCAACCTTGTCGACAGCATCGGCGAGTTACTTGGCCCCAACGTGAAGATGTGGCACGACCATATATTCAGTAAACCGCCCCTGAATGATTCCGGGGCCTACCACGGCGCCAATCGCTACCACCAGGATGGATTCCTTTATTTCGAACCGCTGCATGAAGAACAGGAGACAGGAGGCCCGGGACAACTTCACAGCAGCCTGAGGAGTGTGACCTGCTGGATCGCCCTCGATGAGGTGACCGAGGACCATGGCTGCTTGCGCTATATCCCGCTGAGAGAAAATTACGGTCAGTTCGACTTCGACAAGGTAGCCAACGGCATCACTCCTGATCACCTTTCCCGGGAAGAGCTGACGCCTCTAGAGCCGGGCGATGCCGTCTTTCACGACCATTGGACGATTCACGGCACCGGCCCCAATGAAGCGCGCACCATGCGCCGAGGATGGTCCTTGCACTTCACGGACGCTGAATCGCGTTACGCCGACGTTGCCAACCATCCGAACCGCCTGAAGAAGATACTCAAACAGACCCCGGACGGCACGCACTTCATGAACGGAAACATCCTTGGGAATCTCAAATTTCAGCTGGTCTGCGGGCGCGAGTTCCCCGGAGGGATATAGGTGATCCGCCTTCGTCGTTCGCCTTGACCCATCCAGCCCGCTTCAACTGAATGACGAACACCCCAACGGACCTCGATCGAGAATCATCGGGCATCGAGGAACCGCCGAGTCAGCTCGTCGGCATTCTCCGTCGCCTGGGGCCGGGCCTCATCATCGCCGGCTCAATCGTGGGCTCGGGCGAGCTGATCGCGACGACCAAGACGGGGGCCGAGGCCGGCTTCTCGCTGCTCTGGCTTATCCTGCTCGGTTGCGTGATCAAGGTCTTCGCCCAGGTCGAGCTCGCGCGATATACGATCCTCACTCGCAAGACCACGATGGAGGGCCTGAACGAACTGCCCGGCCCGAGTGTTTCGTTTCCGATCGGTGGCGCCGAGAGCGGCCGAACCATCCGGGCGAATTGGTTCCTTTGGTATTGGATCCTCATGACCGCCGCCGGCCTGGGACAGCTCGGCGGCATCGTGGGCGGAGTGGGACAGGCGCTTTCGATATCCGCGCCGCTGACAGAATCGGGACGCGTCTACAACGAGGCGAGCAGCCGGCTGATCGAGCTGAGAGTGGAGAGCGCTCGGGAGGGCCTGGAGAGTGAAGAATCTTCCCCCGCCGCCGCCACTTCGCTCGAGCCTCTAGAGGGCGAAGTCGCGGAGCTTGCCTCGAAGAGTAGGGATGACATCTACTGGGCGCTCGGTTTGACGCTGATCACCATCGTTCTGCTCGTCGTCGGAAAGTACGGCCTCATCCAGAGCTTCTCGACGGCTATGGTCGCTTGCTTCACGCTCATCACGATCGGCAACCTCTTCGCGCTGGAATCGCATGAGGCCTGGGCGGTAACGCCCTCGGAGCTCCTCCATGGCCTCAGCTTCCGACTCAATTTCTCGAACGAGGGCGCGCTCGCGACGGCCCTCATGACATTTGGAATTATTGGCGTCGGCGCGGCCGAGCTGCTTGCTTACCCTTACTGGTGCCTGGAGAAGGGCTACGCGCGCTTCACCGGTCCACGCGACGACTCGCCGGAGTGGGCCAAGCGCGCCCGCGGCTGGATGCGAGTCCTGCGCTGGGATGCCTGGTGCTCGATGGTCGTCTACACGTTCGCGACGATCGCGTTCTATCTTCTGGGCGCGGCGATTCTCTGGCGCGTGGGGCTCGACCCCAAGGGGATGGAGATGATCGCGACGCTCGGGACGATGTACGTCCCAGTTTTCGGCGATTACGCGAAGCTCCTGTTTCTCTTCGGCGCGTTCGCCGTGCTTTATTCGACGTTCTTCGTCGGGACCGCGGGCGCCGCGCGCGTGGCCGCCGACGCCTTTCGCGTCGCCGGATTTTGGGCGCCGACCGAGGTCAATCGACGCCGCGCGGTTCAGGTCGCGAGCATTCTCTACCCGGTCATCTCTTTCTCAGCCTACGTCTTCTTTCGCTCGCCGGCCAAACTCGTGCTGATCAGTGGCGCCATGCAGGCCATCATGCTCCCGATGCTCGGCGGAGCCGCGCTCTACTTCCGCTACAAGCGGATGGACGCGCGGATAGCCCCCGGCATTGGGTGGGACATCTTCCTCTGGATTTCTGGATTCGGAATGCTCCTCGTGGGAGGATATAATCTCGTGAGACTCTTTTTTTAGACTCGATTCAAGATCGGAAGGAAACGCGTCATGCATTCGATCGTGAGCCACTTCGCGCCCCTGACCTGGATCGTCCGCGGATCGCACCCCACCGGGACCCGCCTCGACGTCCGTCTGCACCTGCCTCAGACGCTAAAACAAGCCCGGCCGATCCTGGAGGAGGCGCGGCGCAAAAGCCGGCCCTTCGGCCTCAAACAATCCCTCGGAGGCAGCGAAGTGATTTCTTGAATCTCGGGAGAGTTTCGATCAGGCTTTTTCCAGAATCTTCCTACCCAATGCGCTAAGGAGCGTGCTGGTGGACCTGGGAGGACAATTCGACATTGAACGATGATTGAAAGTAAAGAGAGACAATGGTAGTGACCGGTGGGGAGGGATTCGTGGGCCAGATCATTGAATGAAAGAGAGTCTTTCCAAACTTGGTATCTGCGTCTTCACGGGTGCGGTCCTCTGGTATATCCCGTTGCCCGACAACCTGCCTTCCCATGGCTGGCAGGTCTTTTCTGTTTTCGTGGCGGTCATTCTGAGCCTCATTCTACGCCCGTTTCCCATGGGACAGATGGTTCTCCTGGGGTTGGTCGTCCTCGTAGTGACGAGAACACTCAATGAGAAGGAGGCCCTGGCCGGATACGGCAACACGACGGTCTGGCTCGTCGTCGCTGCTTTTCTTATCGCGGGAGGCATGATCAATACCGGTTTGGGAAGACGAATCGCTTTGAAAATGGTACACGGGCTGGGTAAGTCGTCCCTCGGATTGGGTTACGCACTCTGTGGAGCGGAGCTGATACTCGGACCCATTGTACCTTCCAACACGGCCCGCGGCGGCGGGGTCGTCGCTCCGGTCATGAACTCTCTCGCCGGCACCCTCGATTCACGACCCGACCATCAACCTGAACGCATTGGGCGCTTTCTGGCTCTCGTTGGAGCGCATGCCAATCTCGTGACAGCGGCAATGTTTCTCACCGGAATGGCGGCGAATCCGCTCGTCGCAAAAGCGGCAAGTGACGTCCTTGAGGTTGAATTCGGTTGGGGAATGTGGGCTCTGGGCGGCATCGTCCCCGGACTGCTCACCCTGGCGCTTTTGCCAATCGTCATTCACAAACTCGAGACTCCCACCCTAACCGATACCAGGCCGGCACAGGAACATGCCGCCAGGGAGCTTGAGGCGATGGGCCCCTGGAGTCAGCACGAGAAGATGATGGCATTCGTTTTCGTCGTTCTCCTGCTTCTATGGTCGACGACGAGCCTCCATGGCCTGCACACCACAATCGTAGCCTGGATCGGCGTAACGCTGCTCGCTCTCAGTGGAACGCAAAAGTGGGATGATTTTGTCAGCAATAAGAACGCATGGGATACTTTAATCTGGGTGGGAGGCCTCCTCACCATGGCAAACGCCCTGCGCGATCATGGGTTCGTGAGCTGGTTTGCCGACACGGTGGGAGGCCAACTGGCCGGTCTCCCGGGGATAGCCCTCGTTCTCGTTCTTGCGCTCGTCTACTTTTATTCGATGTATTTCTTTTCCATGCTCACGGCGCATATTGCGGCGATGGTGGCGGCTTTTTTCGCGATCGCGCTAGGCGCTGGTGCCCCTCCCCTCCTCACCGTCGCTGTCTTAGCCTACTTTTCCAACCTCTGCGCCTCTATCACGAACTACTCAACAGGGCCGGTCGTCATATACTTCGGCCTGGGCTATGTCTCCGCCCCACAATGGTTCAGGATAGGTTTCGTCATTTCCCTCTTCCACATCGCAATCTGGTTTTCAGCCGGGATGCTCTGGTGGAAAATTCTCGGGTGGTGGTAACCCGCTTTTCTCACGTATCTTTACAAAACTTTACCTTCCGGACATACTTCAGAAACGCCGGTCTGCTATGTTTGCAGGAACAGGATTCGCAATGAAGCGCAGCCTGAAAACATTAGGAGACAAAAAATGAAGGAACAGGAAAGTAAAAGGACACCAACTAATAACGACGACTCCACTCTATCGCACCGAAGAAAAGGGCAAGGAGGTTTTATATTCGGGAGCCTGCTAGGGGCTACCCTCGCGAGTGGAGCGCTGATTCTGGCCTTTACTTCGGCCAAAGGAAGTCCATGGGGACACCGCTCCGGCCATTCAAATTGGAGCCATGGCCACAGAGGGCACTCGAATGACACGATTTTTCGCGAACATGCTGAGGAGAGGCTTGATTGGATCCTCGATTGGATCGAGGTTAGCGATGAGCAGGGAGACCAGATTAAAGACATCGTTGGCGATACTATGGTGAATATGCGGCAACTGTCAGTTGAGCACCACACCTATCGAGACGCATTCGTGTCCGCGTTTTCACAGACCGATGTCGATCGCGTAGCCCTGGAAGAGATTCGGCTCTCTGTGTTACAGTTGGCCGACGAAGCCTCCAGTGGAATGCTCGAAATGCTCGCAGAGGTTGGACAAGTGCTCACGCCGGAGCAACGACTCGAGTTGTCAGACCACATAAGGAAGCATCACTGACCGGATGATTTGTCTTCGGCCGCTCTGCCGTTCAGCAGAGTCTTCGACAAGTGGCCTTCCTACACCTGACGGTGATCGATATGACCAATTTACATCGATTTACCGGCAGGGTAGGAAGCTCGCTCGCGAGCGATTCGATGAAATATGGAAGAGTCGGAAAGCGGGAGCTTTTCGATTTCCGCTACAGTTGATGGGAGATCGTCGCTTTCTGAAGGACTTACTGCACAT
This sequence comes from Candidatus Moanibacter sp., assembly GCA_965215885.1. Lineage (GTDB taxonomy): Bacteria > Verrucomicrobiota > Verrucomicrobiia > Opitutales > UBA2987 > CBDCEW01. The sequence continues at coordinate 121,368 of CBDCEW010000105.1, forward strand.
AGGGAAATCCGGCTTGCCCCGCCAAGCTATTTGATCGAAATTGTGAAGCATTCCAGCGAAAGAAAAGCGAGAGCCGGCTGCGCCCTCATAGCACCGTCGGATCAGAGCTCGATCGATCCAAACAGGCCGATTAAAATGAAGAAGCGCGTCCTCATGATCGAAGATGATGAAGAGCTATCCAGCATGGTAAGAAAGTATCTTGCGGATGCAGATTTCGATGTGACCTCCCGGACCTCAGTAAAGAGCGGACTCGAGACACTCGACAGGGATGATCATGATGCGCTTATTCTCGACCTGATGCTTCCAGATGGAGACGGCTTTGACGTCTGCCGAAAGGTACGGTCAAAGTCGGACATTCCGATCCTTATGCTCACTGCGCGCGGAGAGGAGACGGATCGAATCATCGGACTTGAACTCGGCGCCGACGATTACCTGCCAAAGCCTTTCAATCCCAGGGAGCTTCTAGCCCGGCTGCGCGCCATTCTTCGCCGCCGCGGAGACACCGGGAGATCTGGCGCGACAGTAATGAGATTCGGTCGGCTCGAAATCGACTGCGACGCCCGGACTGTGCGAGTCGACGGAAGCGTGCGTGACCTTACAGGCTACCAATTCGACCTCCTCTGTAGGCTGGCGGAGAACGCCGGGCGGGTCATGTCGCGAGACACCCTGATGAATCATCTCCGGGGTCACGATATGGAGACTTTTGACCGCAGTATCGACGTTCACATCTCGCGCCTCCGCGCAGCCATCGAGGACGACCCGAAGCACGCGCGCCGAGTCATAACCGTTCGTGGGGTCGGGTACGTCTTTGCGCGAAATCAGGATTGAGCAAAAGCCATGCGGCGGCTCTACCTACAGATCTACCTCACGTTCGTCGGCATCCTTCTTATTTTCGGTGTGCTTGCATCGATCGTGCGATTCTCCGGGCTTCAGGGGCCTCAAACTCGCCGCCTGCTTCAGACTTTCGCTTCGATTTCGGGCGAGTTGCTCCCGGGACCAGACCGACCAAAAGAGGAACTCCAGACTGCACTGAACAGATATTCTCAACACCTCTCTGCCGATTTGGCCCTTCACGATGTGGACGGATCGCTCCTCGCCGCAGCAGGTGCTCCACTACCGACTCCCGAGCCCGATCGCTCAACCAGCGGGATAATCCGCTCCGGTCATTCCCGTCTCGCCGCAGCCATTCGCCTCCCGGACGGACGCTGGCTCATGGCACGCCACAGAATCCGCCCGGGGGGGCATGGTCTTGGATGGATAGCAAATTTGGCCCTTATGGCCGCTGCCATCGCCCTCGGCGCCTATCCGGTCGTCCGCCGCATTACCGGACGCCTCGAGCGCCTGCGGGTTCGAGTGGAGAAACTGGGCGCGGGTGACCTGGCTGCTCGAATCGAAGTTGAAGGCAACGATGAAGTCGCCGATCTGGCGCGTTGCTTTAACAGGGCGGCGGAGCGCATAGAGCATCTGGTGAACTCGCAACGCAGCATCCTGGCCGAAGCATCCCACGAGTTGCGCTCGCCCCTGACTCGTATTCGCATGGCTATAGAGCTCATTTCGGAAGAGAGAGATCCTGAACTTCGCGAGCGTGTGTCAAGGGACATCGCCGACCTGGACGAACTCATAGATGAACTGCTTCTGGCCAGCCGCCTCGAGATAATGGATGAATTCGAGAGCACGGAGCCCATCGACCTGCTCGCTCTCGTCGCTGAGGAAGCTGCCCGGGTCGGCATCGAAATTGAGGGAGAATACGTCCAGGTCATGGGAACTCAAAGCTTGCTTCGGCGTCTCGTCCGCAACCTTCTTGAAAACGCGCGCCGCTACGGGGAAGACACACCCATCGAGTTGTCTGTCCTACCGTTGGGAGAGAGAGGCGCACAGCTCACAGTGTGTGATCGAGGTCCGGGAGTAAGCCCGGACGAACGTGAACGCATTTTCGAGCCCTTCTATCGGCCATCCGGAACAGGCGAAAAAAATGAGCGCGGTGTCGGTTTAGGACTGGCCCTTGTCCGCCGAATCGCACGCCATCACAATGGCGATGCGCGCTGCCTCCCCAGAACCGGGGGAGGCACCTGCATTGAAGTGACTCTGCAGACGGAGGATTCCAGATAAGATTCCCTTTCAAACTCTTTGTCGTGAGCTTCGTCGCAACGTTACCTGAGTCCCTGGGCAATGCGCAGCTCTCTTCGACTATAGGCTTTCGACAAAGTTGACGACGAAGCTCGCGACAAAGATTCCCTCACGGGGAGAGAGGCTCCTCGTCGCAAATTTCGTCGTTTCAACTTCGAATCGAAATACTACGACCTAGATTCACATTGAATTCGACCAAGTTGACGACGTGTGTGAGATTTCAGGCCCAAAATAGAACTTGACGAAAACTCTACGACTCCATTACTCCAATTCTTTCTTTCCACCCCTTCCCGCCAGCTTAGCTCAATTGGTAGAGCAACGCATTTGTAATGCGTAGGTTGTCGGTTCGAGTCCGACAGCTGGCCCCATACTCTAGCCCCAGATTCAATGGGCATCCATTACGTCGCTACAGCCAATCTACGTTGAATCTGGGGCTAGCCCGAACATTTCACAAACCATCTGCTGCGACTGCGGATCTCACGGCGCCTCAAAGCCTTCCCTTACCCGGCGACCTCAGAGGGTTTCAACACGCTGTCACCCGCCGGACTGCGAAAAGGCCTTGATTCACAGCAAGCTACGCATTCTCGCTACGATGTGTGTGAAATGTCCGGGCTAGTAGGCCAGCATGGCTTCGTATTCGAGAAACCCGGTATATGCCGCCCGCACTGATCGAGGATCAATCGGTCTGGTGAGATAGCCGTTCATACCGCTGTCGAGGCAGACCTTCCTCTCCCTGCCCCCAATTCTGCTGGTCATACCGACAATAAAGGCCGGTCTCGAAAAACTCTGCCGCTCATGTTGACGAACTGCCTCGGAAATATCGACGCCACCATAGTGGGGCAGGACCAAATCGAGGAAAATACAGTCGTAGTCGAAGTTTGCCAAAGAGATCAGAACTTCCTGACCATTGCATGCGGTATGAAAATCGATCTGCCAGGAACAAAGCGATTCCATGATGATCTCTTGTATCCGCGGTTCATCGTCGATGATGAGAACCGATCGTTCTGTCCTACCACAGGTAGGGGACTCATTTCCTTCGCACGGTGCGCATACAATTTCGTTTAACATAGGGACTTTTCCGTATTGGTGTGGTGAACAGTTTTGATAATGAGCTTATTTTATCATTTTCCGCCACTCATGGGTATGGGATGTATATCCCATATAGATTGAATATTTCCCCCATTCGGCCCCTTCTTTGCCATCGAGTCGAGGTGTCTCATTCTAATATGGGCAACACGCCCTGTAGATCGACTCACCGCTTCTCAGTTTGAGAGAAAAATTCCGCGGAATTCTTTATTGCAAAGGTGCCGGATCGATATATTCACTAATTCCCTCCATTTTTTGCCTGGTGGTGTAATGGTAGCACGACGGGTTCTGGCTCCGTTAGTCCAGGTTCGAGCCCTGGCCGGGCAGCCATTTTGGAAGTCATCACTTTCCGTTACCTTGAGCCCATTTCTCATAAGAAGCGGTCAATTATCTTTATTCAGCAGCAGAGAAAATCGAGAAACGCTCTTTGTGTACTCTCGTATGCGTTAGATCGGTAAACGACCTCGGTATTGGTAGGGCTTTTTGAACCTCCAAGCGCTCAGTGCAATACGGGGCCACGGCCGTCCTCGCCCGCACCTGCGGAATCCGTGGCTGAGGTGTGCGGAAAGGGGGTTTGCGCTGCTGGGAGCCTGTTTGGGAATGACGTGTAACCTGCCACAGGGCAGGAAGGGTCCAATCGGCTAACCCGAGGGGGAGGACATGAGCATTCGGATTGTGGGGGTGATGGAGGGTTTTTTCGCTTTGAGCGGGGAGATTTCGTTGGTCCATGTCGCAGAGCAGGCTAAAGGCAAGCGAACGCCTCGTGGCCAGGACGCGGGCGAAGCCCTGCTGCAGATCGCCACAGTCCAGAAACCTGTTGACCACACACACCTCCCTGATGATTGGCCGCAGGAAGCCGTAGAGGGACTGGTAGCGCCCCTCGTAGTCGGCCAGGAACGAATCGAAGTGCCGGGACAGGCACTGCCACAGCGGCGACTCCCTGGGCCGGCGCGGACGATAGACTTGCCCCACCATGCCGCCCAGTGTAGAAAAGAGGGTGTGCCATCTAACGGCATACCGATGAAGAAAGTTCGAGGAAAATGAAGGCGGGTTCCAGGCCGCAGTATTACCGTATCCGGCGCATGGTGCAGATGGTGCGCGAGGGCGCCAAGAGCGGCTATCTGCCGAACAGCGGCGGCGGCCACCAGATCGATGTAGGATCCGTCGGTCTGTCGGCAGGTGGCAGCCAGGCTGGCGAGGATTTTCCATGTGCGGGCGCCCCTGGGGGTTTTGTTACCGCAGGAGAGTTTGCGGGCGATGACCGCGGGGCGCAGTATTCATGCGTTGCCGTGAGCGCTCCTACACTGAGAAGCAACCGCTTGGGTCTAGCCCGAACATTTCACAAACCATCTGCTGCGACCACGGATGTCACTGCGCCTCAAAGCCTTCTCTTCTCCGGCGACCTCAGAGGGTTCCAACACACTGTCGACCGCCAGACTGCGAAAAGATCTTGATCCGCAGCAACCTACGCGGTCTCGCTACGATGTGTGTGAAATGTCCGGGCTAGACCTTATCCGAAAAGCTACTGATTGGCCGCAAAGAGGCGCAAAAGGCGCAAGAAAAACTTGAGAAAAATCATTTTTTGGCTTGATAAAAAGTGTCGCAACATGCTAGTGTTTAACAACCTAAGATTAAGAAATTCGTGGAGGTAAACATGCCAACATGTGCGACAGAGGAGAACAAAAGCGATAAGACGCCCCTTAGCAACCTCATTCTGCCGGTTCCAGACACGGATTTCCGTGATTTTCTGGATGAAGTTGAAGAATTGGCCGGGTTCGCGGCGCAAATCATCGAGGCGATCGAGAAGGATCTGGACGCCCATGCGCGTGAGAAGAAGAAACTTCGATTGGAAGATCGCAGGTTCTTTGAAGGGCGCACAGCGGAGCTGCCGGAGCTGGACATCGAGGAGGAGAATATTCTGGCTGCTGAATTGAATCTTCGGCAGGCCGGCCGCGGATGCCGGCTTATGCGGTATACGTGTTCGTGATGATTCGAGGGTTTCTGGGTTCGTTGACCACGAAACCGGCACGGCGGTTTGTGCGCGAGTCGATGAGCTTGTACGGATTTTTGCAGAGCGGGGGACTGAGAATGCCGGCGGTGACGACGATTCTGGAGAACGTGAACCTGGTCAGCCATACGACCCGCGAGTTGATCTTTGATAAACAGATTGGGTTTATCCTCCAGGAGCAATGGGACGATTTCGGGAAGCTGACGATCGACAGCACCTCGGTGAAAGCAAACAGCTGCTGGCCCACCGATGGGAAGATTCTGAGCGGTCTTTTGATGCGGGCCAATCGTTTGGGTCAGAAGTTGCATGTCTTCGGGCTGGAGGATTTTCGCAAGGGATGGGTTGGGCGTTGGCTGGAGGAAATGGACAAGCTGGAGTTTCAGATTTGTCTGGCCGCGGGCAAACCGAAGTCGAAGGGCAAGCTGAAGAAACACTACCGGCGGTTGCTCAAGCGGGGCCGCAAGGCGGCCGACTCACTAACGGGGGAACTGAGCCATCCGTGAAGAGGGCCTGTCGATGGATTCACTGCCTCCCACTCGCCGGGAGCTTCTGGAGCGGGCATTGAGCCAGATCAGGGGCGATATTGCCGACGCCAAGCGGGTTGTTGAGTATGCTCATGATCGGGTGTTTCACGAAAAGAAGCTACCGTCCACACAGAAGGTCCTGAGCCTCTCGGACGGATCGGCGGCCTACATCAAGAAGGGCAGCCGCAATCCAGTGATCGGGTACAAGCCACAACTGGTTCGCAGCGAAAACGGTTTTGTCACCAGCCTGATCGTACCGCAAGGCAACGCGGCAGACTCCATTGAGCTGGCGCCGGCCATCGGCGATTCGATCAAGCGCACCGGTGTCATTGCTGAACTGGTCAGCACCGATGACGGATATGCTTCGGCGAAGGGACGCAAGGAGGTGCTGAGCATGGGGGTAAAGCAGATCAGTATCAGTGGGGCGAAGGGCAAGAAGTTGACCACCCCCGAGGACTGGGAGAGCGAGGCGTATCGCGAGGCACGCCGCGATCGCTCCGCAGTGGAGTCGCTGATGTTCACGATTAAAGATGGATTTGCCTTTGGCGAACTCGGCCGCCGCGGCATCGATGCGGTAGGCGATGAACTGCTCGAGAAGGTTCTGGCCTACAACTTCTGCCGCATCATACTGATGAAGAAACGCCGAGGGGAGGAACTGGAACAGGCAGCCTGAATCTGACCGCTTTGAAGCTCAGAGAAAAAAGCACCACGGGATGAGTATGCCTCCAGACAGCGGCAAATATACGTATTGTGCAGCAAGCCACGCCGATGGCCGCTCAATACCTGCTCATCGGCAGCGCCGGCAGCCTAAAACCCGAAACCTGCCAGCCATAGGCTGGTCCGCCCGTGGCGGAGAACCTTAATCCGCCCGCTCGAAAGGCTTTTCGAATGGGGTCGGGCTAGTGATATCACACCCACTCCAGATTTCCTTTCCGACTGCCATATCAAGACATGCCGCCGATTTCACAGCTGCTCTTTTGGCGGCATCGAAAAACCTCCGCTGGTGTAGTTCAAGACAAAGTTCAGGGAACAGTTGTGGAAGGGTAGTTACGAGGGACTTCTGAACAGAGCGAGCCGAAATCAGGATTCTCTGAGTGCCCTGATCCCCTCATCGCTTTTTTCCAGCCTGAACCGAACGCTCACGATTGAATTCAGTTCGGGCCCGGGTCGGTACTTGACGTAGGTGGTGGCCACGATCGTGCCGTCGGGCAGGCATTCAATTCCCGAGTAACCGCAATCGTCCTTGTGCTCCCCGTGTTGATGCAGGAGTTTCACGCGATATTGTCCGTCCCGGCCATGGGCAATGTCGTCATAGGTCCCGACCCAGGCGACGTAGCTGCCGTGTGTCGGCGAAGGATCCGCCTTGTCTCGAAATGCCACCACCAGCCTGCCATCCGGTGCGTAGCAGGACATGTGGCGATCGCCCGTCAGGCTGGGGGCCACTTCCTTGGCAGTGGACCAGTTCCGGCCTTCGTCTTCGCTCAGCATCATCAGGGAACGATAGCGCCGGGTGTTTTCACGCATCAAACAGAGCAGTTGGGTGCCATCCGGCGAGCGTATTAATTCCGGCTCGCAGGGGTCCGCCCCGGGCACCTCGCAGGCGACCTGGTAATCTTCCCAACTCAGCCCGCCGTCAGCCGAGATTGCCTGCCAGACCGTCAAACCCATTTCATTGGGCGCGGACACGGGCCGCGAATCTCGCTGCGTGAGCAGCAGATGCCTCCGCCCGTTGTCAATCGGTAGAATCGTGACGTTTGCGCCATGCTGGGGAGCCCGTTCGGGCGCAACCCAGTCCAGCTAAGACCGCCATCCTCGGACACCGCCTGGCACAGTTCGCCTTTACCCGCGAAAACCAGCAAACGCTCAACGCCGTCCCCGTCGGTCAATCGGAATATACAGGGGCAGCTCCGCACTTTCCGCCAGTCCTCCGGCGTCGGCAAGAGTCGGCTCCAGGTCAGCCCGCCATCCACACTCTTTTTCATCGGGCCGCACCAACCACCGTGCGGAATCGACCAGACAGCGTAGAGGGTCTTTCCATCGCCCATCAAGACGGTGTTCACCTGGCCCTGGTAGACCCTTTCGGTTCCATAGGCAACGACCACCTGACGGTAAGTCTCCGCTGAGATATCGAGAATGGGAATGGCAAAATCTTGTCTCACAGAAGGGATTTCCACCATATTCAACGAGTAAGACAAGTGGCAAATCACTCCTATTTCTCGGACTCGGGTCGGGGCAAAAGCGACCAGAGGCCGGACGCGTCCTGACCGCCGCAAAGTACCGGAGCGTGCTTCGCCAGCGCATGTTCGTGCGGCTGAACCTCGGCACGGGTGTAGTCCATGGTGAGAGCACGCCGATAACGATCAGGGGAAGGATTTGGTGGAGACAAATGTACCAGCAGCGTCGAAAAGAAAACGACCTGCCCGGCCCTCACTTCCATGGGAATTTTGCCGCATCTCCTGATCACATCCTCGCGGACATCGTCGCTCAGGTTCAGATCTCCTTTTGGGTCCCGAACCGGTAACTCCCCGAGTTTGTGTGAGCCTGGACAGAACCACATACAACCGTTGCCCGTATCGGCGTCCTCAAGCGCCAGCCATGCCTTGAAGGAGTCGCAGGCATTTATCGCGAAGTAGGGCGCATCCTGGTGGCCGGCCACAACCGTGCCGCTGCCGGGCGGCTTGTCATTATACTGGCTGATGATGCAGATGATAGCGCTTTTCTCCCAGCACGTCGCCAATAAAATGGAGCAGCCGAGCGTCGGCGATGATATCGAATACCCAGCCCAGACGCGCATGGCGATTGAGGGGTCTGGTTTCGGCTGGGTCAGCCTCAATGAACCGCTGCCGCATCGGCGCCAGCGACGATTGCGGAAATACCGTAATTGGCTGCATATAGCCGAATTCGTTGTAATGATCAATCTGGTCTCCGGTGAACGCCCGTCCGGCGGAGGACAGCGGATGAAAGGAAAGATCCAGATCAAGATCGGGATATCTAGTGGCAATCATTTGCTCATTCATTTGGAAGAAATCTGTGAAATAGACAGGTATCGGGCAATTCCCATTTGGGTTCTTGAGGGTATCGTTCTAAGGACAACGAGAATTTGGATCACGCAAAGACCCAAAGGCAAGAAAAGTGCTGCCATAAATCTTGGGGCCTTAGGGTCTTGGCGTGAGAGTACCGAACCAAGAATCAAAGTAGATCGGTTGCCAAAGCCGACAGTTTCGGTAAGCCGGGCGTGCTCCCTTCAGCGGGGCTTTACCTGGAATATCTTCAGGACTTGCAGATCGCATCCTTCCTGGGCGCGATGAGGCTGCCCGCGGTGAGCCTAGCTTGAAACTACACTGTTTATGCGGGTTTGCGCGCGGTTCCGTCGACATGCCAGCGTTCGATGTCCAGGCCGGCTTGACTCCGCAGTAGGTTCTGGCCGCAAAACTTGCAGTCGGGCCCCACCGCCGCTTCGGCCAGACTGGGGCCGATCGCGCAGCACTTGACTGGGCTATCGAGAATGGAATTCCGCACGGAGGATGGTGTCCGAAAGGAAGGAAAGCAGAGGACGGGCGGATTCCCGATTGCTACAACCTGAAAGAGACAGAGAGCGCCGACTACCGGGGGCGAACTCGCCTCAAGGTCCAGGATTTCGACGGCACTCTGATTTTCTCAAAGAGTCCGCTCACGGGCGGGACCAAATACACGATGGAGTTGGCGAAAGAGATGGGAAAACCGGTGCTGCATATGGAAAAGGGTAAGTATTCCACTGCGACTGATATCGCCAAATTTATCCAACGGCACAACATCAGTATCCTGAACGTGGCGGGTCCTCGTGCATCAGGCGAATCTGATATCTATGATTTCGTCAAAGCAACACTTTCACTGTGTTACCTCTGGAGTGCCGAGCTGGGAATGATTAGCGAACTGAGCGAAGAGTAGAGGGAGGATGTTGAGGGGGTTGGGGTAGATGGTTAACGCTAAAGTCAGGCACGCCTTCAGGGGTTGTCTCCACTATATTGTTCTACCTCTTTTTTCGTAATTCAAAATAAATGAGTCATCGCTGCAGACAACCTGATAAAATTCCGCCCCTTTGGATAAGCGATTTTTACTCAACTCAATAATTTCGTCAGCCCTTTCTTGTGCGGAGGCGATCAATGACCGATGAGCATTTCTTATTGTTTGTGCCAAGGCCCCTCCTTGGTTTTCTATGGAAAACCGGAGCAACTTCAGATATTCCTCCCAGGCATGGACCTACTTAGAAAACATTGAAGAGCAATTTGTTGTTGTTCTTCACGTAGATCCAGTTAATTCTCCCCAAAAGGCAGTGCAAGCTGCCATCGCCAGCCAAGAATCCGAAATGATTTCTACAAAAGTCATCATTTTGAATAAGGATGATATTCTCGGTTCCGTTATTCTCGCACTTGCTACTAGGTCTTCCGGACAACAAATAGCGAGCGGGATGACCAAAGACTACCTTAAGTTGAATGGATTTTTCATACTTAATTTCCGGTACAAATACCAAATTGATCGCTTTAGAGGGTTGGTTAAGGAATATGTCCCTAAGCACATGCAGTCACAGATCGAAATTAAACCAAATTCAATTTAGGACACGCCCAAGAATTAATACGGCGTAAACGTATTCAGTTAATAGATTAAGTTGCGTTAAATCTTTACATTCGGGAGACCAAATGCCTCCCAACTCAGCCCTTTAGCCTTCTCAGCGTGATTCTGGTCTTACAAGACATTGTAGTTGGTCTTACTGTCTCTTTGGTTGCTAACGTTCCGTACTTCTATTCCATCTACAAGCTACGTCGGCCCGAAATACGCTCCCGTGAATTGCCGTGTACAGATCCACAGCTGGCAGAAGAGTACAATCGTGTGTCACGCTCGTGGCTGAAGGATATTTGGCCTAAATTCTAGCATGCTTGTCTCACAAATTCTCGAGGCCCCTATTGCGGCAAGACGCGCTTCCCGCCTCGTTGCTGCTCGCCCGATACGCCGCAGCGAACACTGCTTCTATAGATACTCAGAAGTGCCTGTTTAATGGTACTTTCAATTTGGCGCTTCCAGGATAGAAGACCCCTACCAGTTTCGCTATTTGCGCGAGGGAGTATTCCCGCCCTTAAAGACCTCCCTCAATGCGGCGTTCGCATTGTCAATCAACTGGCGAGCTTCCTCCTCTTGAGGAGAATTCGGAGCCAACGCTTCCTGGCTGGCCTCCAACTGGACGACACCATTTTCATCCTCGCTAACCTCTATTACAGCGACCGTCCCGGCACTTGCTTCCTTCACTGTATGAGAACTGGTCTGACAACCAGAGAAAAACACTAACGGAAACAGAAAGAGGGTCCCCATGACCGTCTTAAGCCCCGAAATTTCTGTCCTTATCAAGACGCGCTCCCTACGTTCGGTTGCGAAATCGTGCGCCTAGTCGATTGTAGCTCCGCCGTCGATCACGATGTGCGCACCGATTCGGAATCCGCCGTATCGGCTTGATGAAATATGGCGCGGCCGCCCGAATCCGTAATGGACTCGACAGTGTCCCTACCAGCATCATCTTCCAGTTCCGCTACAATCACGGAAGCTCCCTCAGCGGCGAACCGCAATGCAATGGCACGGCCGATCCCGTTACCCCCACCCGTCACAATCGAAACTCTTTCTTTCAGCTGCATAGATATAACCGATTACCAATCCGAATACGTCTCCCACTCACTATCGTTTGCGCCAGAAGGGTATCTCGCAGCACTCCGATCGTGCAACGATAATTCGCGTGAATTCGATTCTCGTGTTCCAACAGGCGTCCCTCAGTGAATCCACTCAGTGTCGGCACATTCCAATATTTCAGAGGAGAAAGTCATTCCGGAGCAAGACCCCTTCTGAGCATCCGCAATAGTGCGTCCAGGACTTCATCATCTTTTACCTCCCAATCGAAACTCTCACCCAGACGGTAACCATATTGACGCTTCGCCGTATGCCAGCCCTCGCAAATCGCCCAGATTACTACCAGAATGATGCCTTCCGGAATGTCGCTACGTATCCTCCCGCTTCGCTGCTCGCTTGCAATCAATTCAGCTATCGGCGCCGCCCTTCCCTGCGTTTCCTTTGGTGGAAGGTCACCCTGTGCCTGATACCAGATTAAATGCCGCCTGAATGCCTCCGATTCCGACAGGAATTCGAAATAGGTTGAAGCAAAGTTCAAAATGAATTCATCACTCCGCGCCGCCTCACTCAATCGCGGCTTCATCTCCTCAACCGCTTCCCGAAATCGTCTCGCCTCTACCGCGCGCCATAATTCTTCCTTTGTCTTGAAATGATGGTGGATCAGACTCTGGGTAATCCCGGCCCGTCTCGCCACCAACCCCAACGTCGTTCCTCTGTATCCCCGTTCCAGAAACGTCCTCTCTGCTCCATCCAGGATCCTCCTTCTCGTCTTTTCGCCTCGTTCTTTCCTTAAATCCATAAACAGATTGATTAATTAGTTAAATTTTCGCTGTCAAGTCACTTTGGCGAATGCATCAGTCTTTGAGCCATTGTGACGGGGACTTTGGGAAGCAAGTAAACTTAATTAAGCAATCAATTAGTTTTATTAATGGATTAGGCGACCCACGCACACCCTATGAGATTGCCACGCCCTGCTAGACCGGAAATCTCATGCGATTTACAGGCTAAACTACATAAGCGCCCAGAGCCTTGGAATAAGACATTGCGAATTCGAAAGAGAGAGCTAGATTGAGAACCGTGGTGATGAGAATGCACGGAAGATCGAAATGGAATCGATGGGACCTCGTCATTTCCCTGATCGCAGCGAATCTACCGGGAGTTGCGGCGGCGGAGATCGTGCGAGATGTTTTGGAAAGCAAGGTCGAAGCGCAGTACGCATACCTTGAAGATCTATACAGACATTTTCACGCCAACCCTGAGCTATCGACACGGGAGTTCGAAACAGCCGCACGCCTGGCAGTTGAACTTCGGAAAGCAGGATTCGAAGTACGCGAGCGGTACGGTATGACAGGAATCGTAGGCTTATTGGAAAATGGAGAGGGCCCGACCCTCCTGTTGCGCGCAGATATGGACGCTTTACCGGTGAAGGAATCAACTGGACTCGAATATGCCAGTCGAGTGCCAACAACGAACGGCACGGGGGATCCGGTAGCTGTCATGCATGCCTGCGGGCATGACATTCACATGACTGTTCTGGTGGGAGCCGCTCGTGTTCTCGCCAACCGCCAAAGCGAATGGAACGGCACTATCGTTCTCTTAGGACAACCGGCTGAGGAAGTTGGCCAGGGCGCAAAGGCCATGCTCGGAGCCGGACTCTTTCAGGAGTATCCGGTACCCGATTTTGCATTCGCCTTTCACGTGAGCGCTTCACTGCCGGCGGGAAAGATAGGATATGTGAGCGGCTACGCGATGGCCAACGTCGATTCGGTCGACATATTGGTCAAGGGGAGAGGCGGACACGGGGCTTATCCCCATCGCACAAAAGACCCGGTGGTGCTGGCGAGTCAGCTTGTTCTGTCCTTACAAAATATCGTGAGCCGGGAGACATCCCCCTTGGAGCCTGTTGTTGTCACAGTCGGCTCGATCCATGGAGGCACCAAACACAACATAATACCGAACGAAGCGAACCTCCAGCTCACAGTGCGAACTTACTCGGATGAATCAAGAGATCGCACGATTAGGGCGATTCAGCGAATAGCGAAAGGAGTGGCCATTACGGCAGGTCTGCCGAAGGAACTCTATCCAGAGGTCAAACTGAGCGATGAGTATACTCCTTCTCTCTACAACGATCCCGAGCTTGTGGAACGCCTGACAGCGACAATGAAGGAATGGCTGGGTAATGAAAAGGTAGTTTCGACCAAACCCGTCATGGCCGGGGAGGACTTTGGACGTTACGGCCGCACCGAAGAGAAGGTGCCCATCAGTCTCTTCTGGCTGGGTGGAGTCGCACCCCAAGAATGGGAACAGAGCCTGGTGAGCGACACCCCCCTCCCCTCTCTTCACTCGCCCCTTTTTGCACCGCTGCCGGAACCGACCATAAAAACCGGCGTAAAGGGCATGGTCGCGGTAGCTCTCGAGCTTCTCAAACAAGAGCAGTAGATTTCCAGGCTATTTGGTCGTCATAACGTATACGCCGTCCCAATCCTTTCCAGGGGGGCTCGCCTTCATCTCATGGGCACGCTCGATAAGCACATCGGACGGCGTCGTCGGACAATAGGGGTTTAATTCCGACCGGTTGGGCTCCATGCTGAGCGACTTCTCAAAATAGGCCAGTGCCATATCCCAATCCTGCCCCAGGTAGAAATCCATCGCCTTATCATAGACCTCCTTGCACTCGAACGCCTCTTCGGACATGTTTTTTCGAAGGCCCATGATTTCATACATCACCGCCGGTTGAGTGCGCCCTTTGACGATAATCTTATCGAGAAAGCGGAATACACAATCATCGCCGAATTTCTCCGCTTCGACCTTTGACTCCCCCGTAATCATGGTATAGACGCCATACGCCTTTGCCCCGCTTTCGCACCGCGCAGCCAGATTCACGGTGTCGCCCATCATGGTATAGTTGAAGCGCTTTTCGGACCCCATGTTGCCGACCGTGGCGTCACCCGTGTTGACCCCCATGCGCGTCTGCATTTCGCCGACAATTGTCGGCCATTTGTCTCCTTCGGACTTCCATTTTTCGCGCAACTCCACCTGCCGTATTTGCATCACCTGAGAGGCGACACAGGCACGCAGGGCGTGATCTTCAAGTGCAACCGGTTTATTGAAAATCCCCACGATGGCATCACCGATATACTTATCAACATAGCAACCTTCCTCCATGAGAATGTCGGTCATGGCTGTCAGATACTCGTTCATCAAATCGACCAGTCCCTCAGCACTAAGCTTCTCGGAGAATGCAGAAAAACTCTGCACATCGCTGAAATAGGCGGAAATGATCGCGTTCTCCCCACCCAATTGCGGCTCCTCGCCCGAATCGATCATGGTAGTCACGAGTTCCGGCGAGAGGTAAGTGCCAAACATACCTTTGATTCGGCCCTTCTGTCTCTCTTCGATGAGGAGCTGCACCATGGCGCCGAGGAGGCTTGTCGAAATTGCAGAGCCGACAGGCGCAACCAGCGGGACGACATTGTGAAAATGCTCAAAGGCCCAAAATACCATGTAAACGAAGACAACCAGGATAAAACCCGCGAAAAGTTTTGTCGTTCGCGTGTACCTGCCTGTGTTGGTTGCGAGAAGGGCGACTATTGTGGTCAACGCAATTATGAGAAGGTGGGTGAACGAGACAGGGTAAAAGGATTCCAGGAAGCAACTAGCTGATAAGCAAGAAGATAAAAAAAGAGCTAAACAAACCCGAGGGAATCAGTCATGTTAAGATGGGATGAAAGACAAAAAATCTTACCAACTGAATCCTTCGATAGATCGTTTAACTCTGCGTCTGGTCCTGCCCGAAGAGCAGGAGCGATTCAATGATCTATTGAAACAACATCATTATTTACACAGTGCGGGCAGCGCAGGAGAGACCCTGCGCTATGTGGCGCAGATCGACGGGCAATGGATGGGCCTGCTCTTGTGGGGGGCCGCATCCTACCGGCTGAAGGATCGAGACGAATGGATCGGGTGGGACGGGGCGCAACGGCATGCACGATTGAAACTGGTAGTACAGAACCGGCGTTTTCTGATTTTGCCCGGGGTGGATCTTGCAAATTTGGCCTCCAAGACGTTGGGTATGTGCCTGAGAGTCTTAGCCGATCACTGGCAGGAGGCTTTTGGCTATCGTCCCTTAGTAGCGGAAACGTTCGTGGACCCACAGATTCACCGGGGCACTTGCTACGAAGCGAGCGGGTGGACGCCCTTGGGCTTGAGCGCGGGATATGGCCGCCAACGCGAAGATTTCTATCAACGCCATGAGCGTCCCAAGCAGATCTGGGTCAAACCCCTCAAGGCTAATGCCCTTGAGCTTTTGCGCGCTTCAGGGCCATTGCCCGCGGCACAGAGCCAGGCGCTCAATGAAACCGATAACTCCCATGCGGTCTGCCTCAAAGTGGAACAGATGAGCAGCCTGTGGGAACGCTTCAATCAGATAGAAGACTTCCGTCGTAAAGCGGGCCTTAGATATCGGCTCGCCACGGTCCTGAGCATGATTGTGCTCGGCACGATGTGCGGCAAACAGACCCTCAAGGGCATCGTGCGCCTGGCCCATCATCTCAATCAAGCCCAATTGCGCGCCTTACGCTCCTGGAAAAACCCCAAAACAGGCCGCTATAAGGCCCCTTGCTATGATGTCTTCTATCGGGTCTTGCAAAACGTAAAGGCCGAGCTCTTCGATAAAACCCTCACCGAATTCATCTGCTTACAAGACGGCTGTTTGCCCCGCGATATTGCCGTCGACGGCAAGACCCTCAAAGGCACAAACACCGAAGAATCAAAGGCTCTGCACCTGGTGGCCGCAGTCGATCACCAAAGCGCTCAAACCTTAGCCCAAGTCGCTACCGCCGATAAATCCAACGCGATCACCGCCGCCCAGACTCTCTTGCGAAAGATGCCCATTTTGGACGGCTCCACCTTCACCTTCGACGCCATGCATAATCAAAAAGAAACTGCCCACATCGTCGTCGAAGAACTCAGTGCTGACTATGTTATTCAAATTAAAGACAATCAGCCCAACATGCATCAATACGCTCAGAATCTCTTCAGCTCCACCCCCTTTTTCTCCACCAAACCGTGGACAATGACCATGGGCGACTCGAAATACGTCAAATAGCAACCCATTCTCTAAGCGCTCCCTCTGCCGGCCTGCCCCATGCCCGCCAGTTCGCCTGTGTGCAACGCACCTTCCATTATCCAAACAAAGCTGAACCTTCCTCTGAACGCTCTTACTACGTAAGCAGTCTCGATCCCGCCGATTTGAGCCCTCAACAGTTCCTCTCGAAAATTCGCAACCATTGGTCGATCGAAAATAAAAATCATTACCCCAGGGATCGCTTCTTCGATGAAGATCGATGTATGATCCGTAATCATAACGCAGCCAGAATTCTTGCTGCATGCAGGCAACTGGTTCTCAGCCTCAAGTCTTCCATGGGCGCTGAATCCACTCCCGCACTCTGTGATGATTTCGTCTTTAACTTACATAAGGCCATCAATATCATCACCTAATGCTCCGAGAATCAAAATACCGTGGGCCCGCGAAGTTTCCGCATCCTTGGAAGGATCGAGATATAGAAATCTCGCGTAGTAGAGCCAGGCAGTAGCATTGCTCGTAGTAGAGCCAGGCAGTAGCATTGCTCGGACAAAGGGCGACGGCCTTCTCGTAATAAGGGCGGGCCTCTTCAAAGGGGCGGCCCTCTACGAGAAGCGCCATACCGTAGTGGGCGTGCGCGGCCCACAACTCGTTACTGATTGCAATAGCCCTGGCCGCCTTCTCCCGCGCTTCGCTACCTGTTGCTTCACCGTTATCGCGCTTCCAGGAGTAAGTCTGCAGCACCGTCAATGCGAGGTCACTCCAGGCCAGACCATGCTCCTCATTCCACACCAGTGCCTCCCGAAAACTCCCCATCGTTTCCTGCAAATATGCCAGATTACCGCGAAGTCGGCTCTTGTTTTCATTATAAAAATCCAGGCTTTCTTCACCTTCGAGGTGACGCGCCGCGGCCAGAAAAGTCATCGCCCCCTTTATTCCGATGGCGGATCCGAGCAATATACACACCGAGAGCCAAAGGAGAGGGAACAAGCGCCAATGAGACAGAACGAGACTACGCCTGGAAGTGAATTTGACAACAAAGGCAAAGAATGTCGCCACGACAAAGAGGAGAGCCGGGATCTTCAGGTGAAAATCGACGAATAGATGGATGGCGAAGCCAAGCGCGCTGATCAGGATTGCCCCAAGGAAAACCTTCGATGTCGGCACTACGCGATGCTTTTTCCCCTTGGGCAAAACCAGAAATGGAATACGCCTCCATGTTTCCCATCCTCTATAAACGAGATATCCTGCCGGTCCGAAGAAGAGGAGGAATCCGACCACACCGAGGTCACTCAGCGTATTCAAGTAATCATTATGGGTGTATCGGGGCCCAATCTGCGCCTCCGGGTTCCGGTAGCGCTCAAAGACCATTTCAAAACTACCGATTCCCGTGCCAAGAAACGGGTGTTTAGCAAAGATCTCCGCACCGGTCTGCCACATCCACTTGCGAGTTTTTTCCCCTCGTTCTTCAAATACCCGGTCAACTCGCTCCTTGAAA
This sequence comes from Candidatus Moanibacter sp., assembly GCA_965215885.1. Lineage (GTDB taxonomy): Bacteria > Verrucomicrobiota > Verrucomicrobiia > Opitutales > UBA2987 > CBDCEW01. Next base: position 139,343 of record CBDCEW010000105.1, read on the forward strand.
ATGGGGACAGTTGCATAGAGCAGGAGGATGATTACCGTGGTTCCAGCCAACGTCACCGTCCAGGCAATGATCCTTCCAGAGCCCTTCCCTGCCGTGAAGTAGGGTAGAGCCATGCATACCCCAAGGAAACCGATCCAACCGCCTCGACTGCCCGACATGACAAGGCCGGCGATAAAGAGAACCGTCAAAAGACCGGAAAGAATCCTTGCCATAACAGAGATTCTGCGGGTGCATGCCACGAGCATGAGGAAGGCAGCCAACAATCCCATCATGGCGCCAAAATTATTCGGCGACCCAAAAGTTCCCCACGCCCTCCCTTCGTACTGTTCAAACTGCCGCCTGCCCATCGGCAGCCAGGTCGGGTCTTCAAAGAATTCTCTGGCACCAAAATAGAGCGAGACAAGACCCACGGAAGCAATCCAGGAGATCAATATCCAGAGTTGCCTCTTTTCACGCAAATTATGGATGGCGACCCAATATATCACACCACCGAGAGCGAGGACAAAAAATTCTTCCCTTCCCCACCAGGGAGTCGGTGTGACCAGACGGTAGCTGACATAGGCGTAAAGCAGGAAGGGAATAAAAATCAAACCCAACCGATTAAACCGTATTGGTCGTTCCGGCTGTAATCCGACCCAGCAGCCATGCAATATCAGCAACACACCAACTAATACGGATAGGCCGGCTTCCGCTTGGGGATGATGGCCTCCCAAGTTCCAGACGGCATAACCGATCGTTACACCCAACCATAAGAGGATGGCCCAGTCCAGGAGGCTGCCCGGTTGTAATGAGTCGAGTCGACTCTTTTTTCTTGGACTGGAGTCTCGGCTGAGTTTCGGCACCGCATTCTAATGAAACCTTGCCAAATTAGATCTGTCAGCTTTAAAGACCAAACGCAGAAATTGACTAGAGAAACTGGTTAAGGTCGAATAGCCTATGCAAGCAAATATCAGCGAGATAAATGAGAGGGTAAGAGAGTCTTCAAACTGGGTAAGTCTTCTCCAGAGAGAGATTGGCCGTGTAATCGTCGGTCAGAAATATCTGGTGGACCGATTAATCGTCGGTCTCGTGGCTAACGGCCATGTTCTCCTGGAAGGAGTGCCGGGTCTGGCTAAGACCCTTTCCATACGCACGCTGGCTGCGGCCATTGAGGCACAGTTTCAGCGGATCCAGTTCACGCCTGACCTCCTGCCCGCCGACATTATCGGCACTCTCATCTACAATCCCCGTGAGGGCGAGTTTTCCACCAAGAAGGGTCCGGTTTTCGCAAATTTGATTCTCGCCGATGAGATCAATCGCGCCCCTGCCAAAGTACAGAGCGCTCTCCTCGAGAGCATGCAGGAAAGGCAAGTAACGATCGGCGAGAATACCTACCCGCTACCCGACCCTTTCCTGGTATTGGCAACGGAGAATCCGATCGATCAGGAGGGCACCTACCCTCTGCCGGAGGCACAGCTTGACCGGTTCATGCTGAAACTCAAAATCGGCTATCCCAGCCGCGATGAAGAACGCAAAATCCTCGACACCATGGCCTCCACGACGCCTCAGACAGGAGTGAACGGCGTCATCGATCCAGCCAGGATTATCGAGTCACGCAATACCGTAAACGATATCTATATCGATGAGAAGGTGCGGGACTACATCGTCGATATCGTATTTGCCACCCGAGAACCCGAAAAGTTCAACCTCAAAGACATTCAGGATTTCATCCAATACGGCGCCTCTCCGCGGGCCACCATCAACCTCACTCTGGCCGCAAAAGCATGGGCCTTCCTCGAGGGCCGCGGCTACGTCACCCCACAGGACGTCAAAACGATCGGGATGGATGTGCTCCGGCATCGGGTTATTATCACCTATGAGGCTGAAGCCGAAGACATTTCGAGCGAAGACATGATTCAGAACATCTTCGAAACTATACCGGTGCCGTAAAACAAAGGATGTAAGGTGCCTGAAACCGCGGAGATAACCAAGGAGATCTTAAAGAAGGTCCGTCAGGTTGAGATTCGAAGTCGCCGGTTTGTGACTGAATCTATGGTCGGCGCTTACCATAGTGTCTTTAAGGGTCAGGGAATGGATTTTGAGGAAGTTCGCGAGTACACTCCGGGTGATGATGTGCGCGACATCGACTGGAATGTCACCGCGAAGATGGATAGACCGTTCATTAAGAAGTATCGGGAGGAACGCGAGCTGACGATCATGCTCTGTGTAGACCTCAGCGCCTCAGGCGACTTCGGCTCTGTCGAGCAAAGCAAGCGCGAACTGGCCGCCGAAATGGCCAGCGTCCTCGCTTTTTCCGCGACGCGAAACAATGACAAGGTGGGGCTCCTTCTCTTTACCGATCAGATTGAAAAAGTGATACTCCCAAAGAAGGGACGCCAGCATGTATTGAGGGTCATACGGGAGATCCTCTTCTTTGAACCGAAACACACCGGAACAGACATTACCCTGGCCTTGAATACGCTCAACCGCATCATCCGCCGGCGAGCGATTACTTTTCTCCTTTCCGATTTTCTAACGGAAGAATCATTAGCATGGATACGCCCTCAGACGAAAGGGCAAGACGTTATCTTCAAGACGATTGCGCTGACCAACAAAAGGCACGACCTGATCTGCATCGACCTCTCCGATCCACGGGAGTTTGCATTGCCTAACGTTGGAATTATCGCACTGGAAGATGCCGAGTCCGGTGAAATGGTCGAAATCGATACCGCCAACTCCCAACTGCGAAGCTTATACGCGCATCAGAACAAGGTGCGATACGAGAGTCTATTGCGCGGTTTTCGCCAGAGCGGAGTAGATAATCTTTCCGTGTCCACGGATACTCCCTATATGAACGCACTGCGAGAGTTCTTTCAGAAGCGGGAAAAAAGGAGATGAATGAGGCTCGAAAAGTATGCTCTTCTCCACGCCGTAATCCGTCACGCTTAGGAAGCCCGAAGGCGCGCTTTCCACGACATTCAGGGACCTTCTTGAACGCAACTTCCCCGAGAGGGCGGAAAGCGCGTTCCCGCGGGTGCAATCCTGCCACACTTATCTACACCCTCATGTTGACAGCGATGGCGCAACTACAGGGCCAGGTCGCAATCCCGAATCTTGACGGCGAGGAGGGAGCGGAATCCGGCGCCAACGCACCTATCCAGATAGCGCCTATTCCGGATACGCCCCTGCCGTCACCTCCCCTTCAATCACAGCTTCCTTCCGCGGAGGAGCCAGGTGACATTCGCGACATTAGAGATCCCGTATCGATTCCGAATCCGTGGTTTCCCTACCTGATTGCGGGAGCCGCATTCCTCGTCCTGATTATTCTCGGTTTCCTGATCTATTTCATTGTTAAAAGGCTCAAGAGCAGGCCAGCTGTCCCTCCCATCGATCCCTATGATCAGGCCCTCGAGGATCTCAGGGCTACTCGCCCGCTCATGAAAGCGGGTTGTGACAAAGAGTTTTCCATTGCCGTTTCAGACGCAGTACGTTATTTTCTTGAGCGCCAGTTCGCACTTCCTGCTCCGGAATTTACCACCGAGGAATTCCTTTCCCACATTCAGGACCACGATCTCATAAAAGAAAAGCTGGCAGACACCTTTTCCGATTTTCTTCGGCAGTGCGACATGGCCAAATTCGCGCGGCAGGCCTTTGGGCTTAGCGGTATGAGCGACCTCTACGGGAAAGCCGAGACTCTCATCGAAGAAACCTACTTGAAACAAAAAATGAAGGCCGCCGTCCTCGAATGAATGTCATTGAGAATCTCGTTTCTTTCCTCGAGAAAATTGCCTTCGCAACACCTGAATTTCTCTGGTTGCTTTTGGCTATTCCTATTTTGGCGCTACTCAAAGGCCGCCGTGGCACAGCTGCCGCCGTTCGATTTCCTGCCACGGGACTGGCCCGGCAGGTGGCGGCCTTTGTCCGCAGCCGGCCGGGACGCTTTCTCATCAAACTGCGCCTGATTGCCCTCACTTGTCTGATTATGGCCTTGGCTCGCCCCCAATGGATCAGCGGTATCAACGAAATCGAGTCAAGCGGCATCGATATCGTCCTGGCGGTAGATCTCTCCTCATCGATGTGGGCGCATGATTTCAAGATTAAGGGTAAACCCACGGATCGTTTGACGGTGGTTAAGCAGGTTATGGAGGACTTCATAGAGAAGCGACCCAACGACAGAATAGGAATTGTCGCTTTTGCGGGTGCGCCCTACCTGGTAAGTCCATTAACCTTGAATCATGAATGGCTCCTGCAAAACCTGGGGCGCCTGAAAATTGGCCTCGTCGAAGACGGCACCGCGATCGGTTCAGCAATTGGTATGAGCGTTAATCGATTGCGAGCACAGAATGCCAAGAGCCGCATACTCATCCTTCTGACCGATGGCGCCAACAACCGGGGAAAGATAAGCCCCATCGCGGCAGCGGAGGCGGCCGCGGCTTTCGGCATCAAGACCTACACGATTGGCGCGGGCCGGGAAGGAGAAGTGCCGATGCCCTACCGGTTGGATCGGCAGGGCAACCCGGTGCGCGACCGGCGCGGCAAGGTCCTGCTACGGCCTGCGAAGTCGGATATCGACATCGAATCGCTAAGTAAAATCGCCGAAATTACTCAGGCGCGCTTTTTTCGAGCCACCGACCTGGAGACCCTGGAGGATATTTATGACGAAATCGATGAACTCGAAAAATCTGAGATTAAACTGAAATTTCGCGCCAGCTTTACGGATTTCTTTATGTGGCCGGCTCTGGCTGGTCTCATCCTCCTGGGCCTGGAGCAACTCCTTTCCAATTCTCGATTTCGAAGGCTTCCATGACTTCAAAAGGGATGGCGAAATACCGCAAGCATCAGATTCTCTTTCCTTTTCGGCAGAGACATAAACAGTCGTTTTGATCATGACTTTTGAGAGTACATCCTGGCTCATCGCGGCTCTAATTCTGCTGCCTGTCCTGACTCTACTCTACCTGCAATTGGAGAGATCCAAGAAGAGCCGACTGGCGTCTTTTGCGGCATCAAAACTGATCGAGGATCTCGCCGCTTCCCTAAGCACTCGAAAAAGGAATCTTAAAGCCGTCCTCCTTATCCTGGCGATCGTTTTAATAGCGATTTCACTGGCGCGACCCCGGTGGGGCTACGACTGGCAGGAAACAAAAGGCAAAGGAATCGATATTCTAATTGCACTCGATACTTCCAAAAGCATGCTCGCCGAAGATATAAGGCCGAACCGGCTGGACCGGGCAAAATTGGCCATACTCGATCTCCTGGAGCGAATTGAAGGCGATCGCGTGGGTCTCATCGCATTTTCTGGAAGCGCATTCCTGCAATGCCCTCTAACTCTGGATTACGACGCTTATCGTCAGACCTTGGAAACGGTCGACACTAACATCATCTCCCTGGGAGGAACGAATATGGCCGCTGCAATCGCGGAAGCCCAGGCTTCTTTCGCCCAGGACGACAATTTTCGAATCCTCGTTCTCATTACCGATGGCGAAGACCTGGAAGCGGCGGGAATCGAACAAGCTCGCCTCGCGGCAGAGGGAAAAGTGACAATTTACACGGTGGGAGTGGGAAGCCCGAGCGGAGAACTCATCCCGGTCAGAATGGAAGACGGGAGCGTCGATTTTCTTCGCGACAATCGGGGAAATGTCGTAAAGACGCGGCTCGACGAGACAACCCTCACGGAAATCTCCTCTTCGACGGGCGGTTTTTACGTTCCCCTTGGAAGCACAGGTGAAGGTCTGGAGGAGGTCTACAACGTCGGTCTCCAGTCGATTCCGAAGCAGGAACGCGAGGCGAGGCTTCATAAAATTCCCCACGAGCGATTTCAATGGCCCCTCGGTCTGGCCGTTTGTGCGCTCATCATGGAGTCATTCCTCAGCACAAGGCGCCGGCGAGTAATTCGGGCACCAATGCCCTTGCGATGGGCAAGCATGCTCGTGCTGTCCCTTTTTCTCGTGACAGGAGAACCCATCAAGGCCTCGCCGCAAGATGCCCAGGACCTCTACAACGAAGGGGATTTCGAAGAGGCGGAAAGACAATACCGGGAAGCGATCGAGAAGTCGCCGGAAGATTCGCGTTTGCAGTTCAATCTTGGCGCAACTCAGTACCGTGAAGGTGCCTTTGATAACGCTGAAGAAGCACTCCAGAACGCTCTCCAGACGGAAGACCTGGAATTGCAAGGAAACACATTTTACAACCTCGGAAACACCCATTTCCGAATGGGACAGACCACTCTCCAGACCGATCCCCAGTCAACTATTGAGCTCTGGGAAAAGGGTCTGAAAGACTACGAAAACGCTCTCAACCTCGACCCCGCGGACGAAGACGCCAGGTTCAACACCGAATTCCTGGAGAAGCGGCTGGAAGAGCTCAAGAAACAATTGGAACAACAACAGCAGAACGAGGAGAATAACGAAGAACAAAACCAAGAGGAGAGCAGTCAGAGTCAGGAGAGTGAACGGCAGGACGAGGAGCAGCAGCAGAGCGATAGTGAACAGCCGGACGGGGGCCAGCAACAAAGTGAGAGTGAGCAGAGTGAAGAGGAGCAGTCGGCCGAAAATGAACCTGCAGAGCAGGAAGATGCAAAGGAGGAAAATCAGAAAGAGCAGATGCAGCAGACGAGCGAATCTGAAGAAACAGATGAAGGAGATGAACGGGAGCCACAGGTGGCCTCGGGCCGCATGACTCGTGAAGAAGCCCGTCAGTTGCTCGATTCCATGAAGAGCGAAGAAAGGAAACTCCCGATTGCGATTTTTGAGATCGACGATCCGAAGAGAGCAAGAGAGAGAACCCTGAAGGACTGGTGATGCTTTTGACTCCGAAGAGTATCGGCCCCCTTTATTTCTTCCTTCTGTGGGGAAGCGCGTGGGCGCTTGGGCAGGCGCCGGTCGTTACCAGCAACATCAGTCCCGCTACCGTTACTCTCGGGCAGACGGCAACCTACAAAGTATCAATCGAAGGCGATGACCAACCGAAACGATGGATCCAGCTCAAGGTAGATGGTCTCAAGATCGATTATCTGGCAACGAGCCAAAGTATGCACAGTTCGATAATCAATGGGAGAATCAAATCGGTCGCTACCAATACGTATAATTTCCAAGCCCTCGCCAAAAAGACCGGAACTTTCATCATACCGACCTATCATCTTGAAATTGAGGGTCGAAGGGCGATCGTCCCTGCCGCAACCTTGACTGTCCTCCCGCCCGATGGAAAAAGGAACGTAACTCCGGAAGAAGCAGCATTCCTCGAATTGGAGCCCTATGAAGGGCCAATTTACGTGGGTCAGAGGGCACGTTATAAACTGAATCTCTTTGTTCACGCTTCCATCACCAATGTCTCCTTTATAGACCTCACTCAAAAAGGAGACGCCTTTTCGCAGAGTAAAGCTCCCAAGGCAGCGGATACCGCGGGGGCACGAAGAAACAATCTCAATTACCAGGTCTACTCCTTCCCCGTGATAGTAACTCCCCTCAAAGCAGGCACGCATGATATTGAATACGAACTTCCAATCGAAGTTACATTTCCGCGCCAGCGGAGCCGTTCCCGTTCTTCCTCCTTTGACCGCTTCTTTAACGACGACTTTTTTGGTTTCGGTAATTTACGAGATCGGAGACAATTAAGGCCTTCTACAAAAAAGGTTCCCCTCGAAATCGCACCCCTTCCGGAGAAGGGAAAGCCTACTGGCTTTTCTGGTGCCATTGGACTCTTCTCAATCAAACAGAACCTCTCTTCAAAGGAGGTCAACGCGGGTGATCCCATCACCCTGACGGTCGAGATCTCCGGCGAAGGTAACTTTGATCGCATACAACCCCTCGACGTCGCGGTGGGCGACGACTGGAAGACATATTCCCCAAAATCGAATTTTGTGGCTCAAGATGAACAGAACTATAGCGGAACCAAGACCTTTGAATACGTGCTTATTCCGGAATCGACCACCATTACTGCATCACCCACAGTAAATTTCAGCTTTTTCAACCCCGAAGACTCCGAATACGTCGAACTTACACCGAAGGCTATCGCCTTAAAGGTGAACCCGGCCCCACCAACTCAGACATTTGTTCCCCTCGTTGCAAACGGAGGTGGGCGCGGCGAACCCGGCTCTGCCTCTCGCCCGGTCCGCGAGAGAAGCATTCTCCCGATTAAGCTCCTCCCCGGTCGGTGGGTCCCAGCGATCCTGCCCGCATTTCGCAGTGTCGATTTCTATTACGCCCAGATGTTACCCTTTCTGCTCCTTACGGGAGTCTATCTCATACGCAAAAGGCAGCTTCGCCTCCGCGAAGACGTGGACTACGCACGCCGTCGGAGGGCCGGAAAAGCGATGCGGAATTGGCTAAACAAGGCCAAAGCAGCCGCCACGGGCGAAGATGCCTCCTCCTTTTTCGCGTTCGCGCAGCGTGCCATTCAGGAGAGTTTGGGAAGGCATTTTCAGTCGGAAGCTGAGACCCTCACTCTGGTCGAGCTGCAGCAGTTTTTCTCCAGCGTAGAGGCGCCACCCGAACTCGTCGAAGAAGTAGAACAGTTTTTTCAAGAGGCCGACGCGATCCGATTCGCGGGAAGCAAGAGTAAAGAGAGAACGCTGCGCCAATGGAATAAAACGCTCACCCAGCTCGTGGCGGCTCTTTCCGATCTAAAATGAGATCGTGTAGAACTATGCGATTTGCGAAGATAAGCTATGGAAGTGAGTTAGGAACAAACAGTTAGATCATAATTAAATCGGGGTCACAGAGGGCCACAGACTACTAACTTGAAAATGCTTGTTTCCTTAAGAAGATATTCCTTTGCCGCATTTAGAACCTGTTGATCTTCAAGGAATATCGTTCTGCTCCTCAGAAAAGAATGGTTCGCTTAGAAAACTTAGTTTTATGAACACGTTTTGGAGTATAAGCGGCTGGTATTCACAGTATTGCGGTCGAGACCATGGCGGTGGATACGAGACCGAACATCGAACTTTGAACATCGAACTTCGAACACCGAAGGTCCCTACTTCGATGTTGGACGTTCGATGTTGGACGTTGAACAAATCCGCGGCGTTCTCGAATCCGTGGGGCTTCCTCCGTCATTCGTGTCCATTCGCGTGTCCCGCTCAGCGGGATGGTTTTTCTCATCTCTTTGGTTGCAGCGCCGCTGCGCTAGGCTTCTCTGTGCCGCTCTGTGACCCCTTTTCTGTATCGGTCTTCCAGTTTCATTGCGGCCGAAGGCTGCGTTAGGACTCAATGTTGAAGTCGCCATACCTCCTCTCGCTTCTCCTGACGTTTCCGTTCGCGCTGCCGGCCCAGTCCCCCGAAGTCTTCTTCGGTGAAGCGAACGAAGCCTACAGCAGGGGTGAGTACGAGAAGGCGATTGGACTCTACCAAAGAGCCTTGGAAGAGGCCGCATCGGCCGCCCTTCATTACAATCTTGGGAACGCCTTCTATCGCACCGGTCAGAGTGGTCCAGCTATCCTGCATTTCGAAAAGGCCCTCGCACTCGATCCCACTAACCCGGAAGCCCTCGCCAACCTCTCCTTCGTTCGTGAGGCCGCGGAACTTCCCCTACCGGAATACGGCCCCCTCACCCGGTTTGCCAGCCTTCTACCGCTTAACACCTGGATCTGGCTACTCGCCGGCAGTTTCTGGAGCGCCCTCGCGTTCACTATAATTCCCAAGCTCTACGGCGGTGGGGATTTCTTTACGCGTACACTGCTCACTGCCGCAATTCTCCTGATTCTCGCGGCATCCACCGCGCTTATAGATTACCATAAGAGAAGCAGAGCGAGCATTATATTAAACAATGATACGCCACTTCTGGTGGCTCCCAGCTCCCAGAGCCCGGAAGCCGGTTACCTCCGCGCGGGAGAACTCGCCACGATTGAAAAGCAACACGAGGATTACTACTTCCTTAATCTAGATAACGGAAAAACCGGCTGGGTGCGCCACACCGAGATTGGTAGGATTTGGGAGTAGCCCGCTTTTTGTGGCCGGCAAGCAGCAACGCTGGGGAAAACGCGTCTTGCCACAATACGGTCCCCGGGAATTTGTGAGAAAAGCGGGCTAGCCCGAACATTTCACACACTTCGCGGCGAGACAGCGTAGATCGCTGCGTATCAGGGCCTTTCCGCAGATCGGCGGGCGACAGTGTGTTGGAACCCTCTGAGGTCGCCGAGCAAGGGAAGGGGTTGAGACGCAGTGATATCCGTGGTCGTAGCAGAAGGTTTGTGAAATTTTCGGGCTAGACGAGTTCCTCCGGGTTGTAGCGTCGCACGCCGCGGAACTGAGCCCGGAGTTTCTCGTCCAGGATTTTGCGAGTTGAGTCGGGAAGTCGTGCGACCAGATCCTCAAGACGAGGCATCGATTCTTCATCGGCGCATTCTTCAGGCGGAACTGAGTCAACCTCCTTCCTCTTCGCCGCTTCTCCGCTATGATCAGGAATCGAAGAGGGGCCACCCGCTTCAGTGGTCACCGGTTTTTCCGCGGCGACAGGTGATTCCGCCTTTTCCTCTACCCCTACACGTACTTCACGCGTTTTTTCTTCCGGGGAAACCTTGGGCAGGCCCGAAGCGATACCCGATAGTTCCTTGATAAGCGAGTCGATTGCGCGTCTACGACTCGCTTCCACAGCCTTAAGAAGGGTAACCTCGAAATTCACTTTTTCGCTCAAACCCATCTTGACCGAATACTCGCCCGCCTGCAAAGTATCGAGCATACGCATAAGCGATTCAGTCGTGAGAGGGTGCCCCAACTTATCGGTCGTGCCGCTCTCTCTGATGGCAAGAAGCAAGGCTTGGCGTATGAAGCTCTGCAAATCAACCAAGACCCGGTATAGATCCCGACCTTCGAGGGCCAACTCCTCTATGAGCGTGATGAGGACTCGATACTGCGCCGTAGCCAACGCTTTGGCGATCGCTTCGATGCGGTCCGGCGAGGCCAACCCATAAACGTCCAGCACATCTTTTTCCGTAATCGAGTCGCCGCAAAAAGAGATCATCTGATCGAGGATAGACTGCGCGTCACGCATTCCTCCATTGGCCAGGCGGGCAATGGAATAGACCGCATTCCTTTCCACTTTGATATTTTCAGTTTCTGCAATCTCGACGAGTCTCTTTGCAATCACATCATCGGGAATGGGCCGAAACTCAAATCGCTGACAGCGCGAAACGATAGTTGGCAAGACCTTATGAGACTCCGTTGTGGCAAAAATAAACTTAACATGTGAAGGCGGTTCCTCAAGCGTCTTCAGGAGGGCGTTGAACGCCTGGTTCGACAACATGTGGACCTCGTCGATGATGTAGATTTTGAAGCGACACTGGGCCGGCGCATATTGGCAGTCCTCGCGAAGGTCTCTCACCTGGTCTACTGAATTGTTTGAGGCGCCGTCGATTTCAATCACGTCCATACAGTTACCGTTCATTATCGATTCGCATAGGGGCGAATCGTTAGGAGGACTGATGGTGGGACCCTCTTCGCAATTGAGCGCTTTCGCGAAGACGCGTGCACAACTCGTTTTGCCCGTGCCACGGGGACCTACGAAGAGATAAGCGTGACCGATTCGCTGACGGCTGATGGCATTTTTTAGAGTACGGACGATATGATCCTGACCAACCAGCTCATCGAACTGCCGCGGACGCCAGCGACGGGCGATGACTTGGTATGCAAGATCCATGGATGGAAAAATACGGCCAGGCACCCTACGGCACACGGAGATCCTGGCTACCGTTGCTCCCTTCCGGGCCTGGCGGAGTTCACCGGTCGTCCGTTGCATAGGACCCGGCCGCAATTATGATGCCAGCGACAAAAAGTACCTGAATCAATCACTAATTTCAGGCGCCAGTGCCAGGCGAAAGCCCAATGAATTCCCTTTGGAGGTCAATCGCACGCGTTGGCGCGACGCGGACCGCGCCTGGTGCGCGAAATCCTCCCACCCACCGCCACGGTTAACCCGATCGCTGCTCTGCCGATTCTCCACCCAATCCGTCTCCCTCCCCCCCGGTAAACGCGAGTTGAAATTATCCAGACAAATCTCGCGCACGTTTCCATGCATATCGTAAAATCCGAAATCATTCTCTTCGTAGCTACCCACACTCGTGGTGCCGTAGATCTTCTTCCCTTCAGGGAGCGATTCGCTGTATTCGCGCGGATATCCCCCTTTGAAGTTACCCATTGAGGGAGCCGATTTTTCGCCGAATTGGAAAGGAGTCGACGTTCCTGCACGGCAGGAATACTCCCACTCAGCTTGTGTGGGCAGGCGATATTCATAGCCCTCCGGCAAGCGACCCGCCTTTCGCTCCTGCACAGTAATCTTTCCACAGAATTCGACGGCGTCTTTCCAGGATACACGTTCTACCGGGTGTCGGAGGCCCTTAAACTCGCTCGGGTTTGTATTCATAACCGCGCGATACTCCTGTTGAGTCACCTCATACTTTCCCAGCCAGAAACCTTTCGTTAACACCACGGTTGTCTGCGGACCTTCTACCGGCAATCGCGCCTGCTCCGTAGGAGGACTTCCCATTCGGAATTCGCCTGGGTTAACCCATAGCATGTCAGTGCCTACATACGGCACAAACCACTGCTTGCTTTTTTCGGGACCCGGAATCGGGACAAGCTTCACTTCGAGGTTCCGCCGCTCATTCGGACCAAATTTCATGTTGCGTTTCGCAGTCAAATGGTCGCGCACTCGAATTTCGAGTTCATGGTTCACCCCGGAAACAAGCGAATATTCGTCATTCTCACCTTCTACAACACGTCCATCTGCCACCACCTTATAGGGCAACGACACATTGAGTTTTACGGTGAGCTTGCCGGGTCGCGGTTTCAGATCAACTTCAACGGTTGTTTTGCGTTGATCGACAACTCGCACACGATCCCGCCAGATTTCGTAATCGGGGTGCTCTATCTCGAGATCCTGTGTTCCTGCAAGAACCTTGGGAATAAATCCAACGACTCCATAAACTGTTTGCCCGGCAATTCGAGTAGTGATTCTCGCCTTTTCCGCATCATTGATCGCTTCACCGTTGAGCTCCACCTGAGTGTCAACGGCGCCCATTTTTCTGACGAGATCGCCGAAATCGAGAACATCGTCGAATCCCGGAGGCAATGTGATGACGCGAGCTTTTGTGCGGTATTCCTCCAGCGACACGGAAAACTTCATTTCCGCCCCCACTGTTAGTTCCTCCAGAGACAGCGGAGTGATTCCGGCATCACGACCATCTACTGAGACTCGCGCTCCTTCCGGTTGAGTGACTATTCTCATCTTTCCCGGAATCGGATTCAGCTCAATTTCCTGCTTTACCAGTTGATCTGTGGGAAGAACCAATTCGGCCACCTCCGCCGGTTCATAATTCTCCCGAATAACCTCCATCCGGTAAGTACCGCTGATATTGTCTCCTCGACCCGCAAGAGTCCATCCTCAGGGACCGGGCCAAGGTCAATTCCAGCTTCCTTACCCCGCGTCATCACTATGCGCGCACCGGGCACCGTCTTCACTTCAAACAGTGCCCAGGATGGCTTCAAAGCAAGGGCGACGCGCAATAGTTCGTTTTCCACTTTTATGCTGATAGTGCGCGGGAGGTGATTTTTTGCCGACACCTTGACTTCGAATTCCATACGCGGCATTACCACCTTTAACTTCCCGTCCTGCACAACAAAACTGGATTCTCCACGCCCGAAAAAGACGACTCTCGCCTGTGCCGGCTTAAGAGTCATATCCACCATCGGTTCCTGGCCCACTTTGACACGTTTCACTATGGGCCCTTGAGCCACTTCCGCTTCGGAGAATATTATGGTATAAAAGACGCTGGCCAAGCCGATGACTATGGCGGCGAACAGCCCTATGATCCCCAATCGAAAGTACTTGAGCTTCTCGGGATCGAGCCTCCTCGAAATCTCCTTCGGAACCGGGATCCTTTCAATCTGCGCCGCAATTCCCGCTTCATCGCTCGGCGCTTTGACGGCGATCTTATCGACCCTGCCGACATCATTTTGAAAGGCGTTTAGATTTGCGTAGCGATCGCCGGGAGCATCTTCCAGACACCTTCCCAGGACTTCATCCCAGCCGGGTTGAATAGCTGCTGAATATTGCGAAGGAGGAATCTTATCCACCGTGGGCTTATGCCCGGTTAAAAGAAAGTAGCCGCTCACACCAAGTGAATGAATATCCGAGCGCAAGTCCGGTTCCCCACCCTCCCGAACCTCGGGACTCAAAGTGTCGCCGGTGTTAATAATGACCTTTCGGGGTCCCATCGTGATGGGCGGAATCTCAGAGGCGAGGATATCGGAAAGCAATTCCGGGCCAACGATTTCGAGTATTCCAAGACCTACGATCTTGATTGTCCCATCTTCCTGCCGAATCAGTTTCGTAGGATCAAGATTGTGATGAAAGATCTTGGTACTGTGCGACGCCTTGATGCCTTCGATTGTTTGCCTGAGGATTTCCTGAACCTCACTGGGCGGTAACCCGAATGCCTGATCGGGCAAAAAGTCGACCACCTGGCCTCTCGCTGCGCCTCCCGCCGCATTAGGATCAAGTGCCCCGGCTGCCCGTAGCTTTTTCTGGATTATCTCCTCCATGTACTCCTGCAGGTTGATCCCTTCAATCGGCTCCATTAGAAGGCAGGGCTGATCTTTTATCTCTTCATACCCGGTAACTGTCGCAATATTGGGATGAGTGAGATGGGTAAGTAAAGTGGCATTGCTCTCATATCGTTCTTGGAATCCCTCCCTCTCTTTTGCCACGATTGGCAACACGGCTACCGTTGCCTCGTGAAATTTTATGATATGCTGCATTCGATAAATGCCCCCCAGCATACCGAAGCTCAAACAGCTGAGCACTTGGTAATCGCCGAACTTCTCACCCGGCGTAAGGTACTCACTTTCTGCTATCAACGGCGCTCCTGTGCTTCCACCCTCCGAGTGAGCACCAACCGAGCCTTCACTTCCTTCCGCGGAAACGCCTTCCGGATTTTCTTTGTTATCTTGCGATTCAGATCCCATTGCGCTGGCAGTTGTAGCAGTTCTCAAATGCCGTGTCGTTCACCCTTGAGAAATCCCAACCCGAAGAGCGACTTCCTGAATGAAAGTCCAAGCATTATTATTGAAACGGCGTTCAGTGTGCTTCGAACAATAGACCTTTAATAGCAAAGCATTAAGTGGACTGACCTTTAATAGCAAAGCATTAAGTGGACTGGCAAGTTTTCAAAATAGAAAATAAGTGATTACTTGAAATTGGCCTGGCCGAGGGCCTGCCGGACCTCAAGTCCAACAGATTCCTAAAACTGGCCCGCGATGGCATCAATCACGTAATCGATGCTGCTCAGTTTGCCTTTTCCCTCATAGCCGCATGCGAGAAGACCCTCGTCCGTCTCTAGTATTACGTGCCCTCTATCTTTCAAAATCCTGAGATTTTGCCGCGTCGCCGGATGATCGAGCATCTTTCCGTTCATGGCAGGCGCAATCATGACAGGTGCATGCGTTGCAAGGTAGATTGATGTCAAAAGATCAGGCGCAAGACCATGGGCAAAGCAGGCAATGATGTTTGCTGTAGCGGGCGCTACGACCAGGAGATCGGCGCGATCCGCAAGGTCAATATGGCCGGGTCGCCAACCCACTCCTTCCTCCCAAAGATCGACACCTACAGGATTGCGGCTCAAGGTCTGAAGCGTCATCGGCGTAATGAATTCAGTCGCTTCACGAGTCATTACGACATTTACTTCAGCTTCCATTTTTACCAGCCCGCTGGTAAGATCGGCAGCTTTATAAGCTGCGATCGATCCCGTAACACCGATCACGATCGTCTTACCTGCTAATTTCTCCGACATGGCTTGTTTTCTTAGGAAGGAACCTATCTATCTCAAATAGTAGCCCGTTGACGATCAAGAAATATGGTTCTGTTCCTCAGTTGGGAGTGTTTCGATTGGGGATTTTCAATAAACCCTCTTCCCAGAGATTGCTTCTCCGGCTTGACAAGCAGTTCGAGAGGAACTTAAATACAATGAAAACACTATAATGAGCAGCCTCCGGCCATTTCATTCAGCGCTTAGCGCTCTGCTGCGACTTCTCCCCTGAGGGGGAGGAATTTATATTGTACATATTATTGTGTTGTTGGCCGGATTCCTATGCGTCGTTTCAGGACGCACCTGCCCGCGAAAATCACTCCGGCTTCTCGTTGGTTTTATTTAATATTCGTTTAAACAAAGTCGTTAACTATCTTACCTGAAGAAAAATGCAAAAAAACCCTGCCACGAAGTATCGCCCCTTTCCGACCGTCGATCTGCCGGACCGGCAGTGGCCCAACCGCGTCATCGATACTGTTCCAATCTGGTGCAGTGTTGACTTGAGAGACGGCAACCAGGCCCTCGCCATTCCGATGAACGTCGGAGAGAAGATCGAACTCTTCCAGGCTCTTGTCCAGATTGGCTTTAAAGAAATTGAAGTCGGATTCCCTTCCTCATCGGATACGGAATTCGAATTCACACGCCAATTGATTGAAGATGGGCTCATCCCCGATGATGTCACTATTCAGGTGTTGGTGCAGGCACGCGAACATCTGATTCGCCGTACCTTTGAATCTATCCAAGGAGCCGGACGTGCTATCGTCCACCTCTATAATTCCACAAATCCTCTACAGAGAAGAGTCACTTTCGGGAAAAGCAGAGAAGAGATAAAAGCGATTGCGGTCGATGGAACAAGACTCATTCGGGAGTTGGTGCCCACAATTCCCCAAACCGATGTGCGTTTCGAGTATTCACCGGAGAGTTTTTCAGACACAGAGCTGGAATTCTCCCTCGAAATCTGCCAAGCGGTCATGGAAGTATGGGAACCGACGGAGGAAGAGCGGATCATATTGAACCTTCCCGCCACCGTCGAATTAGCTACTCCGAACGTTCATGCGGATCAAATAGAGTGGTTCTGTCGAAACATGAAGGAGCGTGGGAAAGCAATAATCAGCCTGCACACGCATAACGATCGCGGGACCGGAATCGCCGCGACCGAATTGAGCCTGATGGCGGGAGCCGAACGCGTCGAAGGCACTCTCTTCGGCAATGGTGAACGTACCGGAAATCTCGACATCGTGGTAGTCGCGCTGAACATGTACTCGCAGGGGATCGATCCCAAATTGCATCTCAGCGGCTTGAACGCAATCCGGAGAACCTATGAACGGTGCACCCGAATGATCGTTCATGAACGCCACCCTTATGCCGGCGAACTGGTCTTTTCCGCATTCAGCGGTTCTCACCAAGATGCCATAAAGAAGGGAATGGACAAGATTGATTCTCCTTCCAATTGCCTATGGCAAGTCCCTTATCTTCCCATGGATCCGGAGGACATCGGACGTACTTACAAGGCGATCATCCGCATCAACAGTCAAAGTGGAAAGGGTGGAGTAGCCTTCATTATGGAGCGCGAATTCGGAATTGAAATGCCCAAGAACATGCACCCGGAATTCGGCGCCGTGGTCAACCGGATTGCCGACGCGAAAGAAAAAGAACTCTCCGCTGAAGAAATCAAGGAGGCTTTTTTCAGTGAGTATTTGAATCTCAACTCTCCCTTGTCACTCGAATCCTACCAGATCAAGACAGAGCCGGACGACCACAGAAATATCACTTTTTTGGCGAATGTCATTGATCGTGGTAAGAAAAAGCACATCGAGGGTACCGGTAACGGGCCCATTGCCGCCTTCGTCAACGCGCTCGAACGTGAAAATCTGAAAAACTTCAAAGTCGCGGACTTCAGGCAACATGCTATTAACAAAGGATCGTCCGCCGAAGCCGCTACTTACCTCGAAGTCGAGCGTGTTCATGACCAGATGAGCTTTTGGGGTGCCAGTATCGACGGAAACATCGAACTGGCGGGTCTCAAAGCATTGGTCAGCGCCTACAACCGCGCCAATAGGGAAATCTCTCCAATAAGAGAGAAGGCGCTCGTCTCCGCCGAGTCAGGTCCGGCCGAGGATTAGGCCAACTCACGGCAGGCGGATTTCCCGACAATGAGATAACGTTTAACTTGGTAATTCCCCGTAGCTTGCTACGGGGTGCTGACTTGACTGTATTGTCATCGTGCGCGGAGCGCCCGATCCACCAGTAGCAAGGATGCTAGTGGTGGAACGGCCCCTCCGGGGACGTTCGTATCAACTTCGAGTAAAGCATAGGCAAGTTCTGCACAAATGGCGAAAGAGTTAGATACCCCGTCCGCGGCAAGCCGGGACGGGGAGTGTTCATTTGAGATTGAAACTGGCTTGGTAGGAACCCACCCCTGTCCCCTCCGAGGGAGGGGATCTTTTCAATCGGTCTGAGTTTTTTTAAATCCCCTCCTGGGAGGGGACAGGGGTGGGTTCTTAAGAATCAAGATTCCGAGATCTTTTCTCGTCCTACTCCGCCTCCATCATCCCCCTGATCGCTTCAGAAATCTGGCCCCCCATCACGGCTAATCCCCTGTCCAGGGATGCTACAAGGGCAACGAAGCTCCGCCCGTCCCAACTTTTGCTGAAATCGGTCGATCCATGAGTAGTGGGTGTGGGCTTGGCTGCTTCCGTATCTCTGATCATCCATTTCGCCTGAACTTCTGCGTTGTAAGTGGATTCGTCACCATCAAAACGCAGAATTTCGACCTCCACCACATAGTCCGGACTCGTCTTATCTGGCCAGGGAAACCGCACCACTTCCACCTCCGAGAGTGACTCCGCCAGATGTCCGGCCAAGTTTCGACCGATCGCCACATCGAGTTCCTCACCCCACCTGTGATAATCGGATTGTACCACTTCGTGATCTCCTTTCCGAATCACGATTTTGGATGAATTCAAGTAGGCCGGAAAATTGATCCTCCGAATACCGACGCTTAGCGTCTTTTCACTTCCTGAAGATCCCATTGGAGAAATCTCCTTAAGGACAAATATTCGAGTAGGATCTTCCTGTGGATCAAGGTTGATACATCCGCCCGCGGCTATTATGAAAAGGACCAAAAAAGAAAACTTGGAATATCCAACGATTCGTCTCATTTCTGTGTCTCCGATTCGGGTAATTTTCTTCCTGTCAACAGCGATCTGGGATTTCGCTCAATATACTCAACCAGCAATCGGATGGCTTCAGCGGCCTCCTTCAGCTCTCCGAGAGCAGTTTCCATTTCGTACCGAAAGGAAGACTCCGAGGAAAGGATAAACTCAATCTGCTCCGTCGCATCAGCCACTTGGCGCAAAGTGGTCTGCAATTCTTCGTTCGTTGCTTCAGCTTCAGCCAATACCGGGTCTACTTTGCTGGTAATCTTCGCGGCGAGCTTTCGATACTCCTCCAGGGTGTCGTCAAACGTGTCGATTGCCTTCTGAATCTTTTCCGAGCGCATCAATTCCGTAGCCGAATCGGTTGCCCGAATAATACTCGCGTTTATTCCCGCAAAATCGACTTCTTCGAGACCCTCCCTGGCACTGCTCAAAACTCCGATTAATTCGTCATTGATCCCTTGAATATCCAGTGACCCAAGGCGAAAGAGGACTTCCTCCACGGTTTGCCCAAGTGCTGCTGTCAAAGAGGGCCGGGTGGGAAATTCTTTGTAGATGACCTTTTCCTGAATGAACGCTGGGCGGCCCGCGTCCCCTTCGATATCGATTTCGATATATTTGAGGCCGGTTATGAGACTTTCCGTGACAAGTTGTGCACGGTACCCGAGATTGACGATTTGAATGAATGTCTCCTCATCGCGGATATCCACATCGACTCCCAGGGAACTGTTCAAAAGCGTTAGATCCAGCTCAATAACGACCGGAATATGATCCGTTTCTTCGCCCTGATTGTAACGAATGAATATACTGACAACCTTCCCTATGGGCACTCCCCGAAACTTCACCGGTGAACCGATGTCAAGGCCACTCACCGGTTCATCGAAATAAACGATGAAGTCTTCTGTTTCTCCAAAATTGAAAGAGCCGAAAAACACCACAGTCGCGATTCCCAGAACAATGGCGCCGAGAACAAAAACTCCTATAATTGTCGTGCTGGCTTGCTTGCTCATCCTATTCACTCCCCTCCGCGGGTGAGGAATTCGTAGACATTCCTGTTGGGCGGTGATTCAAGCATTTCGTTAGGATTGCCCAGGGCGGTCATTGTCTTTTCCTCCACGTCGAGAAAGATGGCATTATCGGAGATTGCAAAGATACTTTGCAACTCATGGGTAACCACGACCACGGTGGTGCCGAGACTGTCACGCAGTTGCAAGATAAGATCGTCGAGACGCCGCGAGCTAATCGGATCAAGCCCGGCGGAAGGCTCATCGAAAAAGAGAATTTCCGGATCCAACGCCATTGCCCTGGCCAGACCGGCGCGCTTGCGCATACCCCCGCTGATCTCGGAGGGATAAAACTCCTCAAATCCCTTCAGACCCACCAAAGAGAGTTTATAGCTGACCAGATCAGCGATCTCTTTCGTGGATAGTTCGGTGTATTCTTCAAGGGGAAGTGCCACATTTTCCGCCAGCGTCATCGAACTCCATAGTGCTCCCCCTTGGTAGAGAACACCGAATTTACGCACCTGCGCGAGATTCTCCTGGTAAGACGCATCCACAAAACTCTTTCCATCATAAAGAATATCACCCCCGGCAGGTTCCATTAAACCAATAAGATGCTTCAGAAGCGTGCTTTTGCCGCAACCGCTCCCCCCCATTATGATCATCACTTCACCCCGTTTGACTTTGAAATTGAGATCGTGCATCACCACAAACGATCCATACGCCATATCCAAATGGCTGATCTCGATGTGAATTGAACCGTTGTTCATGACCTCAAACCCCATAAATGGCTGCAATCCAATCAATGAGCGCATTGAAAAATATAATCAAGGTAATCCCTGTCACCACTGCCGAAGTCGTAGCCAGACCCACGGCATCGGCGCTATTCCCCGATTGCATTCCCCGCAGGCAACCCGACACTGCTACGAGGACCCCAAACACGACGCCCTTGATGATCCCCAGATATATATCGGGTAGTGCAACCGCAACTTTCATTCCGTTGAGAAAGATGGGAAACGGGATATCCAGCAAGGAATTAGAAATGAGCATACCGCTGAATATCCCAATGACATCGGCATAGATAACCAGCAGCGGCATCATGAATAAGAGCGCCATCATACGCGGCAAGACAATAAAATCGATGGGAGATATACCCAGGGTCTTCAAGGCATCGATCTCCTCAGAGACCTTCATGCTCCCGATCTCGGCGGCAAATGCCGCACCCGTCCGTCCCGCAATGATGATTCCAGTCATAAGTGGGCCCAACTCTCTCAATACTCCGTAAGCGACGAGATACGAGACGTAGAGGTCCGCCCCAAATCGACTCAAAACAACTGCTCCCAGGAAAGCGACGATCAACCCGATCAAAAAACTGATCAAGGTTACAATAGGGAGCGCATTCGCTCCAACTTCCTGGAGGAGTAGGAAAAAGTCTCTCCAACGGAACGAAACCCGTCGGCTCAACAGCTTGAGCACGCTGATTGAGCATTCCCCTGAAAAGGTCACGATCCCTGAGCCCTCCTCGTAGAAGCGAATGCCCCAATCTCCCGCTCGCTGTAAAATGCTCCGTGACTGTTCTTCACGGCGAGCTTCCTCCTTCTCGGGAACTGCCTGAGAGAGAGCGAGTAAGTTCTGGATGTCGTCAGGTAAACTGCCCTTTACAAATTCAATCTTATGGATACGGCAGTAGTTGAATACCCGCACCAGGAATGTCATCAACAATGAATCCCATTGTCCCAGCGATTCTGTATTAAAGGATAATCGTTTTATCTCCTCTTCGCTATCCTTCGGATTCGGCAACACGAGCAGATCGGGCACGCCGCATCCAATCTTCCAGGGCCCGGATAACACGAGTTTCAAGACCCCTTCTGCAAATTCCAATTCGATATGGGCTTCTTGCGCCTCAGACTCCATAGGACCTGTCCGTTGTTTCAGTTTCGCCAATTCGAAAGGTCATTCGAGTGAGAAGAGATTGTCAAAATGATTTGAGACAAACAAGTAGTTCGTACCCCTTTCGCCCTTTTCGCGTCTTTCGTGGGCAATCCTGCATTTTGTCCTCAATCCCTTTGACTCACCCTTCTCATGTCTTTGAAATTTGCGCAATCCATCGTGAAGAATCCGCCCAAGGTGTTCATCTCAACAGACTCCATTCAACCCAATACATAAAACCGAAATCCATTCTCAATCCTTCACTCGCCAGATGTCACTTCTCAAGAAATCGCAAATCGCTGATGCGAAACTGAGCGGCGTATTGGAGCGAATCATCTTTTTGAATGAAGAGAATCAATACTGCGTCGGAGAATTTCGTGAAAGCGGCGAGCGCGATTCGATCGTAATAAGCGGCGTTCTACCCGGCGTTCAGTGTGGCGAGACCCTCGAATTGGAGGGAGATTGGGTCATCCATCCACGCCACGGAGATCAATTCAAGATTCGCGCCTATACTTCAAAACTCCCCTCTTCCGTCTATGGGATTCGGAAGTATCTGGGTAGCGGTCTCGTCCCGGGTATAGGCAAAGTCTTCGCCAACAAGATCGTCGATCATTTCGGCACGGAAACATTGAGGGTCATATCAGAGGAATCGGTCCGTCTACGCGATGTTCCCGGCATAGGCGCGCATCGCGCCAAAGCCATAAAAGAGGCCTGGGAATCGCAACAGTCGGTCCGCGACGTCATGATGTTTCTCCAGACCTACGGAGTCTCCGTGGCGCAGTGCCTGCGCCTCGTCAAGAAGTACGGAAGCGCCGCTAAACTGATTATCCAACGCCAACCCTACACTATCGCGAGGGAGATCGACGGCATCGGCTTTAAGACCGCCGATCGGATAGCGATAAATATCGGTTTCGCCAACGACAGCCCACAGCGTATTGAAGCAGGAATACTCTACGCTCTGCAGACCCTCGAGGATAACGGTCACACGGGATATCCTCTCCCTGAATTTCAAAGCTTTGCCTCCGAGTTGCTGGAAGCAGATTCGAACCTGATCGCAAAGCACCTCGATATTCTTATCAATGCCGGTTCCATTCGAATTCCCTCGGGAGGAGATATTCTTCAACTACCCGCTACGGAAGAAGCGGAACGGAAAGTCGCCCACAGTGTA
The DNA here is from genome assembly GCA_965215885.1 of Candidatus Moanibacter sp. Taxonomy (GTDB): domain Bacteria; phylum Verrucomicrobiota; class Verrucomicrobiia; order Opitutales; family UBA2987; genus CBDCEW01. The sequence goes on from CBDCEW010000105.1 coordinate 162,371, forward strand.
TCGCAGATCCTCAGTCACGCTTCCAGACAGCCGCCCATTAAGATTGAAGCCGCTATCGAGTGGGCTCAGAAGAGGGCCGGCTTCGGATTCGGGCCCGACCAGGTAAACGCGATTCGGTCCGCCCTCACCGAGAAGATCTCCATTATTACGGGAGGGCCCGGAACGGGCAAGACGACTATTCTTCGCGCCGTTCTCGATATTCTGCGTGCCAAAAGAGTTAGGGTCCTGATGGCTTCGCCCACCGGTCGCGCCGCTCAGCGCATGGCCGAGGCAACCGGGGGTTTCGCCCAGACGATTCATCGTCTCCTCAAGTACGATCCTTTTCAGGGGCAATTTACCGTCAATGAGGATTCCCCTCTCAAAGTCGATACACTAATCGTCGATGAAGCCAGCATGCTGGACAACCGTCTTGCTTCAGTCCTCCTTCGGGCCATCCCGGCGGCGGCCCATCTCATTCTCGTGGGTGATGTCGACCAGCTTCCCTCCGTAGGAGCTGGGAATGTCCTGCGGGATCTGATTTCCAGTGCGCGCGTCAAAGTCACACGTCTCGAGAAGATATTCAGGCAGGAAGAACAGAGTTCCATCGTTCGGGTGGCACACGAAATACTCCACGGAAATCCATCGCCTCCATATCCGAAAAATTCCCTCAACGGAGAGGACGCGAAATACGACTTCCAATTTCTGAAGACCACCTCACCCGAGCAGTGTCTCGATTTGATCAAGAGCATCTGCCGGGATTTCATACCCGCATACACGGATTTTAATCCCGTCAGGGATGTTGAAATCCTCGCCCCTATTCACAAGGGAATCGCCGGCATCACCAACCTGAATCGGGAACTTCAGGCCACTCTGAATACCAGCAAAAGGGGCTTATCGGTTGGTTCGTCGAGCTACCGGGTGGGGGATAAGATTATTCAAACGCGCAACAATTACGAGAAGAATATCTTTAACGGCGACCTTGGAATCGTTTCCACCATCAATCCCGAATCCTCTTCACTCGCCGCTGAGTTCGATGGCGAGATTATCGAATTTGACCGCCTCGATATCGCGGATCTGAAACTCGCCTACGCCATAAGCGTCCACAAATCCCAAGGGAGTGAATTCCCCGTCGTTGTTCTGCCCTTGCTCAAACAGCACTATATGATGCTTCAACGCAATTTGCTCTACACAGCGATCTCCCGAGGAAAGAAAAAGGTCTTCATCGTAGGAGATCCCACTGCCTACGCCATGGCCGTAAGAAACAAGAAATCGGTCGCCCGCCACACCGATCTCAAACGCAAAATCCAGGCCCTCCTCCCGCCGGGCCGGACCGCCTAGCCCGGACATTTCACACACTTCGTAGTGAGACTGCGTAGTTTGCTGCGTATCAGTGCCTTTCCGCAGCACGGCGGGCGACAGCGTGTTGGAACCCTCTGAGGTCGCCGGACAAGGGAAGGCTTTGAGACGCAGTGACATCCGCGGTCGTAGCAGAAGATTTGTGAAATTTTCGGGCTAGCCGTGAAAGTAACCTGTCTCGGCGCATACCCACTCTACCGAACATTCCGAATTATAAGAAAGTCGTGTCCGATAGATTCCTAACCCAAAATGGCACCTGCCACACTTGCGTTGATGAGGGTGGCAATGGTTCCTCCGGCAAGGGCGCGCAGGACGAGGCCGGCGAAATTATGGCGTTGGCCGGGCGCGAGGGTGGAGAGGCCGCCTATCACGATACCGCAGGAGGTGAAATGGGCGAAGCCACAAAGGGCAAAGGTTGATATAACAATCGCTTTCGGGTCGGTCAGGACACCCGTCTCGATCATGTCTCCGAGAGAGAGGTAGGCGATAAATTCAGTGATGATGATTCTCTCGCCGAGAAGACGCCCCACCAGCAGGACACTCTCACTGTCGACCCCTATCACCCATGCCACCGGGGCAAAGATCGCTCCCGCCATAAACTGCAAGGTCAAGCCGTCAAAATTTCCGCTCGTGGCAGACACGAACATCTCATTGACGTGCAAAAATTCTCCGATCCACTCCCTGGTGATGTAATTGCAGAGATGGATCAGAGAGATAAATACAATGAGCAAGGCGATAACTGTAACAGCCAGTTTCAGTCCCTGGTAGGTACCTGCGGCAATAGCGTCGAATATATTGATGCCGATCGATTCTTTGGACACTTCCAGATTCTGATTCACTTCTTCGGTCTCAGGGTAGAGGAGTTTCGACACCACGAGGGCGATGGGCACCGCCATAATGGATGCCGTTATGAGGTGCGTTCCCGCCGCCACTGTCTTTACCGGATCCCCTCCCCCAACTACGCTCATATAAAGTCCGAGGATGGTGCCCGACATGGTCGCCATACCGACTGTCATCAGGCACATAATTTCCGACCGGGTCATGCGCTCAATGTAGGGACGCACGACCAGCGGCGCCTCCGTGTACCCGATGAAGACATTGGCGGCCGCGGACAACGTTTCCGCGCCGGATAACTTCATCGTCCTCTGCATCAGCCAGGCGAAGGCGTAGACGATCTTCTGCAGGATTCCGAGATAGTAGAGGACGGAAGTGAGCACCGCGAAAAACATAATCGAGGGTAAAATCTTGAACCCAAGCTGTGCTTCGTGGATGGGGTCGGTGGCCAGTTTTCCGAAGAGAAAATTCGTACCCACCGTGGCGAATCCGATAATTTCTCCAAAAAACTCCGCCACCGCCTCCACTACCTTGTTCACAAAGCGCACTTTGAGCATCAAGAAGGCCAGGATCAGTTGGAGACCAAGTCCCGATCTGACCAGGCGCCAGTTCACCGATTTGCGGTCTGCGCTGAAATACCAGCAAACCGATAAAAGCGCGCAGACCCCAAAAATCCCGCGGGCAATCGTTATTGCTTTTTCCGGCACGATCTAACCCGCTGTTCCATTAGAACGAAATGAAGATCCCGGCAATGGTACCGATCATAAGGCTGGCGCAGGTCCCGCCAATCATGGCGCGAAAGGCCAGCGCGGCGAGGTTCCCTCTCTGTCCCGGCGCCAAAACCGAAATCCCTGCAATCTGAATCCCCATGCTGCTGAAATTGGCGAAGCCGCAAAGGGCGAAGGTCGTGATGACAAACGATTTTTCGTTTACCAGATGGCCGGCATCAATGAGAGTCCTCATTTCCTGAAAAGCGACGAACTCATTCAAGACCATCTTCTGCCCCAGCAACTGCCCAACCACGAGCAGGTTTTCCATGTCGATCCCGATGAGGAATGCGATTGGGGCAAAGAAAACGCCGAAAATAAACTGAAGCGTCAGCCCATCGTAGACTCCACCGGTCATGGCCTCTATTCCGGCGTTTATATTCGTCCAGGACCCGATCCAATTCACCGTCACATGATTAATCAGGGCCATGAGGGCGAGAAACACCATTACAATAGCGCCAACATTCACGGCCAGGCGCACTCCCTGGGTGGTACCGCTAGCGACCGCATCGAAAACATTGACCCCGATCGACTCCCTGGCAACTTTCAGGTCCGGATCGGTTTCCTCTCTCTCGGGAAAGAGCATCTTGGCGCAGATAATCGCGCCGGGCGCCGCCATAATGGAGGCGGAAATAAGGTGGGTTCCGATTGCAATCTGCTTCTCCACATCCTCCCCACCCAGAATATCCATGTAGGCAACGAGAACAGCGCCCGCAATCGTCGCCATACCGCCGGTCATCAGGCAGACGATTTCGGATTTCGTCATGCGTTCGAGATAGGGGCGAATGACGAGGGGCGCTTCCGTCTGCCCGATAAAGACGTTAGCCGCGGCCGCCAGACTCTCCGCTCCGGAGAGGCGCATCGTTTTGTGCATGACCCACGCAAATCCGAACACCACCTTCTGTAGGATCCCCAGGTAATACAACAGCGAGCTGAGAGCGGAGAAAAATACGATGGAGGGGAGCACTCTGAAGGCAAACGTCGCACCGTAAGACCTGTCCGTTGGCAGCTTGCCGAAGATAAAGGTTGAACCCTCTACGGAAAATTCGATCAGCCTTCGGAAAAACGTCGAAACCGCCCCGATAAGATCGTTGAATAAGGGCACCTTCATCACCAGAATGGCAATGAATACCTGTAGTGCGAACCCCGCTCCGACCAATCGCCAGTTGATGTGCTTTCTATCGACGCTGAACAAATACAGAAAAGCGTAAATCGCGGCCAAACCCAATACTCCGCGTATCAAATTCGTCAATACGTCCATCCTGGCGCAGAGACTGGAGGACTTTCAGAGGCTGCACAACCCATACTTTTAGCCTGGAAATTTCAAATGTTTTCCAGGCTAGAGTCACTCTCTAAATCTGCGCCAATAGATCTCGTCAAAGATTCTCCGCAAAGTAACCGGATCGTATTTCGCTTGTGTATAATGGCAAGGTAAGATGCCACCGGGATTTAACGCCATAACTTTGCGAAAGCTCTCAGGAATCAAGTGGGGCACGCTGTTAAGGACGGGCGGCGGCGGAAAATCGCCATAAAACATGCTCGCAAAAAGGTCACCCGCGAACAGCAGGTCATGTTTTGCGCTGTAATATCCACAATGCCCTTTTGTGTGCCCCGGAAGGTGTACGACTCGCAAACCGCCCCAGAGGGGAAGACTCTGTTCTTCTTCAATATAGATATCGATATCGGCTCTTTTGTATCGAATGAGAAACCGCCCGACCGATTCGAGCCATCCGCACACCCGATTGACCCCCTCATAGGGATAAGCCCCGTCCAAATGTGCCTGCTCGTCTATGTGCCCGTAGACGGTTGCACTTGTCAGCTCTTTGAAACGGTGTAGATTTCCCGCGTGATCGAGATGTCCGTGCGTGAGCAGGATAGCTTCCACCGAGTCCCTTGACAGGCCGAGCTTTTTCAGCTGACGGAAGACCAATCTCACTTCACCCAGCATTCCGGTATCGATCAATACGCAACTGTCGCCATCGACTAAAAGGTGCACGTGGCCCAGAAATCCCGCTATGGAATAGAGACCTGGAGGATGTCGGCTCATGAGTGGCTGCTGATTCCCTTCTTCAATCTCGATTCGCTCGAAATCCTTCAAAGGAATCTTTATCCTTGAACGAAGGAAGAGGATTTCCGACAAATTCTCTTTGCCTGAAACTACTATACCTCAAACAGTAATACATCTGAAACAGCGATTCAATACTCTCTTCTCTACTATTCTGATTCTCGCTTCTTTCTTGTTGAGCGCCTGCGAAACAACAAATCCGAAATCCGGCAGAGTGAGGGTTCCCATCGCTTCACCCGAATGGGAGATCGAGGAGGATATGCTCTCACACACCCCTTTGGGTTCGAATCCCGATTTTGTCCTCGAGTTTGTCAATAACCAGCTCGTTCATTCTGAAGAGACTGATTCCGAATACGACGACATCTATGTTTATGTCGACGATGCCGACGGCGACCCCTACCCCGCTGAAATGAAATACAAGATTATCCAGGTGCACATGGGCCTGCACGGCTCCGCTCAGCAAAACTTCCTTCTCAAAAGCAACTGGGTCTATATTTCCTGGCTCTTTGAAAACGACTCTCTCGTTGAGATTATCGTTACCAAGGTGATTCCCGATTCCCAGGAGGTCTGACCATCGACTACGATTGCAACTACGCGCTACGAACTGGCATCCATCACAATTAACCCATCGTTGCTGCACTGAATTCGGCCTCGTTCTCCAGCCCGGATATCTCGTGAATCTTCGGAGACAGGGGATAACGATATATTTTGCCTTCGTAGTTGCGCATAACGATCTCTTCGTCGTTGATCTCTTCTACATACTCAGGGTTCACCGGAATCTTTCCTCCACCACCCGGCGCATCGATTACGTATTGTGGTATGGCAAATCCGCTGGTGTGTCCCCGCAAACCTTGAATGATTTCAATCCCGGTGCGCACATCGGTTCGAAAGTGGGCGCTTCCTGTTATGAGATCGCACTGATACAGATAATAGGGCCGCACTCTCATCATCAGTAGTCTATGCACGAGCGATTTCATTATCTCCACATCATCGTTGACACCTTTCAGGAGCACCGACTGATTGCCCAAAGGAACCCCAGCAAAAGAGAGTCTTTCGCACGCCTCTTTCAATTCATGGGTGCACTCCTTAGGATGGTTTACATGTATACTCATCCATACGGGACCATGTCTTCGTAATATCTCGCACAAATCCCCTGTGATTCGCTGTGGCAGAAAGATGGGAACTCGCGTGCCAATCCGTATAAACTCGACATGGTCGATCTCGCGCAGGCGGCTGAGCAGGTAGTCGATCTTGTTGTCGGAGAATATGAGAGGGTCTCCCCCACTTAAAAGCACATCGCGCACCTCCTCGTGCTCCTCGATATATTTCAGCCCCGCTTCAAAATTCGGATGAAAATTATAGTCCTGCGCATTCGACACCAGCCGGCTCCTGGTACAGTAGCGACAATATGCCGCGCAACGATCGGTCACTAGAAAAAGCACTCGATCCGGATATCGATGTACCAGGCCCTCAACCGGCATCGTCTTTTCCTCTCCTACCGGATCGAGCAATTCCTCCGGCGCGATCTGCATTTCCTCTCCCCGCGGCACCACCTGACGACGCATCGCACATTCCGGATTTTCGGGATCGATTAGATTAAGGAAATACGGAGTTATCGAGAGAACCAGCTTCTTGTTCGCAAACAGGCAACCCGCCTTTTCTTCAGGAGTGAGCGTCAGATATTCCTCCAACTCTTCCAGCCTCGTTATCCTGTTCTGCAACTGCCACCGCCAATTATTCCAATTTTCCTCAGGTATGTCGGACCAGTGGCCCCGCCCTCTATACCAATTCTCTATCGCGTCCCTCTTATACATCCTTTGAAAACTTTTCCTTAATTTGCATTGACGTATTTAAATTTGTCAATACATTTTAAAGGAGTTCCCAGCAATGAGTCACACGGACGAAGATTTAGCGAAGCAACTTTGGGCTATAGGAGACATTGCCCGGCTAAAGATCCTACGAGTGCTGCCTCATTCACCGAACTGCGAACACGGCAACAACGTATCGCAACTCGCGGAAATGCTTGGGATGCCGCAGCCGACCATATCGCATCATTTAAAGGTACTCCGACAGGCCGGTATGGTGACTAACAAGAAGATGTGTCGGGATGTATTCTACTGGATTGATCGCAATAGCGCGGGCCAGGTCTACGATCAACTGCAGGAGATTCTGAAGATACCGGCGCAGGATTTTCGCACCCACAAGATTCTAACGAATCCCGAAGAGAGCGGCACTTGATTGAATCCGTAGAACATGCTCGCTGAAAAGGGAATTCGTATCTACATCCCCCACGCTCTTGACTCGCCATAGCCCACCGGGCGACGGCGGTTGTGGTGGGGTCAGTTGAGGAATCGAGCTACACGAACCGGCTCGAAACCGCAACAAATCCCCCAGGCTTGTCCTGGGGATCGTTAGGTTTCTTTGGGAGGATACCCAGATCTGCAATCGCAATCGCCTTTGTTCGTATTTCGCCGAATAACGAACATAGAGTCAGTAACGTATCTGGATGTTGCGGAATTGGCAGCCTCAAACTGAGCCGGATGTTCTAAGCTTCAAGAAACCGCTCAAATTGAGCCGCATCTTCAAGGGAATCGATTCCGATCGTCCGCTCTGCGGTGATGCCGACAACGATAGTAATTCCATTTTCGAGAGCGCGCAACTGTTCCAGCATTTCAATCTGCTCAAGACGCCCCCGAGGCATATTCTTGAACTGTTTCAAGAAGGAAGCCGAGTAGGCGTAGATGCCGAGATGCCAGTAGCAATGGTTCTCTTTCAGCCAATTCGCATCGACATAGCCCCGGTGCTCCCGGGCAAACGGAATCGGAGAACGCGAAAAGTAGAGGGCATGATTGCTGCTATCCACAACGACTTTTACTTTGTCGGGATCCCGAAAATCCTCTTCCTTGCGAAAGGGCGAGGCGAGAGTCGCCATGTCGGCGGAATCCCGGATTAGTTCTTGTAGTGTCAGGATTTGTCGAGCACTGATCATAGGCTCATCTCCCTGCACATTAATGACATAGTCGGCGCCGATCTCTTCATTCGCTTCCGCAATCCGGTCGGTTCCACTGGGATGGTCAGATGCCGTCGAGATCACCCGATACCCGTTCGTTTCAAGCAGCTTGGACACCTCATCATCTTCCACGGCGAAGAACAAGGGCAGTTCAGGCGCTTCATCTGCGATGCGTTGTGCCGTCCAAAGTATGAGAGGTCTTCCCTTAATCTCAAAGAGAGGTTTGCCGGGGAATCGCGATGAAGCCAACCGCACCGGCACCACAATCGCTATTTCTTGCATATTCCGAAGGGTTGTCGCATTTAAAGGGATGATCAAGGCGTATTGTAAATGCTGCTGACCTGGATTATCATATTCAGCCTGGCCGGAACGCTTGGGACGGCAATCGCGGCGTCGCTTTTTCTTTTTTCTTCACAAAGGTTAAAAAAAGTTGTTCTGCCCGGTCTTTTAAGCTTCGCGGTTGGCGCACTTCTCTCCGTCGCATTTCTCAGGCTCCTGCCACTTGCCGTGAAGAATGCGGAGGTCGAATTGATAATGGGAACCGTCCTGGGCGGAATCATCCTATTCTTTATCCTCGAGAAAACGCTGATATGGCGTCACTGTCATGAACACGAGTGCGAAGTGCACACGGCAGGGGGCCCACTTATACTGATAGGAGATGCCTTTCACAACTTCGTCGACGGCGTCATTATTGCGGCGGCCTTTTTAGCCTCAATTCCGCTTGGGGTGGCCACCGCACTCGCCATTGTCATTCACGAAGTGCCCCAGGAAGTGGGAGACTTCTCCATTTTACTCGAACAGGGATACCCGGTGAGACGGGCGTTTATTTTGAATAGCATCTCAAGTCTGACGACTTGCCTGGGAGCCCTGGTCGGGTACTTCATCCTCGATCTTGTCGAGCCAGCGATACCCTTTATGTTGGCGATTTCCGCATCCAGCTTTATTTACATCGCCACCGTCGACCTTATCGCCGACATGCATCGCCGCCCCGAGCCGCAATCAGCAGTTTCGCAGACTCTCCTCATATTCGCCGGAATCGCTTCAGTGGCTTTATTTGGTATCGGGCACAGCCACTGATCAGGAATCTGTCAGACTTGCTTTCGGAATTCGCGGGGATATTACGCTGTCTGGGCGCGATCGTGCATTGTGGGGGAGTCGACCACTGACACATTCCTAAGCGCTCTGCCGAGCGGCAGAGCGGGGACTCAATCGAATCGGGCGAAAGCTCTCCTCAACTCACCTTTATGGCATTTTCGCAGCTCAGTTTACTCCCAAGTCGTGAAAGAGGCGTTTTGGGCTATAGCTGAGGCATATTAGCCAGCAAATTTCATATCCCCAGCACGCGCGCCATGTTACCTCCCAGGACGCACTCCAATTGCGCATCATCAAGCCCGGAAGATCTCGTCTCTGCAACAAAGCGCCCCAAACCCGGTTCTCGCACCTCCCGTGGATAGAGCATGAGTGGATAATCCGATCCGAAAATGACCTTTTCCGCACCTATGATATCGACGACGCTGCGAAAAATGCGCCCATCGTAGATCAGCGGACTCGCCGCTGTGTCGTAGAATACGTGCTTCAACGTTTTTCGGCACTCGGGATTAAGCTCGTAAAACGGCAGGCCGCCTCCCCAATGCGCCAGGATAATAGTCAATTCCGGAAACCTCCTCGCCACCCACAGGAAGTCCTCTAACGGCGTGGAAACTTTACCCGCGTATCCATGGCCGGCAGGTTCAGTCGCATGTATTGTAACGGGAATGTTAGACTCCTGCGCCCAGTCCAGAATCTTTATCCAGGTCGGATGATCCATCGCAAACCCCTGCGCTGCCGGATGGATCTCCCCTATCCCGAGCAATCCACTGTCTATGGCACGACGCAGTTCATCAAATGCTCTCACACCCGCCAGCGGCTGCACTGCCGCGAACCCGATAAAGCGGTCGCCGTCTTCCCTGAGCCAATCCAGGTGCCACGCATTCTGAAGTTCGCAAGTCTGCTGATTCTCCCAATACCAGCCAAGCATGACCGCTTTGTTGACACCGGCAGCATCCATGTCGCCTAAAAGCTTCTCCCGATCCGCCCAAGCTTGAATAGAATTCCCCCCTTCTTCTCCGGTTACCAGTTTCAGCCAGTGGTGCTCTTTCACCTGCCTTCCCCACCCTTTCGGATATGCTATGACTTCGGGCGGATAGCGGTGAATATGACTGTCGATGACCATACCGCATAAAGCCGAGAGGAGGTCGAGGTACCGGGGGGCTTTATTCCCCCAATTGATACCGAGTAAACCGCCGCACGACTAAATTCTCTCCCAACTTTGAGATATGCTCCAAAAGCAGCTCTTTTACACTTTGATCGGCGTTCTTCACGAACGGCTGCTCCAATAGACAAATGGACTGGTAGATCTTCTCCAGCTTTCCCTCTACTACTTTCTGCACGACATGGGGCGGCTTACCTTCTACTTGAGAAGCCGCAATCTCTCGCTCTTTATTCGCAACGTCCTCAGGCACTTCATCGCGGGAAACGTATTGTGGATTCGCCGCCGCGATATGAAGGCAAATATCTCTTGCCAGCCTCTTAAATTCTTCTGTTTTCGCCACGAAATCGGTCTCGCATTTCACTTCAACAAGCACGCCCACCTTACCGCCAAGGTGAATATACTGGTCGATCAAACCCTCACTGGTAGTTCGCCCTGCTTTCCTTGCCGCCGAGGCCATACCTTTCTTGCGCAGTATCGTAATAGCCTCATCCATATCACCTCCGGCTTCGGTCAACGCCGTCTTGCAATTCAGAAGTCCAGCACCCGTCTTCCCACGCAATTCACCGACCATCTTAGCTGTAATCTCGCCACTCATATCTTAAAACAGCCCTCCGAATTAAGTCTAAATCCTCCCGATTTGTTCTCTACCGAACACCTCTCAAGAAGCACCCTGGTCATCATCGGTCGAGTAGGAATCTGGGATCTCTTTGACAAAACTCTCGGCCCCGGTCGCAAAGATGGGAGCCACCGGAGTGACGGGAAGTTGCTCCTCTTTTGCCTCCTCGCGAAGAAAAGGTGTCAACCCTTTGCTTGCCTTATGGGCTTCGCGATGTGCCAAACCGTTTTGGATCGCCTCCATCACGGTCTCCAACACGATCCGAATCGATTTATTCGAATCGTCGTTTCCAGGAATTGGATAATCGATAAGCGAAGGGTCCGAATTTGTGTCGACCAGGGCCACCAACTTAATCCCGAGCCGGACAGTCTCCGCTACCGCAATCTGCTCGTGGTTTGTGTCGATAATGAATACGGCCTCCGGCAACTCCGGCATTTCCAGCAATCCCTCGAAATTTCGATTCATCCGGCTCATTTCGCGGCGGATTGCGGCCGCCTCCTTCTTCGGCACCTTGTCCAATCTCCCATCCGCCTCCATAGACAGGTATTCCTTATACTTCATGACACTATTTCTGATAGTGGTGAAATTCGTCAATGTGCCACCCATCCAACGATTCGCGCAGAAGGGCATTTGGCACTGTATCGCTGCTTCCCTTGTAATCTCTTGAGCCTGACGCTTCGTTCCGACAAGCAGGATGTATTTTCCCGAGGCAACCAGTTCCTCAATAAACCGGGTCGCCCGCTCCATAAGGGCATAAGTCTTCTCAAGATCAATTATCGAAATACCATGACGGTTATCGAAAACAAACTCCTTCGATTTTGGATTATAGCGCCTGAGTTGGTGCCCGAAGTGAACTCCCGCATCCAGCAGGTCTTTGATCGTAATGTTCATTATAGACTGCTCGGCCCCTCAGTAATGAGGAAGCAGCGCCCCATGATCGGGCGCTTTGGCCTGATTTATTCTAGAAGTTAATGTGTGTTAGATTGTTATAAGTGAACAAACGTCCCCGATTCAGAGAAAGCTGCCAGAAATACCCGACCTAATAGGGAAAGCAAGCAGAAACTGGGTGAAACGGCGATTTGAACCCGCGATCCCGCTCAGCGGGATTATGAGCCCAGCTTATCTCCTCTCCAGACCTGTAATAGAATAGAACTGATTTCCGCCCTTTGCCCGCTTCAGTCTGTTCTCGAGTTTCCGAGCTTCGGAGAGACTCATCCTTTTGCTCTCCCATCCCAAGGACCAAGGTTCTCGGTGGCGAGTCCATTGGCTGACGCCCGTATTATGATCTCTTAGTCGTTCTCCTATATCGTCACTTAGAACCAATGTAAAAACGACCGGTAACGTTCCGAAGGACGTATACTTGGTAGAGTTTGCCTTGAGACACTGGTAGACTGCGGGTTTGGTTACTAACCTTAGAAATGGCGATGGCCCGCGATTTTGAAATTCGCGGGCCATCATTGGGTGCAGGGGCGGGATTTGAACCCGCGACCTTCAGGTTATGAGCCTGACGAGCTACCGGACTGCTCCACCCTGCAACAAAGAAGCCAGAAGAATGAAAGGCGCGTTTTTCAAGTAAAGAATAAAGTGAAAAAAAAGAAAAATCGCTTGAGACGGGCCCATCAAACATTCTCAAGCGCCTGTTTGAGATCCTCGATCAAATCGTTGGCATCTTCTCCGCCCACGGACAGTCGGACGAGTCCATCCGTTATTCCCACCCGTTCGCGTTCGGCCGGTTCCACGGCCGCGTGTGTCATGGTAACCGGATGTGTAACCAAGGATTCAAGCGACCCCAGGTTCTCGGCCAGAGTCCAGAGTCTTAGGGAATCCATAAGTCTCTTCCCAGCTTCAACACCACCCTTCACCTCAAACCAGAGCATCGCTCCAAATCCCGTCGCCTGGCGCTTCGCCAACTCGCGCTGCGGAAACGACTCCAATCCCGGGTAGCGCACGCGTTCCACCTTAGGATGTGACTCGAGGAATCTCGAAATCGCCATTGCACTCTCCGACTGCCGCACCATGCGCAGCGACAGCGTCTTGCAACCTTGGAGGGTGAGCCAGGCAACTTGAGGCGAAAGAATGGTTCCGGAAGTATTCTGCACGTAGCGCAGCTTCTCATCCAACTCCTCGTTTTGACTGATCACGGCGCCGCCTAAGGTCGCGTTGTGACCATCGAGGTACTTGGTTGTGCTCTGGATGGAGAGATCGGCCCCCAATTCGATAGGACGCTGATAATAAGGCGAAAGGAATGTATTGTCTACGGCGTGGACAATTTCTCTACTCTTTGCGATCTCGGAGACTGCGGCGATATCCGTCAGCTTCAGGGTCGGGTTGGCCGGGGTCTCCGTTAAGATCAGCCGAGTGTTCTCACGAACGGCACGCCTCACCTCTTCCACATTAGACATATCGGCAAAGGTGAATTCGACCCCGAACCGCGCGAATATAAACTTGCAGAGGCGATAAGTCCCGCCATAGGCCACGTCCGGCACAATGGCATGGTCGCCGGCGTTCAGGAAACTCTGAAATACCGCCTGGATCGCCGCCATTCCTGTGGTGACACAGATACAACCCAACCCCCCTTCCAGGCGAGCCAGCTTTCTCTCCAACGCCTTCACGGTCGGATTTGCTGTTCGCGAGTATGAATACCCTTTGGCGAGATACTCGTCGACCGACGGCTGGACAAAGGTGGTGCTCTGATAGATCGGAGTCAGGATAGCTCCCGTCACCGGATCCGGTTCCACGCCCGCGTGGATCTGCTCTGTAGAAAACTCCATACTGCTTCCAATTCCCCCGCCAATTCGCACCCGCTGTCAAGGATTTTGAGCAAGTAGCGGAATTGAGGCCCATGGCTCCTAAGAAGCAGCCATTTGTAAAGGGATGCGCGAAGAATAAAGGCTACTGGATGTCCACTGATTTCAACGAGCCCCTTGAGGACCTCAGAGTATATGCGAGCAATTGGAGATCGTGACCGGCGACGAGGTGTTCAGACAGTATCCTGTAGATATCGTGTGGTAATCTCCCTCGCTTCACGAGCATTATTCGTGATGCTCGTCCAATCCTGCGCATTGATGAGATCTCTGGAAGCGATCCAGGATCCACCAATTGCGGCGATCAGCGGACTCCCAAGATACTCTGAGAGATTCGACGGGTTTATCCCACCAAGCGGAATAAATTGGACTCCCAAGTGCGCATAGGGTGCGGCCATGCTTTTTAAATAGTCCAACCCCCCCGAAGGTTCAGCGGGGAAAAACTTCAGCAATCTGCATCCAAATTCTAAGGCTCCCTCAACGTCAGATGGTGTCGCTACACCCGGTGCGAAAGAGAATTCCAACTTCGCAGCTTCACGAATAATGCGGGGATTCATTCCCGGCGCTACGCCGAAATCAGCGCCCGCTCTCGAAACTTCGTAAAGCTGTTCAACACTCAGGATCGTCCCGATTCCCACGTTCAATTCAGGGAAACTGGCGATGATCGTCTCCATGGCGGAAACTGCCACGGGAGTCCGCAGGGTCAATTCCAAGGCATCGACACCACCTTCCAGGAGCGCCTCAGCGAGGGGCACAGCGTCCTCGTCGCGGTCAATCGCGAGTACCGCAATTATTCGGCTCTCTCGAAGCCGATCGGCAAGCGCAGGGTCGAAAGGGAGATTATTCATATTATCTGAATCTACAACATTGCCCTAAACGTCCTCTCATACTCCGGGAAATAGGAACTGATCAACGATGAATTGTCGATTTTTCTGACTGAAATTTCCGCCATTCCTTGTTTATAATGAAGAAACGATCACCTCCGCTATTGAATAAGAAAGCTCATACCACACCTTGAAAAAGGAAAAGAAATTCGCTGTCGCGGATCGCCTCACGGGTGCATTTGACGAATTGGCCCTGGAAAAGTGGGCCAACGCACTGTATGACCGCCTCCACAACGACGTCACGTTCGGAATTGTCTTCATGGGGCCCGACTTTTTTGAGCATTCCGAGGAAGTCCTCGAGATTATTCGAATAAACGCGCGCATCCCGATCCTTGCGGGTTGTTCCAGTCACGGCCTTATCTCTAATGGGATCGAGTTCGAACAAGGAGGTGGAATTACCCTCATCCTATTTCATCTGCCCGATGCCGAAATAACGGCCTACCACTTCGCGGCGAACGAAATTGAGCGCGCCAACGGACCTGAATTCTGGCCTCGAATAACCGGGATCAACTCCCTGGAAACCAATGGCTGGCTCCTCCTGGTGGATCCCTTTCATCTGCACTCCGATCAATGGCTGGAGAGTTGGAACCTTGCCTACGCCCCTTTGCCCATGCTGGGAGGATTGGCGGCCGGTGCCATCGGTGAACATCAATCTTACCTCTTCCTCAATGGTGAAACATATTCGGATGGTCTTATCGCGGTATCGGTAGGCGGTGCGGTTGCCATTGGATGCAGGATTTCTCAGGGATGCACGCCGATAGGCGATACCTGGACAATAACCAAGGCGGAGAAAAACCTCATTCTGGAGATTGCAAATCAATCGGCGTTTGAAGTGCTTTCACAAACTTTTTCAAACCTGCCTGAAGTAGTAAGAGAGAGGTCGAAGGGAAATCTCTTCCTCGGTCTGGTCTACGACGAATATAAGGAGGAGTTTCGGAGAGGCGACTTTCTGATTCGCAATCTCGTCGGCGCCGATCCCAAAAGTGGAGCCATTGCAGCCGCTGCCTTCCCCCGCGCCGGGCAAACCGTCCAGTTTCAACTGCGCGACGCACATGCCGCCGATGAAGATCTGATCGTCAGTCTGGAACACGCAAAATCTGATCTGGCGGGCAATAAGATTTATGGCGGCTGTCTCTTTTCCTGCCGCGGCAGAGGGCAAGGCCTCTTCGGAGTTCCCAATCACGACGCCACTCTCATTCAAGAAAAGCTAGGTCCCTTTCCTTTAGCCGGCTTTTTCTGTAACGGTGAAATTGGACCCATCGGTGCGAGAAGCTATCTACACGGCTATACCGCCTCTCTCGCTCTCTTTGTCGAAAAGAAATGATGGAACTCTTTAACATTCTCGCCGTGCTACTGACCCTTACGGCCCTCTTCAGCTACTTGAATCTGAGGTGTATTGGTCTTCCCACAACGATAGGGGTCATGTTCATCGCTCTGGTGGTATCCCTCATTCTCGTCCTGGCTGGAGTTATCGAACCGAGTATAAGGATATACGCTCAGGCTCTCGTCGACGCCGCCCATTTCGATAAAACGCTCCTTCACGGCATGTTGAGCTACTTACTTTTTGCCGGAGCCCTCCACGTTAATCTCAACGATCTCTATGCCAATCGACGCATAATCGGCTTTCTCGCTATCTTCGGCACACTCATCTCAGTCGGTATTTTGGGACTGCTTACCTGGGGGCTCTTGCGCCTTCTCGAAATCGATATCCCATTCATATTCTGTCTCCTCTTCGGCGCTCTAATTTCCCCAACTGACCCAATCGCGGTTCTCGGGATTCTAAAGACTGCCGGCGCACCCAAGAGTCTGGAGACGAAAATAACAGGAGAATCACTCTTTAATGACGGAGTCGGCCTCGTGCTCTTTCTGCTCATCCTTAATCTGGCAACGGGCAGGGCAGATGGAGAGAGTCTCAGCCTCGGTCCCATCGCTCTGTTTTTCGTCCAGGAAGCATTGGGGGGAATCGTCTTCGGATTGTTGATTGGATATATCGCTTACAAGATGCTCCAATCAATCGACAATTACTCAGTGGAGATTATTATAACGTTGGCTCTTGTCTCGGGCGGTTATGCCCTCGCTTCCGCACTCCATCTATCCGGCCCCCTCGCAATCGTCGTGGCAGGCCTTTTCATCGGAAACCAGGGTCGCCTCTTTGCCATGTCCGGAGAGACGACGCAGCACCTTGATCTCTTCTGGGAGTTGGTCGACGATATTCTGAATGCCGTATTGTTTGTCCTGATCGGACTGGAGGCCCTCACCCTCACATTCAGGCAGGAATATCTCCTGGCCGGAACTCTCGCTATACCCATGGTTCTATTTGCCCGATTCATTGCAGTGGGCATACCAGTAACCCTCTTGAGAAAAATCCGCTCTTTCAGCCCCGGAGTGATACGGATCTTAACTTGGGGAGGCTTACGCGGCGGAATATCGGTGGCGCTGGCCCTTTCTCTCCCTGTCGGCCCGGCAAGGGAGATCATTCTCACAATGACCTACTGCGTCGTCATCTTTTCCATCCTGGTTCAGGGCCTCACCATCGGATCGCTCATCAAGAAACTCAGTGTGGAGTAGTTCGATCGCTGCCTTGGTTCAAATAGAGGTGAATCTCCGGCAAAGGAGTCAGCTCCTAATTCTGATTCCGCTGATAAATCCCCCACATTCTTGTCCCTCTCGGCGGGACGGCTACTGTGCTCCGTAAGTCGTTGATATGAGTAGCCACCCTGCCCTACGGCAGGGTGGTCGCGGATACCGAAAGGACCACTTTTTCAGCAGAATCTATTTTTTCATTCCAGTGAAATATGCGGGCTAATCGGCAACGAAAGAGGCAGCAAAACCTTTCCTCACAAAAAAGATTGAGCCAGGACACTATTTATACCACCATCTGAAAGCTGATATTAACCACGAACGGTAAATGAGTCATGCCGGAATTTGAAGAAATAGACATTCGCTCCCTATCCGCATCCGCGAAGAGCGACTCGACCGAAAGCAAACCATCAAAACCGTCTGAAAGATCCTCAACTTTGACACCGGTCCCTATGGCGCCACACCGGGGTCAGGCGATCGAGTATTCACCTCGCCGCTCGCGTTCCAGTAAGCCGGCCAGGGATTCGACAGGAGGTTCCAGTGCACGATCCGGCCGAGGGCAACGAACTTCCCGGTCCACCGGTCGAAGAGGCATAAATAGTGCCTATACGAAACGTTCCCTCCCGGCCAGTGTCGCAAACTTACCCAAACATTCACGGGGATTGAGCCTATTCGGCAGGATAAAGGAATTCTTCTCTGCCTTGTTTGAACCTGAGGTAGAAGACAAACCGCCAGATCGGTCCAGGTACGGGTCCAAGAGGCACAGGCGACCTCGCAACAGCAGAAAACGCCAACCCTGGAAATCCGCTAAAGGCGGCGAAGCGCAGCCACGCAAAAGGCAATCCGGAGGGCAGAGAAGAAACACACCCCAAAAGCGGAAGCGAGCTCGCAAACATCAGAATTACAAGGAGGGACAATCACCTGGTCCACGAAAAGGATCGGGATCGACAAGGAGTAGCGAGGGGCAATCGTCCCGCGATAAACGCCCCAATCGAAGAAGGCGCTATAGGAAGAGTCGGACGGATAATTCGCCGAAATAGTTTTCCATATGGATGTCGTTCGGATCAGGGGTGGCATCCCTCTAAAGGGGGAAATTCAGGTGAGCGGTGCAAAGAACGCCGCTCTTCCTATCTTTGCCGCAAGTCTACTCACTGACGAGTGCTGCGTGATCGAAAACGTGCCTAACCTAAGCGACGTTCGCTTCATGGCGGACATTTTAAGATACCTCGGAGCAGAGGTCGATCAAGTCGAGCATGGCACCTGGCGAATCACAGCGCAATCCGTAAGACACCGTGCCCCTTATGACCTTGTCCGTAAGATGCGAGCTTCGGTCTGTCTCCTCGGTCCGTTGGTTGCACGCCTTAAGAGGGCGGAGGTTTCTCTTCCCGGTGGCTGCGTGATCGGCCCAAGGCCGATCGACATCCACTTAAAGGGTTTCGCTAAGCTCGGCTGTGAAGTCACGATCGATCAGGGGTACGTAAAGCTCGACGGAAAAGGATCGAATGGAAGTGACGTCTTTCTCGGCGGCCGCTTCGGTAGCACCGCTTTGGGAACGGCCAATATTCTCATGGCATCCACTTTGACGCCGGGAACTACAACCATTGAAAGTGCGGCATGCGAACCGGAGGTAGTCGATCTGTGCGCTATGCTCAAGAAAATGGGCGCCCGGATCGAAGGAATCGGCAGCCACCACTTAAGTATCGAGGGTGTTGATAAGTTGCAAGGGTGCACACATCGTATCATTTCCGATCGCATTGAAGCCGGCACTCTTATCGTTGCAGGAGCGATTACGGGGGGAGATCTGCGTATCAGGGGAGTTTACCCCGAACACCTCTCCGCCCTCTTCGACAAACTGGAGGAAGCGGATGTGGGAATATCAATGGAATCTGCTGACTGCGTGAGAACCTACAAAAAGGGTGGAAGGTGTGCCGTTGACGTCGTGACCCTGCCACACCCGGGGTTCCCTACTGACTTGCAAGCGCAAATGTGCGCCCTCATGAGCGTCACACCCGGTCTAAGCATCATCACAGAGCGTATCTATCCCAATCGATTTATGCACGTCTCCGAACTACAACGTATGGGCGCCGACATATCCATTGAGGGTCCAAGCGCAATCGTAAACGGAAGAAGTGGAATATCAGGTGCCCCAGTCATGGCTTCGGATTTAAGGGCGAGCGCTGCGTTGATCCTGGCGGGGCTTGCCGCTGAAGGCGAAACCTGGGTGCAGAGAGTATACCATCTCGATCGCGGCTACGATAACATCGATGCCAAGCTTCGTGCGGTCGGCGCCGAAATTGATCGCATGTCAGACGACAAGATGCCAAAGGATCTACAGAGCGCATTCTGATGGACCCTCCCGCGAAAGGAACCGACTACCTCACTACTGCACTTCGTCGCGACGAGCAACAGGAGGCCGCACTACGTCCTCTCTCCTTTCTCGAATTCACCGGTCAGGCAAAGACCATCGAAAAGCTCAAAATAATTGTGGGCGCGGCTCGAGCTCGCGGTGACGCCCTTAATCATATACTCCTGAGTGGTCCTCCCGGACTGGGGAAAACCACCCTCGCTTATATTTTGGGAAGCGAGATGGAAACCGAAGTAAGGCCTACCTCCGGTCCGATTATCGAAAAACCAGGAGATCTCGCCGGAATGCTCACGAACCTGGAGGAAGGCGGTATTCTCTTCATTGATGAAATCCACCGAATTCCCAAGACAGTAGAGGAGTATCTCTATTCCGCTATGGAAGACTATCGTATCGACATAATGCTCGATCAGGGACCCAACGCTCGTAGCGTGAGATTGAACATACCACGCTTCACCCTCATAGGGGCGACCACCAGGATGGGATTATTAACCGCCCCGCTGCGAAGCCGATTTGTTCTCCAGACTCGCCTGGATTATTACCACCGTGAAGAGCTCCTCTCAATCGTCCATAGGAGCTGTCGCTTGCTTGAAGTACCTATCGACGAGGCGGGCGCAGCCGAAATAGCAGGGCGCTCACGGGGCACTCCGAGGATTGCTAATAACCTGATCTATTTTGTTCGCGATTTCGCTCAACAACGGGCGGACGGCAAAATTACCAGACCAGTAGCCGAAAATGGCCTTGAACTTCTCGAGATTGATAGGCGCGGCCTGGATGAAATGGACAAGCGCATCCTTCGTGTGATGGCGCGGAACTACGACGGCGGTCCAGTCGGCCTCGGTACTATCGCCGTTGCGGTGGGTGAAGAAGAACACACTCTTGAGGAAGTTCACGAACCCTACCTGATTCAGGAAGGCTTTCTGAAAAGAACCCCTCAGGGCCGTGTTTTGACACCAAAGGGATTTCAAGCAGTGGGCCTGAAGAGTAAACAGGAAGACGGACAGCTGGGACTATTTTAGTCCGGAGCGCAGATTGAACCCTATTAGCCGATCCGGCTTTCCCTCTTCCATTGTCATTGCGAGGTCTGCCGTCTGGCAGACCGAGGCAATCCAGCGCCCCCGACACATCGGATTCCTGGATTGCTTCGTCATTCTTTCTCGCAATGACACGGGGTGTGCGCTTAGCGGGAGGGAGATTCCAGGTCCGTTAAACCGCTCTAAGGGCCCGACGGACTTCACCGCCAGGCTCCTAGCCCGGACATTTCACACACATCGTAGCGAGAATGCGTAGCTTGCTGCGAATCAAGGCCTTTTCGCAGTCCGGCGGGTGATCCCGGCCTGCCGGGATTGAAACCCTCTGAGGTCGCCGGGCAAAGGAAGGCTTTGAGGCGCAGTGAGATCCGCAGTCGCAGCAGATGGTTTGTGAAATATTCGGGCTAGCAGACAAGACTGCCGAAATCCTCAACGCTCCCTGTAAAGCCTCCGGCCACTCCCTTGCAGACCACCGCAACTGTGTCATGGGAGTGAAGGGATTCCAGGTGCGCGCAAGCAATTTGAAAGTCAACCAGACGATTTTCCGAATTCAACTTTTCGTAGAGAAGGCGGGCGGCGTCCTCAACAAATTTCACGTTGGCTGCGTTGAGTTCGGCAAAGGCCTGTTCGTCCTCACGTTTAACCATCACCTGTGTTTCGGTTCTAAGCGCCTCCACACAAATACCATGCAAATCTTCGATGGAAAAGAAGGCGCCCGCCCTCACTTCCACGCTAATGCGCGCTTTGCTTCGTTGTGAATGTGGAATAGCGTAAGTGTCGCGCCTCTCCCTTGCATGTTCAGACAATTCAGAGGAATTCGGACAAACCGAAGAATAGACGAAATCGAAATGAAGCCTTTTGCGGAATCTATCCAAATCGTCGATGATTCCCTCATAGGAAACATCGTAAAACTGATAGCCCTCTAAATCACTACGCAAACTTTTCTGCAAAAGTGGGCAGGAGAATCGGAGGATCAAATGCGCTCGGCTACTTCCCAGGTCCTTTTTCATCCGCAGGAGAATTTCTTCGAGCAGTTCGAGAGTGAAGATGCGCTCTTTGAACTCGTAAAACGTCCGTAATATGCGCGACATGTTCACACCCTTCCGATCCGCCCCAAGCGATACTGTGCCCGTAACGGCAATCTCCATTTCTCTCGGCTCATTCGTCGCCATAAGCACTTTGACGGGGAGTCGAAAATTCGATGCCCCGACCTGCAATATCGGTACATTTGCTCCCTGAATATGGGCGCCTGTTCTGTTCTGCAGATCCGGCAACGAATCGCGATAGGCCGGAGTGGCCACGAAATCTTCGTCGTAACGGCGATGCAGAATCTGGCCACCCTCTTCCTCCCGGGCGGATAGACTGGGTTCCTTTTCCGTGTTCATCTCAAAGACAAAATCGCTCAAGTCAGGCTAATACCCACTTCCAGTAAAGGATCCATTCTGAATCGACTGCAAGCACGGAAATTCACTCAAACTGTCTGCCGGCGGGAACGTATTATCCCGATGTCCATCCGCTGGCTGCACAAAAGGTGAATTCTCGTCTAGCTACTGCAAATCTTTATGATCCGATCGGATCATAAAGATTTGCAGTAGCATAGATTGTCTATGGAAGGCATGCCAATTCATTTCGGTCTAGCCCGGACATTTCACACACTTCGTAGCGAGACGGCGTAGATCGCTGCGTGTCAATGCCTTTCCGAAGCACGGCGGGCGACAGTCAGGGTAAAAGGATTCCAGGAAGCAACTAGCTGATAAGCAAGAAGATAAAAAAAGAGCTAAACAAACCCGAGGGAATCAGTCATGTTAAGATGGGATGAAAGACAAAAAATCTTACCAACTGAATCCTTCGATAGATCGTTTAACTCTGCGTCTGGTCCTGCCCGAAGAGCAGGAGCGATTCAATGATCTATTGAAACAACATCATTATTTACACAGTGCGGGCAGCGCAGGAGAGACCCTGCGCTATGTGGCGCAGATCGACGGGCAATGGATGGGCCTGCTCTTGTGGGGGGCCGCATCCTACCGGCTGAAGGATCGAGACGAATGGATCGGGTGGGACGGGGCGCAACGGCATGCACGATTGAAACTGGTAGTACAGAACCGGCGTTTTCTGATTTTGCCCGGGGTGGATCTTGCAAATTTGGCCTCCAAGACGTTGGGTATGTGCCTGAGAGTCTTAGCCGATCACTGGCAGGAGGCTTTTGGCTATCGTCCCTTAGTAGCGGAAACGTTCGTGGACCCACAGATTCACCGGGGCACTTGCTACGAAGCGAGCGGGTGGACGCCCTTGGGCTTGAGCGCGGGATATGGCCGCCAACGCGAAGATTTCTATCAACGCCATGAGCGTCCCAAGCAGATCTGGGTCAAACCCCTCAAGGCTAATGCCCTTGAGCTTTTGCGCGCTTCAGGGCCATTGCCCGCGGCACAGAGCCAGGCGCTCAATGAAACCGATAACTCCCATGCGGTCTGCCTCAAAGTGGAACAGATGAGCAGCCTGTGGGAACGCTTCAATCAGATAGAAGACTTCCGTCGTAAAGCGGGCCTTAGATATCGGCTCGCCACGGTCCTGAGCATGATTGTGCTCGGCACGATGTGCGGCAAACAGACCCTCAAGGGCATCGTGCGCCTGGCCCATCATCTCAATCAAGCCCAATTGCGCGCCTTACGCTCCTGGAAAAACCCCAAAACAGGCCGCTATAAGGCCCCTTGCTATGATGTCTTCTATCGGGTCTTGCAAAACGTAAAGGCCGAGCTCTTCGATAAAACCCTCACCGAATTCATCTGCTTACAAGACGGCTGTTTGCCCCGCGATATTGCCGTCGACGGCAAGACCCT
Source organism: Candidatus Moanibacter sp. (assembly GCA_965215885.1). Lineage (GTDB taxonomy): Bacteria > Verrucomicrobiota > Verrucomicrobiia > Opitutales > UBA2987 > CBDCEW01. Next base: position 185,747 of record CBDCEW010000105.1, read on the forward strand.
CAAAGGCACAAACACCGAAGAATCAAAGGCTCTGCACCTGGTGGCCGCAGTCGATCACCAAAGCGCTCAAACCTTAGCCCAAGTCGCTACCGCCGATAAATCCAACGAGATCACCGCCGCCCAGACTCTCTTGCGAAAGATGCCCATTTTGGACGGCTCCACCTTCACCTTCGACGCCATGCATAATCAAAAAGAAACTGCCCACATCGTCGTCGAAGAACTCAGTGCTGACTATGTTATTCAAATTAAAGACAATCAGCCCAACATGCATCAATACGCTCAGAATCTCTTCAGCTCCACCCCCTTTTTCTCCACCAAACCGTGGACAATGACCATGGGCGACTCGAAATACGTCAAATAGCAACCCATTCTCTAAGCGCTCCCTCTGCCGGCCTGCCCCATGCCCGCCAGTTCGCCTGTGTGCAACGCACCTTCCATTATCCAAACAAAGCTGAACCTTCCTCTGAACGCTCTTACTACGTAAGCAGTCTCGATCCCGCCGATTTGAGCCCTCAACAGTTCCTCTCGAAAATTCGCAACCATTGGTCGATCGAAAATAAAAATCATTACCCCAGGGATCGCTTCTTCGATGAAGATCGATGTATGATCCGTAATCATAACGCAGCCAGAATTCTTGCTGCATGCAGGCAACTGGTTCTCAGCCTCAAGTCTTCCATGGGCGCTGAATCCACTCCCGCACTCTGTGATGATTTCGTCTTTAACTTACATAAGGCCATCAATATCATCACCTAATGCTCCGAGAATCAAAATACCGTGGTGCGACAGTGTGTTAAGACCTTCTGAGGTCGCCGGGCAAGGGAAGGCATTGACACGGTGTGAGATCCGTCGTCGTAGCAGAAGATTTGTGAAATTTTCGGGCTAGCGGAGGTGGTGAGACTCCCGGCGGCAAGAATCTGAAAAAAACAGGAGAATTACTTTGCTGAAGAGAAGGAATTGTAATCCTGTAACCCAGAATCGTTCTCATGTTATCCTTGATGTTCTCTGTAGACCGCGTTCCCTCGGAGGGATTTGCAGACTAGGAGCTTGTCAGACTTTGCCGAACCCCCCGATGGGAATGCAGTTTAGAATCCTGGGCAGCAGCAGTTCCGGAAACAGTGGTCTCCTCGTAACGGAAAACTGTAGGATTCTTATCGACGCTGGGTTTTCCTCCCGTCGCATCGCCGCCCTACTCGAGGAGTGTGGAGAAAAGCTGGAAAACATCGACGCTGTTTTTCTCACCCATGAGCACAATGACCACTCCGCCGGTCTCACGGGGATTTCGCGTTTGCCAAACATTGAGACCTTCGCGAACTATTCAACAGCCCAGGCCGTCCAAAGTAGCTTAAAGAGACGAGCCAATTGGCAGATTTTCGAAACCGGACAAACCTTCAATTTTCGCGACCTTGAGATCACATCCTTTTCCATACCCCACGACGCATACGATCCGGTAGGATTCGTTTTCAGTCAGGGTGGAGGCGATCTCTTCAACCCCCGGCGCTCCATCGCGTGGTGTATCGACCTCGGCCATATCCCTCGCCTCGTGCGCGAACGAGCCAGGAGAGCGGATCTGCTGGTCCTCGAGGCCAACTATGAGACGAGGCTACTCGATGAAGATCCACGCCGGCCCTGGTCCGTGAAACAACGTATCAAAAGTCGGCACGGTCACCTCTCCAACGAAACCGTTAGAGACTTCATCTACGGTGAAGAAAGGCCGAACTGGAAGAAGGTGTATCTCGCGCATCTGAGCCGGGATTGCAACGACATCTCAATCCTCGCGGATATGTTCTGCGGAAAAGAGAATTCCGACGAGAGAGGATATGCCGTCAGCATCGTGGATCCCAATTCGGGCGCTTCCCCACCCTATAACCTTTAGAAATCTGTCTCACTCTGAAGCTGCAATTTCTTTGCCTATATATGCCTCAGCTCGTGTCCAACTGGCGAGATTATCCACGTCCTCCAGCGACTCGAGGATTTGGACAGTCAAGCCGGCCTCTTTGATTCTCTCCAGGGTAACTCGGAACGCCCCATCCGTGCTCCAGGGAATATCCTCAAATAGGCAAGGGTGCATGGTCTGCATTCCAAGCAGGTAGTATCCTCCGTCTGTGGCTGGCCCAATGACCGCGTCACTCGTGCGCATCGCCACAGAGGCTTTCCCGACCACACTACATGTCACATAGGGGCAATCACCTCCGAGCAGTATTACGGTCTCGGCACTTCGCTCAAAGGAGGAGCGGACAGCCTCCTCCATTCGAGCACCGAGATCTCCTTCCCTCTGCGGGAAGAACTGGTGGTCTTCACCCAGCCAGGAACACATAAGATCCAAGGCATCCGAAGGTGCGTAATGGACTTCATAAGGATAGTGAGGAGCGAGTTGATCGAAGAGATACTCCGCCATTTTCTGATAGGCGATAAGGGCCCGAACCTCCCCGATTTCTTCGGCCAGGCGGGTTTTTACACTCCCCACAATGGGCGCTTTAAGTATAAAAAGAAGCGTTGGATTCAGCGCCATTCTAATGTTCCACAATTCCAATAAGAGACAGCGGATCGAGACTCTAATTCACTTTCAAAAGCGCGCCTTTCAAATACTCACTCTCAGGAAGGTTCAGCAGAACGGGGTGATCCGCGGGCTGGCCCATTCGTCTTAAGAGCGTAACCTCGACATTCGCATCGGCGGCTGCCTCATTGAGCATTCCCATAAAGACCGGCCGGGTAACATGCCTCGAGCATGAGTATGTCGCCAGTATCCCTCCCTTCGTCAGCATAGCCATGGCTCTAAGATTCAGTTCCTTGTAACCACGCAAAGCGCCCCTAACGGACGACCGGTTCCTGGCGAATGAGGGGGGATCAAGAACGATAAGATCAAACGTCAAGCCACGGTTGGAGGTGAAGAAGTCAAACAGATTTTCGCTCCGAAAGACAATCTCCAATCCGTTCTTCTCGGCGTTCTGTCCTGCCACTGTTATGGCGCTTTCCGAAATATCGATGCCGACTGTCGAGGCCGCCCCGGCAGCTGCACAATGAAGAGCAAACGCTCCCTGGTTACAGAACCCATCGAGCACCCGACGACCCTTCGCGAAAGACGCCACGCTCAGATGCTGCCTGCGCTGATCCATATAGAAACCCGTCTTATTCCCCTTCTCGAGATCGAGAAAGTATTCCATCCCTTCGATCTTAAACCAACGGGGCTGAAATGAATTGGAGCTTAGAGTGCGAACTTCCCGTTCTAGACCTTCATACTTGCGCGCGGGAGCATCGTTTCGAAAAATAACCTCCTCGGGAGCAAGTTGCTCCTCCAGCACCTCGGCAATTTCCGATTGGCGCATGTCAACCGCCTTTGTCAGGAACTGAACCACTAAATTACGATCGTACTGATCGATGACCAGGCCCGGAAGGTGATCGGCTTCCGACCAAACAATCCTCCGGAAGGGTTCCTCTTTCCGTTTGCCAATGGCCTGTTCAATCGCGTCCTTCAAGAAGCTCTTATCAAAGGGCTTATCGGGCGTTTTGCTGAATCGCCGCCAGACAATCTGCGAGGTGCGGTTATAGATTCCCGATCCCAAGGCCCGACCGCGAAAATCCTTCAGCGTCACGCCGAGACCGTCAAATTCCGAAGGGAACAGCTCACACACTTCGTTGGCAAAGACCCAGGGATGTCCTTGCAGCACCCGCGGTCTAGAGCCGGGTTTAAGCCGCAGATATGCGGATTTCGAGGCCATGATTCTCTGGAATCCTGCAATTTTGGAATGTTGGGAAAGCAAAAATCACATCACAACGCGCGGCGATGGAGCCATAGCGAAACGATCAACATGATGACGTTGGGAGCCCACGCCGCCACAGACGGCACAATCAGGCCACGTTCTCCGAGCAATGTAGCGAGATTGTCCACCAGATAATAAGCAAAGAACAAACCGATCGATTTAGACACTCCGACCATAGGATTTACACGTACTCCAGCAACCGCAAACGGGACTGCTAACCCTACTACGATTAATGCACTAACGGGATTGGCGAGAATGCGATTGTAGCGAACCTCATATCCCGGAATGCGGGGATCTCCACCCCCGGATAACTTCTCGAGGATGCGGGTCAATTCATTCAGAGACAGATCTTTCGGACGCTTTTCCAGGGATTTCATTAGAGAAGGATCCTCCTTAAACTGGGACAAGACCATTTCGTCATACGGCAGAGAACGGATCGGTTCATTTGTCTCTACATCGAAGGTAATCTCGCGGCCATGGAGAAAGACCCAATTCTGATCGAGATCATCATAATACCCTTCGTTGGCCACAAATCGATTCGTCTCATGATTCCCGGCGTCCATCAGCGACACCGTTATACCGTAACCGCGGTAGGTGTACTCACTGAATCGGTTCATAAACCATAGTCGCCTCTCCTTGTGGTTGAAGAACGTAAGAGTAAAGATCAGTCCTACATCTTTGGACGAACTTTCGGACAATTCGTGGGAGTATCTGAACTCTTCAGAGATCCTCCGTGCCTGTTCCACCGACCATGGCACCAAATGGGCGTTAAGGTAAAACAGCCCCACAGCAGTAAAGAGTCCCGCAAGCCATAAGGTACGGGAAATTCGCAAAAGGCTCAAACCACTGGCATGCATTGCCATTATCTCGTTGTTCCGATGCAAGGTTCCCAGACTAAAGAGAATCGATATCATAAGAGACAGGGGAAGTACCGTGGGTAGAAAGCTAGGTATGAGCACCCCATAATACTTCACTAAGTCTTTCAACCCGGCACCATATCCAAGATGATCCCCCAAATCGTCATTCATGTCCTCCAATAGGAGCAGGGCCAAAGTCACACCCAAAGCGAGAGAAAAAACCTTCAGCCACTCCATGAAAATATGGCGGTCGATCGTGCTCATTGAACAGGAAATCCCACAAGATTTCCGGTTCAACAGCAATACCGCAACTGAATAGTTTGCTAGTTTACCATTTATGAAAATGAGACCTCAAATTCTGGACCCTCCTCTGGCAGACTTTAGGGTCGTACGCGTTTACTGATTCTGCTGAAAACCCCGCGTTCTTGCGAAAGCGGCTACGGAGCTTCGTAAGTCGATGATATATGTAGCCGCCCTGCCGTACGGCAGGGAGGTCACAGATGCCGAAACGAAAACTTTTTCAGCGGAATCTTTACACTACTGTCCGGTTGTTTTTCTAGGAACGCAGGTTAATCGATTGATAACCAACATTTTACATATGATTTCTGCTGTTTTCGACTTGAAATTGCAAAAAGCCTTGTGGACTCTCAAAAATTTCGAGGGTCCAAATCATGTATACAGGTCGATTCGTTTTTTCTCAAATCATAGATTATCTTCCGCGCCATCAGTTCCATCGTTGCGTCCAACGCTACGGAGGCGACTACAAAGTTCAAAAGTTCAGTTGCTTCGAACAATTTCTCTGCATGGGTTTTGCCGAGTTGACCTACCGGGAGAGTCTGCGCGACATCGAAACCTGCCTGCGGGCAGTACAACCAAAACTATACCACGCAGGGATTCGAAGCGGAGTATCCAAAAGCACGCTCGCCGATGCCAACGAGAAACGAGACTGGCGCAGCTACGCCGACTTTGCACAGGTCCTCATCGCAATGGCTCGTCCTTTGTATTCAAACGAGGATCTGGGCATCGACCTGGACAATACGCTCTACGCTCTGGACTCCACCACGATCGATCTATGTCTATCACTCTTCCCGTGGGCACGTTTCCGCAAGCACAAGGGGGCGGTGAAGGTCCATACGCTTCTCGATCTCAGAGGCTCTATCCCTTATTTTATCGAGATTACCGATGGAAAAGTTCACGACGTAAACATTCTGGATCTCATCATCCCCGAGGCCGGTGCTTACTATGTAATGGACCGAGCCTATCTGCATTACGAGCGCCTCTATCGGATCGCACAATGCGGTTCTTTCTTCGTCACACGCGCCCGCCGCGGCTTTCAGTTTCGCCGCCTCTACTCTCAAAAGGTCGACAAATCAACCGGTCTGCGTTCGGACCAGACCGTTGCCCTGGTCAGCTTCTATCCTGCCAAGGCCTACCCCGAAAGACTCCGGCGTATCACTTACCTCGACCCCGACAGTTCCGAGCGCTTCGTGTTTCTCACCAACCAGTTTGCCCTCCCAGCCATAATCATCACCCAGATTTACCGTTTACGCTGGCAGATCGAATTGTTCTTCAAATGGATCAAACAGCACTTGCGCATCAAGAGCTTTTTCGGCACCTCCGAGAATGCTGTGAAGACTCAAATCTGGATTGCCGTCAGCGTCTATGTGCTCATCGCCATCATCCGCAAACGCCTTCGCCTGGAGATCAGTTTGCACAAAATCCTACAGATTCTCAGCTTCACCCTATTTGAGAAAACTCCTATGACTGAACTACTTACAGAAACCGATTACACTTTCAATGAACACCGCATTCCTAAACAGTTGGAGTTGTTTGACTTATAACCGGACAGTACTGGAATCTTTACTGTTTTAAGGCTCCCCCGGCCTCGCGCTGGGTGGCACCTGATTTTCCATGCTCACATTTTTTTCTCGCTTTGTAACACCACTGAGATTCAATTGCCTCTTAGAATGGCACCTAACAAGGAGACCTGGAATTCGCGCCTCGGAGTCATTCTGGCGGTATCGGGCAGCGCGGTAGGTCTGGGAAACTTTCTACGCTTTCCCGGCCAGGCTGCTCAATATGGTGGCGGCGCCTTTATGCTCGTCTACTTTTTTGCCCTCCTCCTCATCGGTCTACCGATCTGCTGGGCCGAATGGGTCATGGGCCGCCAAGCCGGCCAACACGGTTACAATTCATGTCCCGGCATCCTAAACTTCCTCACCCGCTCTCCTCTTTTCAAATATCTCGGCGTAATCGGCGTTGTTATCCCTGTCGTCATTTACATGTATTACGTTTATATCGAAGCCTGGTGTCTCGGATACGCCGTCAATTTCCTCGCCGGAGAAATGAGATTTGAGTCCGCCAATGATGCCGGCGAATTTTGGGAGACTTTCATCGGCATCACCCAGGACGGAGAAGCCATCGGATTCGGCTACAAGCAGGTCGGGATCTACCTCTTGCTTGTTTTCCTCCTGAATTTCTTCCTCATTTATCGCGGGCTGGCACGCGGCATCGAGCTATTCTGCAAATACGCCATGCCCACTCTCGTCCTGCTCGCGGTTATCGTTCTCGTTCGCGTCTTGACCTTGGGAGCCCCTCAAGAGGATAAGCCCGAAAACAACGTAACAAACGGCCTCGGTTTCATGTGGAATCCGAATAAGATCATCCTTCAAGAGAGGATCGTCGACGAATCCGGCACGGAGAAATGGATCGATGTGAGTGAGCTCCTTGGAGAGAATTCGATCGCCGCCGCGGAGTCCGATGTCTCCGCAGATCCAAATCGCCGCCTCGAACCTAAAACAGTATTGCAGCAACTTAGAAATCCGGAACTCTGGTTGGCCGCTGTCGGTCAGATATTCTTTTCCCTATCGGTCGGCTTCGGGATTATCCTCACATACTCGAGTTACCTTTCTGGAAAGGATGACGTCGTCTTAAGCGGCCTGACTGCTACGAGCACAAACGAGTTTTGTGAAGTGGCCCTTGGAGGCCTCATAACAATACCGGCCGGCTTTGCCTTCCTCGGGGTCGCCGGAGTGGCCGGAATGGGTACATTCGAGCTCGGCTTCAACGTCCTGCCAATGGTGTTTTCAGAGATGCCGGTTGGGCGGTTTTTTGGATTCCTTTTCTTTTTTCTTCTTTTCCTGGCGGCTGTTACCAGTTCCCTCTCCATGCTCCAACCAGGCATCGCATTTATCGAAGAATCTCTGGGTATCAACCGTCGACAATCGGTCGCGATTCTCGGAATTATCACCGCGTTTGGTTGCTGGTTCGTCGTCTATTTCAGTAAAGACGCCAAGGCGCTGGACACCCTGGATTTCTGGGTCGGCACTTTTCTCATCTTTGTTCTTGCCACAGTTCAAATCATAATCTTCGGCTGGATTGTAGGGATCGATCGTGGCTTTGAGGAGGCCCACAAAGGCGCCGCCATACGCATCCCGGCCTTTTACGGAATAGTCATGAAGTACGTCTGCCCGATTTTTCTGCTTACCATTTTTGTTCTCTGGATCCTCGTAAACGTTTTCGGATACAGCTTCGAAACCGGCTCCGCGCAAGTGAGCGGATACGTGAAAGACCTATACGGCAAGGATTCTAACCTCGTAGCTCAAATGAGCGTGGCCCTTATCTTGCTCGTCGGTGTTTTTTCCGCATTTATCGTATCGAAATACAAAGAGTTAGAAGACTAGATGCACCAATTCTTAAATACGATGAAGAATGACGATGCGATATTAAGAATCGCAGAAATGAGAGTGAGCATGGCACTATGACTTCAGGCGGCTGGGCAATCATGCTGGTTTCAGTAGGCGCCGTTACCATACTGTTTTCATGGTGCCTCTTTAAAGTTCTTCGCACTCCCGGCGAGTCTGAGCACATCCATGGATTTGAGTTCGAAACGCCTGACGAAAAAGCCGAAAGTGAATCCACCGACGTAGAACCCTGAAACAGCCGTTGACCACCCTTCGACTTCGCAAAGTCCTGATCCGACCCACAGGCATCTCGACAACGCTTACGACAAGGTAGTTCTCGTAGCCGCGTCGGCAACGACGCGGTCTTTCACTCTGCCACTCTGCAAATTTCACTTACCGCATCTCACTGGTTACCGGCCATCCTGATCAGTCAGAGCTGGAGTTTGCTGTCCATCCGCTCTCTTCACCGAAAGCGGCGCAGCTACGCAGGCACTATCTTTGCACAGGCGCCCCGATAATGGACCCGGACTACCTCGTCGTCAGGGTCGTCACGAGAGCTGCCTACGAGCGCCGTCACTTCGCCGTAGCCATCATCCTGACTTTCGTCACTCCAAGAATACGATGTATTTCCGTCAGCAAAATTACCATGGCGAGACAGTTCATTGGCTGATTCTCCAAAGGAGAACGAGGTCCTCGTGCCCGCCCGCGCCGCATACTCCCACTGCGCCTCCGTCGGCAGACTGTAGACATACCCCTCCGGCAGCCGCCCCGCCACTCGCTCCTGCTCTGTCAGTTTCTCTGCAAAGTCCATACCATCCTCCCAAGATATATTCTCTACAGGCGCCAGCACCACCAAAATCACGATAGATCCCGCGGCCCATTCCGCCATAATCGAAAGTCTCGTTTTCTCGGAAATGAACACTCCCCGTAGCAAGCTACGGAGAATTACCAAGTTAAAGGACATGAATAGGAAGTGAAAGTGAGGGTGAGCCGTCTTCGCGACGGCGGGCCAAGAAGTCGAAGTGGATCACCCGCCAAGGTTCTGCTCGGCGGGTGGACGGCGAATCTCCCAGCATTCCAGATAAGCAGTCAACAAATTGTTCAGTTCGCAGCCGCCAAGGCCTAGTCGATTAAGGTCACGATTCGGCCTTCCACGAAATCAGCTGAGATTCGTTCCAGCCTCACTTTCGCCCGCCGATTCGTAAGATCCTTCTCTGAACCGCAGACAACGCGAATGTAGTTGCCCGTATATCCGGGCCAGGATCCCTCACGCCGATCCTCAAAGAGTACTTCCAGATCGCGACCAAGAAATCTCTCGTTGTACTCGTAGCGACGCCCGGCGCTAAGTTTTCGCAGATAGGCGCTGCGGCGGTTTCGTTCGGGCACCGGGACTTGATCCGTGCTTCTCGACGCAGGAGTACCTTCTCGCTCCGAATAGGGAAAGACATGACAGTAGGCGAACGGATTTTTCAGGAACATCCGGCAGGTTTCTTCAAAGTCCGCTTCGCTCTCCCCGGGAAACCCGACGAGAATATCCGTGCCGATGCATAGATCCGAAACACGCCTGCTCGCATCGTTGATGAATTCTGTGTATTCCTCCACACCATAACGGCGGCGCATTCGCTTCAGGGTTGCGTCCGAACCGCTCTGCAAGGGTATATGGAGATAGGGCAACAAGGCGTGTTCGGAGTCCCCCATGCGTGCGATCAGTTCCATGGGAACCGTTGTAGGCTCGATACTGCTCAGCCGTATTCGGTCGATCCCCAAAGTGGCATTGAGGGCGTCTACCACTGACACAATATCCCGATTCCCGTCTTGATAGGTGCCGATATTCACTCCTGTGAGTACGATTTCCCGGACTTCTCGGGCAGCCAGATTCTCCGCCTCCTCAATGGTATTATGAAATTCTCTGCTTCGGGCGCGGCCTCGGGCAAACGGAATTATGCAAAATGAGCACATGAAGTCGCACCCGTCCTGAATCTTCAGGTTTGCACGTTTTGGATATGGTAGCTCTCCCGCGATCTGAATGGTAAAGTTCTCTCGGTCGATCCGATCCCGCAAGATTACCGGCCGCGCACTCTTGCCTTGCTCAACGTAATCGAGAACGCTGAGTTTCTCGGCATTGCCTACGATCAGATCTACTCCCGGAATCTCCGAAATCGACTTCGTCCCCATCTGCGAGTAACACCCGATGACAGCTGTATAGGCCTCAGGATTCTTCCGAATGAATCGCCTTATCACTTGTCGGCATTTTGCGTCCGCCTCCCGCGTTACCGTGCACGTGTTAATGATGCCCAGATCCGCCTTTTCCCCAAAGGGAACAATCGAGTACCCGGATTGACACAGCCTCTCACTGATAGTCTGAGTCTCTGACTGGTTCAATCGGCACCCGACGGTGTAAAGAGACGCCCTCTTCTGAACTGAGAATTTCACAATAACTCCTCTGCCGTTTACACTTGGATCGAGTTCAGGTTTAGTATTGCACCCGCTATTCAAGTGAAACAAGATAAATGCATCTTACCTCATTTCACAGGAGTGACGATAGCAACGTAGACATGGCAATCATTGCATACCTCTTAATGGCAATTGGCGTGCTTCTTTCCGTCGTTTACGGGATAATTCTGCTTATTAAAGCGTTTCAAGCCTCAGCTATGTGGGGCTTAGCATATATATTCATTCCATTTGCTGCGTTAGTCTTTATTGTGACTCACTGGGATGAAGCGGGGAAACCTTTCCTGATGTCGTTGCTCAGTATTCCATTCTTAATTGCCGGTGCCCTTCTGCTGCCGGGCCTGCCATCAGACGCCGCACCGTCTCCTCCTGCCATGGCTCAACCAGCTTCACAAGAGGTGGCGAAACCGACAATCCAGGAAACCGATCAGCCACCTCCCGAACCTGTCGCGACGGCGGTAGAAACATTCGCAGAAAGTGAGGCAACGGCCGTAACCCCCTCTGTCCAATTCAGTCAGGGTGGGGATTCTGATCTCAACGCTGCCATAGCAGCCTACCTCGACTCGCTCTACGTCGGGGCCGTCAAAAGCGCAGGTAGAAACAGCAAGGTCGTCCTCAACAATAAAGTATATCGCCCGAATTCCATGGTAAGCAGCGAATTCAATCTGAGAGTCTTGGAGATCCATCCCCAAGAGATCATATTTATCGACGACGCCGGTACCCAATATATCAAATACTTTTAACCCGGAAATTTCACGAACGTGAAATTTCCGGGTTAGGATTTTTGAAAGATGACGACGCGGTTTGTGTTGGTTCCCTTGCTGCGATTGTCGACGCCCCAGCAATGAGCGGTTTTGGTGAAGTCCTGATCGTTTATGAGGACACACACCGGATCCAAACCCACCTTCAGTCCTACTTTCCGGACCACTTCGTCGAGCTTGATAGTACCCTTGCGTATCTCGCCGACTTCAATGGCCAGGTAACCCTGTGGGATAAGTAGACGCTTTATTTCGACGAATGTGTCCTCTATAAATTCCACCCACCGCTCCAATTTGCGAGAAATCGTGAGATTGAGGGATTTTGTCTCTATACTGCAAAACCAACCGCGAAGCCAGTTATCTCCAGCATAATCAACCGTATCCAGAAAGGGCGGCGAAGTTACGACCAGTTGGAATGCCCCATCCTTCCACCGTCCCGGAATGTCGGCTCTTCCGACTACCAACTTCGACCGTCTCCCGCCTTCCCGGAGGCAAACAGCAGATTCAGGGTCGTTCCTGAAACCCCGAAAGAGAGACCGGCTTTTTCTCAGTATCAGCTCCGCAACCTCGCGACGAGGCGGCTTCTGTTTGCGTCTCAAATTGATACGCATCTGTGCCTTAATCGAAGTGGCCTGGTTTGGGGGCAGAGTATACACGGAAAAGAAACCCGGAGAATGTCCGGTCAATCGATTAATCGCCACCAGGCGAATAAAATCGTCCACTTCATCAAGACTTCCCTCAGATTCACGCTGCAGAAGATATTCCCTCAATGCACAAATCTCTTGAAGTGTCTCTGGGTGATAAAACACAAGCAAGTACTCCGGAAGCAGCGCGAAACGCTCAAAATCGATTTCGCGCAGCCTCGCCTCGATCGCCTCCAGGGTGGGAGGGAAAAATCGCGGCCGAGTGAGCATCACACTCAGCGGATTCAAATCGCAACCGTACGGAATTCGTCCCATCAGGGCAGCCTCAAGGAGAGCCGTTCCACGGCCCATAAACGGATCGTAGACGGCATCACCGGGCCGTGTCATCCGTTCGATAAAGAAACGCGGAACTTGCGGTTTGAAACAGGCCCGAAAGGAGATTTCGTGAATACTATGGGCCGCCCGCTGCCGTGAGGTCCAGAATTCATTGACGTAGCATGGAACGGAACGGCAATCGCTATCTCCCTCTGAAAGGGCAATGGGATAAACTTCGGTTTTACGCCCGAATTCAGAGAAGATCTCGAAATCCCTGAATAGATCTATAGCGTGAAAAGCCCTTGCCGTAACCATTCAACAGCACCATGGCGGCGGCTTTCGAAGAATGCAACATCGAGAAGTGTCTTTCTTTAGCTCCCTGGTTTTTTCGCGATTACTTCCCGATAAGCATCGAGCGTGGACTGATAAGCGTCTTCAATCCGGCTGATTAATTCCGCCATTTCAGGCTGCATGCCCTCCTGCGCGAGGGACTCCAACCGGGAACAAGCTTTGGACAGTCTTTTCCCGCCCAGATTAGCGCTGCTTCCCGAAATGCAATGAGCGCTCCTGTGAATCTCCCTCGCATCTCCCCTCTCGTAGGCTTCCTTTATCAGCTCTATTCTCGGCCCATTCTCTGAAATGAAAAGACCAAGCAATTCCTGAAGCAACGAATCAGGAGAGTCCTCCGCCACCGTCGCCAGCAATTTTATTTGCTCGGCGTCCAGAATGGGCTCTTCCTCTGAAGTTGCCAAGCTGACAGTCGTATCCGTTATCACGCTATTCATCATTTATATAATACGAACGAAAGTGCGCAATATTTAGTTAAATTCCCGACAGATTCCTAGCTTTCGTCCAGGAGTTCATTCACACGAGCCATCAGCGCCGTGGGACTGAACGGCTTCGTAAAGACACTGACTGCGCCTGCTGCAAGCAATTCATCCTTTGTGCTCCCCTTACCCTGGCCGGTTACTACGATTAGTGGCACTCGCGCCAATTCGGAATCTGCCTTGAACTCCCTGATGAGCTCCTGACCCGACTTTCCCGGCAGCATAAGATCAATAATTCCTAGGTCAGGTTTACGAGCGCTGATTCGACTAAACACGGAAGAACCATCGCGGCAGATGATCGTGTTGAATCCACTCTTCTTTAGCGTATACTCGAGAAGCCTTACCATCACCGCGTCGTCCTCCGCAATCAGGACATTCTTCATAATTTGGCCTCCCAATATAACATTGTCTGGTCATCTCCGGTGTCTTCACTCCCGATCGCTTCACGTATCTTGAGCTGCAGCGATTCCCAAAATCGCTCCGGATTGAGCGGAAGCTGACTTTCTACAAATTCCATGAAACTCCCCCATCCCCAAATCTGGCCCGAACGCTCCCATTCGTAGAGGCCGTCCGTCACCATAAGAAGACCGACTCTTTCTTTCAGAGGAAAGCGCTCAACCGTGTATTCGGTATTTTTGAAGAGACCGAGCGGAGGTCCCGAGGGATCGATCCGGTCGAGCAATTCTGATTTGTTAAGAATGAGCACAGGGCAATGCCCTGCGTTTACCACTTCTATGGTGCGAAAAGGGGGAGGTATTCGCGCTATCCCACAGGTTGCAAAAAGTGTCAGATCGCCCACTTCGTAACACAGTATGCGATTCAGAAAGTGAATTAAGTGCTTGAGGCTCAACCCGTTATTCAGGTTGATGTGCAACGCCGTTCGGAACATAGCTGCCAGCAAAGCCGCAGAAACCCCTTTACCCATGACATCGACCGTGACCAGAAAAAGACTTCCATCCTTCGCCAGACAGGCCTCCATATAGTCTCCCGCTACTTCCCTCGCGCTTTTTCGCTGCATCCAAATGCGATAGTGTTCTGTCTCGGGAATGCCAGCCGCGGGCAAGAGATTCTGCTGAATTTCGGACGCGATCTCCAGCTCACGCTGGACGCGCTCCTCACGCGTGTGAATTATCTCGTGGTTCGCATTGACCACAGCGATCCCGAACAGATCGGTAAAGGTGCGCACTGTATTGAGATCACCTGCTCTAAAATAGGAATCACTATTGAATCGGCCAATCGTGATGTAGCCAAATGTCTCGCCACCCGCTTTAATCGGACAGCAGAAACCCGAGCTGCAGTGGCACAATCGGCTGTCCTCCGCAACCTCCTGCGCACTCTCCCAAATGAATTCTTCGCCCTTTGCGTACACTCTCTCCTCAACCTGAGAACCATCCTTGTGAGCCTGAAATATGTTGAGCTTCTTGAGTTCTCCGAGCAAGGAATCCTGCAGCGATCCGCTGAAGTGAAGCTTCACATATTCCGCCTTCACAACAGGCATCAAGTCGGAGACCGCCTGAGCAATAAAATGCGATACACTGTCCGACTGAATCAGAGTATCCCCCAATCGATAAAACGCGGCAAGACTCTCGTAACAGAGAGAGATCTCTTCCAATGCCTGTTCCAGTTCATTCAGTCTTCCAGGATGAAACCCAATCTCAGGATGCCTCTTCGTGATATCCAATCGATATCCATCCGGTCCTCGCCACTGTTTCCAATCGTCACAGAAGTTATGGATTAGATACAGGCCGCGCCCTCCCGTTTCTAACGGATTTTCAGGTAGCTCGGGATGACCCAGGTTCTTCGGACCGGGCCCTTCTCCATCGTCGCAAATCGAAAGGGTTAGAGTATTCTCGCTCAAATTCCATTCGACTTTTATGCGCTTATCGGGATCACTGCCACTGCCGTGCACGATTGCGTTGGTTACCGCTTCAGTCAAAACCAATTGCCAGTGGGCTACATCTTCCGAAGACAGCCCTAAACCGTCGAGAAACTCGAAAGAATCATCTCGTACGCCCTCAAGAAGCCCCAGATCTGAAGCAAACTGATAGTTTCTTCCCGTTGTCGTGCTCTTCTGCATCTTAGGAACGAACCGAATTATAGATTCGCGTACCAATAATCCGATGTCATAATTCGAGACTTCCGGAACATCAGAGAAAATTCCGAAAGTGGGTTAATATCATGTTGAGAAATCCGAAATTGAATTCTAGGCTACAGTTTTTTCAGAATTCATCATGCAATATCACCAATTCCATCTAAAGAAAAGTAAACGGGAATTAATAATTACGATTAACGAATCAAAATTCGACGCTTCCGCGGTAGGCGAGTTTAGGAACCGTCTGTCCGAGGCTTGGGAGGAGGTGATATCGGGGGTGACAATCGATTTTTCCAAGGTCGATTTTATCGACTCCTCAGGGATCGGAGCGCTCTTGAGCGTTCAGAAGCGGCTCAAGCAGAGAGACGAACCCGTTACCATATTGAACGCCAAGCCACCCGTCATTAGCGTAATAGAACTGCTCCGCCTGCATCGAGTATTTACTCTGCGTTCTCAATAACCGTTATTCCGGGGGGCAAATCGTATTTCCACTCCTGAAGGGAGAAAGCCCACCGTTCCCTGATCGCTTCGATCTGCGGCTTTCCAATCGTGTAGACATTCTTTCTATACGCGCGTTCCGATTCCACGTAAGCGCTGATCTGAGAGAGCCCACCCATCTTCTTCTCCAGGCGGAAGTGGTCATAGATTTCTTCGACCGCATCCATCGGATTTCTTTCTAACGACTCGTATTTCAATTCGAAAAAACAATCCGTCGACAGTGAATTGCGATCTCTCAGAAACCTCCGCATGATTAATTCGTAATTCTCAAGCGTGATTTCTTCAAAATCCAAGTCCTTCCAGTTCTGCCACGCAAAGGCCGGCATTGTCCTTCCAAAGTGTCTAACCGTCGAACAAAATACCTCGAAAGGGTTGCGAACAATGTGGATGAATTTCGCTTTAGGGAATACTGATCTCAACCAGGGAATGCGCGCTGTCGCGGCGGGATTCTTCAAGAGCAGGCGCTTTCCCCTGTTTTCTTCACTGTAGGCCAGCTTCTTCAGAAGGTAGTTGTAGGTGTAGGCGAATTCTTCCAATTCCTCCTTTCCAACCCCTTCCAACAATATCGATCGCCTGTATATCTCCCGAAAGTGGCGAGGGAAGTAATAACAGTAGTAATAGCACAGCAGACCCATATTCCCGAGGGCCATTTCTTCTTCTTGTGGAGAATCGAGTGAGAGCCGCACATTGTCCATTCCTCGAGTTTCAGGCAGAATTTTCTCGATTATTGGCGGAGCGATTTTGAGCTTTCCGAGAAAATCCCAGGGCATAGCTGTCTGCAGAAACGAAATCCAGGCGAACTGTGGATCCTGGCTGAGGAGATTATGTAGATAAGTCGTGCCGCTTCGCCAATGTCCAACGATAAAAATCGGATCCTTCTCAATCTCGGTCTCCTCGATGCCACGATCGTGCATGAGCCGTTCCCACCGATAGAAGGGAAAACGCAGAATCACGGCCATTACCGCCGCCAGTCGGACCCAACGCGACTCTCCTTGAAAGGGACCATACCGGCGCTTCGTTTGAAGCAACGTGAGCAGATTGCTCCCCCCTAACGGGTGCAGTAGCGGTCTCTTAAATTCCTCTGGAGTAGATCGCGAGGACCTCACTACACAGTACTCGCATGTGCAGCATCGGAAGACTCGGCTTCTTTGAATCGAGCGACCGTCTCAGGCGAAATAAAATAGTTTTCACACTGGGGTCTCGCCGCCTCGAATTCGAGCGATTGTAACAATCGGTAATGAGCTAATGAATCTCTTACCTTGACAGGTCCCAAGGTGGGCCTGATACCGGAACTCTTACCGGTTAACAAACTGGAGAGTATGCATCCGGTAATCTCTCTCGAGTCTCGCCCTGCCAGCGTCAGAAGATGATCGCCTCCCAATTCCTCTAAAAGGCTGGCAGTACCATTGGGTAGAAAGATCGTCTCGCTGATCTCTTCGTTTAACCGCAACAAACCTCCCGTCGTGAATAATATATCATGTTGCGTTTCAAGGCGCTTAATGGCGTCGAAAACCCGAAAACAGGGCGGAAAGGAATCATCCACGATGAGAGAACCGGGTTGCAGTCGGTTCACATCCAGTATTCCCGGTACATTCGTAGCGCCGAGAATGAAAGTAGCTTCATAAACCGCGTCCGGGAGCTTCCCTCGGCTCGTCTCGAGGCGCACGTCGCCCCGGAAATTCACTTCCTCAGCTAGCTTTCGGCGAATCTCATCTAGTGCCTCAGCCTTTTGATATAGATCACACAGTATCAACTCACGCGGATGCGGCAAAACCTCCAACATCAACCGAAGGGACGCATAACCAATCGATCCCAAGCCTACGATCGCGACACTTTCCTTCGAGAAATCCCGTTCCGTCTGGCTCAATAGTCCCTCTATCGACTTTATTATCGTGGCCGTTGTAGTGGCATGGCCTGTCGTGATCTCCGGCATATCGTCACGCTTGTCGATCCACTCAACTATCTTCCTGCCGTAATCCGTGGCAGATGGAATCAGGCCCGTCAGTGAGACTTGTGCGGCGCCCATCTTTGCCGCCACTTCCATCGCTCCTACAACATGCTCAACCAGGGCATCCTGATCTTTGTAGAGTTCCGCCCCCAGCCGCGGCAGCATTATCAAGCCTATGCGTCCGAACGAAGTCTCGTAGAGATTTGACAAAAACGGCTGACCGCGGAGCCAATTGTGAACGATATCCTCCTTAGACAGGCCGGTCAGCGCTAAAAAGGCATCCGGAATATAGGCCAGTGCAACCGCATCCGCTCGGGGCAGATCTTCCTGGTTGCCACTAACATTATCGATTATCTCCACCGTGAGGTAACTCGAGTCGAGCTCCTCATTCACAAAACCGTTGGCAGCTTGTCCGCTTTCCAACATCCCATCCGCCTGGCTTTCCTGCAGGCACGGTACCGTATCCAGATAGCGTGCCAGGTTCTCTACCGTGGGATTCTGTAGAAAGACGTCCACCGGTAACCGCCGGTTAAACGCCTGGGAAACTTCCGTGAGTATCTGCACGGCAAGCAATGAGTCTCCTCCGAGGTCAAAAAAGTTATCACGAATACCAATTCTATCGCTCTTAAAAACGATGTTTAGTATATCGACCAGGATCTTCTCGCTGGGAGTTCTCGGCGAAAGATATTCTGCTTGAATGTCGCTTCGCTGCAATGTCGGAGCCGGCAACTTGAGCCGATCGACTTTTCTGTTCGGGGTCATCGGGTATTCGTCCAACAGCACGTAGGTGCCTGGTCGCATGTACTCTGGCATCCGCTCCATCATATAAGAGCGCAAGACGCCGACAATCCCATCATACTCATCTTCCGGTATGATATAAGCTGCCAATCCTTCACTCGGCAGGTCGCTCCGTTTGATTACGATTGCCTGCTTCACGTAAGGATGACTCTTCAGGTGCTCCTCGATATCCTCCAATTCGATCCGATATCCGCGAAGTTTAATCTGGGAATCGTTGCGACCCAGAAAGTCAATCTTTCCATCGGGTCTGAAACGGGCCATATCGCCCGTTTCGTAGAGGCGCTCGCTCCTGCCGTTGGGAAGCGTGATCTGCAGGAACTTCTCCGCTGTCATTTCAGGTTGGTTATGGTAGCCACGCGCCAAACCGTCACCGCCGATGTAAAAATTACCCACAAAACCTGGCGGCAAGGCTTTGTGATTATCGTCCAGAATATAAACCGTCGTGTTGGCAATGGGCCGCCCAATGGACACAGTTCCCCCGCCCGTGGTTACCCTGTCAACAGTCGACCAGATGGTTGTCTCGGTAGGCCCGTAGAGGTTCCAGACCGCACGAGTAGAGGGTAAAAGCGCTTCCGCCAACTCCCGAGAAAGAGTCTCACCTCCGCAAAAGACGCGCAGGTCGTGTTTACCCTCCCATCCGGAATCCAGTAACATCTGCCAGGTTGCGGGAGTCGCCTGCATTGTAGTTACCGCATATTCATCCAGAAGAACGGATAGCCTTCGGCCATCGGAGGCTTCTTGCCTCGTAGCGATGACAACGCGCGCCTCAGATATAAGGGGAAGGAGTAACTCCAGTATCGAAATATCAAAGGAGAGAGTCGTCACCGCCAGAAGTGTGTCGTCTGCGCTTAACCCCGGTAATTCTCTCATCGAGGTGAGAAAATTAACCACTGCCCGGTGGGGAATCTCGACACCCTTGGGCCTTCCCGTAGAGCCGGATGTATAGATTATGTAAGCGAGCGACTCTGAGGTCTGTCCACTAACGACCGGCGCTACCGCCGATTCGCCGCAACTCTCTATCAGCACGGTTGTCCAATTGCCTTTGGGAAGATTCCTCAACAACTGATTCTGCGTAAGGACGACGCCGGGCTTGGCGTCATCCAGCATCTGCTCGAGCCGAAAGCTGGGAAAGGCGGGATCCAGAGGCACAAAACATCCACCCGATTTCAATATACCGAGAATACCGATCAGCATATCGAGCGATCGGTCCACCAGAATACCGACCGGCATATCCAACCCGATTCCGGCAGTCCGAAGTTTTTCCGCCACGGCGTTGGCACGCCTGTTCAATTCCAAATAGGTTAATGATTTGCCCGCACAGGTAACCGCAACGGCTTCAGGCGTACGGGCGGCATGTTCGCTCACCAACTGATGCACGCAGGTTTCCTCCGGGCAATCGGAAGCGGTCGCATTCCACTCCTCGAGAATCTTCCTTTCCTCCTCCTGGGAGAGAAACGAAATCTCCGATATCCGCTTTCCGGGATGGACTACGAGATCCTCAAGCACCTGCTCGTAGAGCATATTGAGGCGGCCGATTGTTTCCGGTTCAAAAAGGTCGCGATTGTATTGCCAACAACCGTAAATGTTTCCATCCGCTTCTTCGACGACCAGCGAAATCTCGAATTGCGCCTGGCGCAAATTCAGGTCGATCGACTCAACGGAGATATCCCTGACCTTGAAATTGTGGCCACCTTGTCCAATAAGAAACACCGCGATACCCTGGTCGTCCACACCTGGAATTCGCTCCATCGAAAACGTTACCTGGAAAATCGGAGAACGGCTCGAATCGCGACGCACCTGCAAATGGTCGACCAACATGGATAGGGGATATTCCTGATTCTCAAATGCTCCGATTCGGGTATCGCTGACGCGGTCGAGGTAATCTGTAAAGACGGGGTCATCGTCGACCTTACTTCGCAGGGCGACAGGATTGATGAAGTAGCCTACCAGATCATGAAATTCCTTGCGACGTCGGCCGTAGAAAGGACTACCGATGAGGAGATCATCCTGATTGCAGTAGCGATGCAAGAGGACCTGAAAAGCGGATAGCAACAGGGTGTAAAGCGTCACATTGCGCTCCGAGGCGAGCCCTTCTACCCTTTCGGTCAGATTCTCGTTCAGCTTGAAACCATGGGTCGCTCCGTTGAAACTCTGTATGGGCGGTCTAGGATGATCGGTCGGCAGATCGAGCACAAATTGCGCATCACTCATCTGATTCACCCAGTATTTGAGCATACCCTCGCTCTCCGGCCCATCCAACAAATCCTGTTGCCACTTTACATAGTCGGCGTAGCGACATTTAAGTGGCGCAAAATCCGGTTCGAATCCCGCCTTAATCGAGAAATAACTCTCGATTAAGTCATTCATGATCAGAACGATCGACCAGGCATCGGAAACGATATGATGCATGCAAAGCAAGGCCACGTGGGCGTTGTCTGCGGTGCGGAATAATTCGAGCCGAACTACCGGACCGCGCTCAAGATCAAAAGGTCGGTTGGTGTGCTCGATCAGCAACTCCTTGATCTCATCCCTGCTCAATTCAGTGGCATCATGTTCCCGAAAATCAATACTCCGCCCATCGTGAGTCACTTGTATCAGCTGTCCGTTTTCAGCCTTTATGGTGACATCGAGCATCGGATGCCGGCGGAAGAGCGCCGCGAAGGCCTTTTTCATCACCGGTATGTCGACATAGGGCGAGATGCTGGAACTGAAGACCAGATTATAGGCCGAACTCTCAGGAGCCAAACGGTTAAGAAACCAGAGCGCCCGCTGCCCGCGCGAAAGTGGAAATTCCTTTATCGCCGGATCCGATATCATGAGTGCACTGCCCACAGCCCCATCCTCAGCGATCTCCCCAAGATCTCCTTCCCCGGACTGCAGCAACATTTCGAGCACCGATACCGCCAGTTGGGATATGTTCGGGCCCTGCAAAAACTGGCCCATTTGCAGATTAATGCCCAGGCTCGACTCCAGCCGATTCATCAATTCGATAGCCATCAGGGAATCGAGACCGATCTGAGTAAGAGGCGTCTCCCGCTCGACTTTGGTAGAACTCGTCCCAAACACCTGCGCAACCTCTTCACATATAAAATCCTCCAGAAGCTTTAGACGCTCTTCCGGTGGAGCGCCAATTATCATCGGCCGAATCGAACCGGCTTTGGCACTCGCCGAATCAGCGGCTTCCTTCTGAGCAACCAGTGAAAAAGTGGGAGATTTCGCCGTCGTCGGGTTAATTTTGAAGAGCAAATTCCAGTCAATCCTGGCAGCGCCAAGTTGAACCGGATCTCTCCCCAGGATCTCGGCAAAGATCTCCAGTGCTTCCTCCACCTGGAAGGTCTTCATTCCCACTTTATCGAGGTATTGTGCCGTCATCTCATCACGCTCCACGAAACCCGCCCCCAAGATAGCGCCCCAGTTCAAGGTAAGCGCGGGAAGCCCCAGCGAGCGCCGGTAGTGAGCGAGCGCGTCGAGAAATAGATTGCCCGCGCAGTAGTTACTCTGGCGAGTCGCGCCGATCATCGACGATATCGATGAGAGACAGACAAAGTGATCCAGGGGCATATCTTTTGTCTCAAGATGCAAGTTCCATGCCCCCAGCATTTTCGGCCTGAGCACCCTGTTAAAACGCTCCCTGTCAAGGTCCTTAATGAAATCGTCATCGAGAACCATGGCACCGTGTATAACAC
Organism: Candidatus Moanibacter sp.; assembly: GCA_965215885.1. GTDB lineage: Bacteria > Verrucomicrobiota > Verrucomicrobiia > Opitutales > UBA2987 > CBDCEW01. The sequence goes on from CBDCEW010000105.1 coordinate 208,062, forward strand.
CCTTTAAGGGAGGTAAACTGGACTTAATCTTCTCGACTATCCGTGATACGTCCTCTTCCTTCGTAAAATCCCCTCTGGCATCGATAACAGCGACGCCTCCCGCGATCATCTCTTCGATGTCTCGCTTTTCTCCTTCCGTCTTTGCTCCACTGCGACTTCCAAGGACCAACGTTCCCGCTCCCATTCGAGCCATCCACTTTGCCACTTCCAGGCCAAACCCACTCGCCCCTCCCGTAATCAGATAGGAAGCATCCTTCTTAAATAGTCTCTTCGAGTCTGAAGGAGGACCGACCGGAATCGTGTCCAGTTGAAAAGAGAGGACGTTCTTTCCGATGTGCTTCGCCTGCGCCATGTAGCGAAACGCTTTCCCTGCCTCCGTAACTGGGAAAGATTTGAGGGGTAAGGGAGGCAACCTGTTTTCCGCAAACTCTGCCGAAAGCTCCATCAGGAGGGAGGCGATGTAGTGCGGCCTTTCCTCAACGTGTTGAGCCAGATCGATCGCAAAGTAGGAAATGTTGTTCTTGAAAGGTTCCAACCCGATCATTGTGTTCTGGTAAATGTCTACTTTCCCTATTTCCAGAAAGCGGCCGTAGGGAGCCAGCACGGAGATACTCTTTCGTATCCAATCGCCTGCCAGCGAGTTGAGCACCACATCAACTCCGCCACCTTCAGTGATTTTCATGACCTCATCCGCAAAATCGAGGCTACGGGAATCCATCACATGGGAGACGCCCATATCCCGGAGGAACTCTCGCTTTTCCGGAGTGCCGGCGGTGGTAAATATCTCCGCTCCGATTCCCTTTGCGATGCGTATCGCCGCCTGTCCGACGCCCCCGGACCCTGCGTGAATGAGGATTGTCTCCCCTTTCTGCAGATGTCCAAGATGGTTCAAAGCGTAATAGGCGGTAAGGTATACGGTAGGCAGCGTGGCCGCTTCCTCGAAACTCATGTGGCCCGGTTTACGAAAGATCATATTTCGATCAATCGTCACATGGGTCCTGAAACAGTAGGGGGCCATACCTGCCACTTCGTCACCTACCTTCAGGTCCTCTACACCCTTACCTAATCTTAATATCGTGCCGGAAAAGTCATCTCCCAACCATCTCAGGTCTTTGCTGTTGCCCGGGTAGATTCCAAGAGCCTTCATCACATCGCGGAAATTAATCCCGCCCGCCGCAACTCTGATCTCCACTTCCCCTTCCTCCGGCGAACGCCTTGTCGTCTCGTTGAGTGACAGATTGTCAAGTATTCCAGGCGTTGGTATCTCGAGACGGTAAGGAGTCACAGTATCTCCATTCACCGCGTTGTGCAGGCGAAGGGGGAGATCCTCATGGGGAACACTCAAGACCCGATGCACAAAACGCTTCCCCGACCGCAAAGCCAATTCAAATTCCTCATCATTGAGGATAATCTCCTCGAACAAGCCCCCTACCTCCTCGACTTCCACCTCCGGATCCAAATCGATAACCGTCCAGCAGAATTCCTTATACTCATTGTTAGCCACCCGCAGGAATCCGGATAGTGGTGTGGATGCGATCGATTGTAAGGTCTCATCTCCATTCAGGTATTGCGCACCCCGAGTAACCATCCATACCCTCGGTGCGGGATCGAGTGCGGCGCTTCCCAATGCCTTGGCCAGCAATAGGGTATTCAATACTCCCGTTTTTTGCGCCTCATCCAGGGAGACAGGATCCGTATCCGCTGAATTGCAGTGGTCGACACTCAAGCAATGGATGATACCTCGAAACGTGAGGGACAGTTCTCCCACCGCCTCGATCAGCTTTGCAATGTCCTCGTGGCTTCCCGGCTGAAATTCAAAGTTCCATTCGTCCAATTGGGCAAATTCATCGCCCACCTCAGCAACCAGGCAAGATCGCTTCTCTTCGCGCAATCGTTCCGCCACCGCCCTTCCCGTGCCCTTATGGTCGGCGATTACCAGATAGAGCTCGTTAATCTCTCCTTCTTTCTTCGGTTCCACCGCCTTCCTATCCAACTCCGGACCCTTAGCCAGAAAGACTGTTTGAGAGGTCTCTTCCTCTCTGGGGCCATCGACAAAGGATGCGACGTTTTCAAATCCGCTCTCATTGAGCAGCTTCTCCCACTTCTCACGTGGAAGTAATGCCGAATGTGGCCGCAAGTCGGTATCGCTGTACTGCCACCAACCCTTGAGTTGTCCAAAGACCATATCCAGGCCCAGCCGCGGCGACGTGACCTCCAGGAATATCAGCAAGCCGTTTGATGCCAACAGATCTTGCACCACGCCGAGCGTTTTCCTCAGTTCCGAAGTTGCGTGTAGAACGTCCGTTGCCAGAATGAGATCAAATGAATGCAGTTTAATCCCCTGCTCGACGGGGTCCTTCTCAACATCGAGAAGGCGGTATTCTACAAAATCGTACTCGCTGAACTCCTTTCTTGCATCATTCAAAAACAGCGGTCCAATGTCCGTGAAACTATATTCACTACGATCTTTCGGCAGTATCGGGAGCACGCTCCTCGTCAATGAACCGGTTCCCGCTCCTACTTCTAGAACGCGTAAGGTACGTCGCTGCGGCAGGTCTTCAATAGCCCGCAAGACCGCCATCTGGATCAGTTCATTGTAAGCAAGAAAATCGGCGCCCTCTTTGTAAAAATCTGAGAATCGCTCTACAGAGCCTCCCGGGAATATCACTTCCATTGGATCAACCTTCCCCGAGAGAATCTCTCCCAATCTCGCACCGCACACCCTCTCCAGATGTAGATCAGAGGCAAAATTCGGATACTTCTCCTCCAATTCATCGATCAGCGGCAGGGCTTCCGCGGGCTTCGGCGCCTTTAACACTTCCCATTCTTCATCGGCCACCGTCTTGAGAACGTCCTCTTTATCCAAAGCGACCAGGAACGAACGCGTCAACCGCTCATGCTGATCAACGATTCCCAGTTCCCCAACAAAATCACTGAACCGAAATCTCTCTCCCGGAGTCGGGCGCCAACCCAGTTCGCAAAACGCATTTATGATAAATAGGACACAAATGTCTTCCACGGAGGGCATAAACTCGTTAAAGTAGCGCTCCAGATCATACCGTTTGTAAACTTCTCCTACACTCGGACTCAGCCCTCTCAATATCTCTTCAGTTCCCGCGAATTTCGCGGAGCCCGAAGCCCCACTCCCTCGCAAATGTCTCTCCTTCCACTCTAACTGGTAAAAGCAGCGAAATATGTCACTTTCGGACTTGGTGTCACTTTGTTCCACGCGTTCCACGCGGAATCCGAGAATGTCTGCCACACGCTCACCCCGATCATTGAATACCTCCACATTCGCTTCCATCACCTCACCATCATCGAGGTAGAGATCGGCGTGGCCCCAGAGCCGCGGCTCGATGGGTCCATACATGCGAACACGCTTTATCGTGGCGGGCAGGTAGAAGTTATCCTTCGCCAAACGCCCCTCCGGCGCTACCTGAGCGCCTTTCACGCATTGAAAACAGGCATCGAGCACAGCGGGGTGAAAAAGGTACTCTTCGAGACCCTCGAGAACTTCCTCCGACGCCACAATTTCCCCAATTGTCTCACCCGGCTTAACCCAGATATTCTGCAAGAGCTGGAAATTGGGACCAAACTGGTATCCCGCATCTTTGTAATCGGAATAGTATTGATCGTGATCGAGCTTCTCCTCCAAGTTATCCCGAATCGCGGCCAGGTCGACCGAATCGCGTTCTTGCGGAGTAAGTATCTGGAGCCGGCCATGCGCGTTTAAATCCCAATCTGTCCTCGATAGCGTCGAACTGTAAATCCTGAATGAACCGTCCGCTTCATCAAAGAGAACTCGCAGCGTCGGCACGTTTCGATCCGAATAAAAGAGCGCCTTTGTTGTCTTAATATCCTCGACGACATAGTGCTCATCGGGAAAGAGTTCCCTCGCCACCGCAAATCCGATCTCGGCGAATCCGGAGGCCGGAAAAATCATCGAGTCCCAGAATCGGTGATCGTCGAGATAGCTGAAAGCCCTCGGGTCCAATTCAAATTCCCAGGAAGGGCTCGGTGAACTCACTCTCACTCCGAGAAGCGGATGAACAATTGGCGAGAGTCGCTGGGCCTTCGATTCTTCCGATTCGAGCCAGAAACCCTCATGTTTCCACGGATAGGAAGGAAGACGAACGAATCGACTGTCAGCGTCCTGCAGGGCTTCCCATTTAATCGGATAACCCATCGCATAGAGCCGACCGAGAGTCTCCAGCATATAGGATTGTTCCGGTTGTCTTCTTCTCAAGGACCCCAGGGTCGTGCCGGTCTTGCCGGCCTGCGTCAGGCACTCGTTAATCGATGCGGAATGGATGGGACTTGGCCCCAATTCGAGAAAGAGCTCATCTCCCCCTTCGATAATATTGTATACCGCATCGCTGAATCTGACGGGCTCCCGGACATTCTTCCACCAATACGAGGCGTCCAGTTTCTCGCCTCCCAACTTATCACCGGCGACGGTCGATATGAAAGGTACGTCTCCTGGTTTTGGCTCAATGTCCGCAAGCGATTCCAGAAGTTCATCCTTAATCGGATTCATCTGGTGGGTATGAAAAGCATAGTCAATCTGTAGCCAGCGAACGAAAACCTTCTGTTCCTCAAGAGGCTCGATGACCGTTTCAATAACTTCGGTGTCACCTGCCAAAGTAACCATGGCCGGTCCATTGATAGCAGCAATCGCGACCTGGTTCTCAAATCCCCGTATCGCTTCCTTCGCTTTTTCCTGCGTCAATCCCACCGCCGCCATCCGACCCGCTCCGCCCGTCTTTTCCTGCAAACGGCTGCGGTGGAAAATCACTTTCACAGCATCCTCTAGACTGTAAATACCAGCCCAATAGGCTGCCGCCACTTCACCCACACTGTGTCCCACCACTCTGACGGGTTCGACGCCGCGTGAACGCCACAATTCGGCCAGTCCCACCTGCACGGCAAATATGGCCGGTTGCGCAACATAAGTGCGATTTATGTTTGAATCGACCTTTCCTCGGGACATCTCCTCAAGCAGTGACCAACCGCCCAAAGCGTAGATCAGCTTATCGATCTGTTTGATGGCCTTGCGAAATACCGGTTCCGTTCTCAGGAGTTCCTGTCCCATTCCCCACCATTGGGGTCCCTGTCCGCTGAATACAAAAACAGATTTTGGTTCCTTGGCAGCGGCGCGATCGGACACCAAACCCGGCACCCGATTCTCTTCTCTTTCCCAGGCTTGCAGTTTGTCGGCCAGTTCCTTGGAAGTGACCCCAACGACTGCCAGCCGATGCTCATGGTGACTCTTACGCAGGGCCGCCGTGGAAGCTAAGTCGGGAAGGGAAACCCTACCATTCTGGGAGCCATTCTCGAGCATATCGCGGAAGGCACCGACATAAACTTTCAGCGATTCCTCGGTATTGGCGGAGACCGGTAGCAGCACTGGCCCCTCCCATGAGCGTTTTTTTCGCTTGGGCTCAATCTTCTTCTTCTGCGGAGGCGCTTCTTCCAATACAATATGGGCATTTGTTCCACCGAAACCGAAGGAATTTACCGCCACCACAGCGGATTCTCCATCGCACGGCAACGGCTCCGCCTCAGTGGGAACCCTTAATCGAAGCTCATCGAATTGTATGTTTGGGTTCGGTGTCTCGAAGTTCAGATTCGGTGGAATTGTCCGGTGCTTCAGGACAAGCGCCGCTTTTATCAAACCCGCCACCCCCGATCCGGATTCAAGATGGCCGATATTCGTCTTGACGGAACCGATGACACACTCCTCTCCCTTCCCTCGACCCCTGCAGAGGATGTTTCCGAGAGCCTGCAATTCGATCGGATCGCCTACCGGAGTGCCCGTTCCATGAGCTTCCATATAGCTTACCCTTTTCGGTGTTATGCCCGCCTGTCGGTATGCTTCTTCCAACATATCCGATTGCGATTTCACTCCCGGAACGGTCATTGCGTTCGTGCGGCCATCCTGGTTTACCACAGCTGCCCGAATAAGCGCATAGATGGGTAACCCTTCCTCCTGCGCCTTCCTAAGCGGCCTGATAACTAAAATCCCAGCGCCTTCTCCACGTACGTAGCCATTGGCGCGAGCGTCGAAGGCATAACATTGCCCGTCCGGCGATAGCATGGAGGCCTTGCTGAACCCGATCGATGAATCTGGCGTCAAGAGGGCGTTGACTCCTCCCGCCAGCGCTGACTCACATTGACCATCCCATATGCTTTGACACGCCAGATTTATCGCTACCAAAGCCGATGAACAAGCCGTGTCGACCGATAAGCTCGGGCCCTTAAAATTGTAGAGATAGGAGATTCGGTTGGAGGCGATGCTCAGTGTGCTCCCGCTATTCGTGTGCACATCCACTTCGGCAGGCCCCTTCATCTGAATATTGGCGTAGTCGTTACTGGCTATTCCAACGAATACACCTGTATTCGTCCCTGACATCCGATCCGGTGCCAGCCCACCATCTTCCAACGCCTCCCAAGTCACCTCCAGCAACCATCGCTGCTGGGGATCCATGCGCAGTGCTTCCCTCGGGGAAATCCCGAAAAATCGGGCATCAAATTTATCGATTTCGTCGACAAATCCGCCCCAGCGCGTTATCATCTTGCCCGGTATCTGGGGATTCGGGTCGTAGTATCGATCGACATTCCAGCGGCCCTCCGGAACTTCCGTTATGCCACTTCTACCCTCAATCAGTAATTTCCAGAATGACTCCGGATCATATACTCCTCCCGGAAACCGACAGCCTATTCCAACTATTGCGAGAGTTTCCCTCCTCTTTCCACTCATCGGACACTCCTCCCGTTAAACTGGGCACTGGCCTCACTCGTTCGAAAAGCGCAAAGAGAAGATCTTTTCATTCTCAAACTTACCAGTTCTCCCACTAAAGAATTCACTTAATGGATAAGGTAGCCTTCATTGTCTAGACAAAAGATGGCGATGGAAAACAGGCTTAAAGAAGAATTATAGGTTTTCTCAAGTCCTTCTCCAATGGGTAGTAATCGGTCAGCACGCAAGGGTACCAAAAAGGAACCTCCCGGAGGGTGACAGCCAAAATTATCTTCCAAAAGCTTTGAGAATTTCTTCGAGGGAATCTCACATCGCACTCCCGGCTTCGCCCACCGACAACATCCCGGGCATGCCCCTCGTCTATTCAATATTAAGCCGAAGAATAAATTTGCTAACCCCTTTGTCAATCAATTCATTCCGGTCTCTCACGAACGCCGCGGAAGTACCACGAGACCCACTCTGTCGCCGATCTTTAGTACTCGAATTCGCAATTGACCGCCCGCCAATAATGCCAATACGAAGTAAATCACGTAATTCCGCTTCTAGTCTTCCAACCGGTCCTTTGCCCTACTGCCTGCCAATGGGAGACTGCCGTCAGCAAGGTCATTTGCTAATATGAAATTAACAGAAATCGCCATCAAGGAAAACAGGCTTACTTACGCTCTGATTCTGTTTGTCGTAATCGGCGGCCTTATCGCATTCTTCAACCTTCCCCGTTTCGAAGATCCAAAGATTCCCTTTCGCTACGCCTTCATTACTACACTGTATCCGGGTGCTTCGGTGGAAAGGATGGAGACCCTCGTCACGGAGAGAATCGAAGAGATCCTGAGCGAAATCCCCGAGATCGAATTCATAAACGGCGAATCACGAAAAAACGCTTCCGGTATTGTCGTGAAGATTCAGGACCGTTACACGCAAGTAAAACCTGTCTGGGATCGCATTCGCCGAAAACTCGATCGTCTCAAGAACACGCTGCCCGAAGGAGTGCAGGGCCCATTCTTCAATGATGAATATGGAGAGGTATTCGGCACGATGATTGCCGTCACCGGAAAAGATCTGACCTTCCCTGAGATCAGGCGAGTTACCCTGGCGCTTCGTAAGAAGCTTCTTCGGCTTGAGGAAGTCTCCAAAGTCATCACCCTGGGAGATCAAGAAGAGCAAATCGTCGTCCAGTACGACGATGCCGAGATGGCCGAAATCGGCCTCTCTCCTCTCCACCTCAAATCGTTTCTCGAGGCACAAAACGTTATTGCTCCGGGCGGAAGCATCCGACAGGGAGACACGCGCGTCGCCGTGGAATCTCGAAACGACCTGAATTCGGTCGAGGCCGTTGAGGATCTCCAGGTTTCCCTTCCCGAAGAAGAGGATATCTTCGCTCTCGGGGAGCTGCTGGATATTAGTCGCGAGATACGCCACCCCCCACTGAGTATTCTGAGATCATCCGGGGAGCGCGGTATCGGACTCGCCGTTTCTTTGCGCCAGGGCGGAAATATCGAGAAACTGGGTCGCGACGTCCGCAGGGTTGTTGACCACTACATGGCTGAAGTGTCCAGCGACGTTGAGTTTCAATTTGTCGCCTTTGAACCGGAGCGTGTCACCTACCGAGTCAACCAGTTTTTTATAGATCTCCTGCAGAGCCTCGTCATTGTAATGGTTATATTGATGTTGGCGCTCGGCCTGAGAACCGGGTCAATCGTTGCCAGCATGATGCCACTCGTCATCCTCGCCACTCTCGCTGTCATGCTTGGCCTCAAACTCAATATCAATCTCGTCGCTCTGGCTGCTTTCATCGTTGTTCTCGGTATCATGGTCGACAACCATATTGTGATATCTGAACGCATTCTGACCTTGCGTGAGAAAGGTGAATCTTCCCACCGTGCCGCCATCGCGGCAACAAGCCAGCTCTACGCACCTCTCCTCACCGCCACCGCCACTACGATTTCGGGGTTCTTGCCAATTTACCTCGCCCAGTCTTCCAGCGGTGAATACGTCACTCCACTTTTCGAGGTAGTCACTATCGCCCTTATCTGCTCCACCTTCTTCGCTTTCACGGTTACTCCTCTTCTCTCCCTCCGCCTCTTCAAGATCGCTCCCCAGTCCGCAGCTTCAACCTTCTGGAAGCTGCTCTATCGTTTCTATCGCAATATTCTCCTCGCCCTCATGCCGCGGCCGCTCCTCGCGCTCTCCGTTCTCTTTCTCCTGTTCCTGCTTTCCCTCTATACCTTCCGTTTTGTCCCCACCATCTTCTTCCCTCCCTCGGACCGGCCTGTTTTTACACTCGAACTGGAATTTCCCTCCGGCACTGTCATCGAGAAAACGGAAGAAGCTGCCTCCAAGATCGAATCCTATGTCATGGAGAACCTCGTTTCGGATTCTCCATCAGAGTCCCGTATTCTAAACTGGGTCGCATTTGTTGGACGAAACGCGCCTCGCTTTGTCCTGAACCACCGCACCCGCGAATACAGTCCGGAGTATACCTATTTTCTCTTTAATATCACCTCCCCAAAATTGATTCCCTTCTTCCGCGGGAAGCTGGAAGAATTCTGCCACGCCACTTTCCCTCAGGCAACGGTTCGTATCCAACCCATCGAAGCCGGTCCAGCCGTTGGTTTTCCCATTATAGTCCATGCCGCCGGCGATGATATCGATGGGATTTTTCGAATAGCCGATGAAGTTGCCAACTACATGAGCGGGATTCCCGGACTCTACAACATCAGCAACAATTGGGGACGGTCCGTTAAAAAGCTTCACGTCGTAATCGATGAAGATAAAGCCGCCCTCGCCGCGGTTACTCGTGGCGAAATCGCTCTAACTCTCCAGACTTTCCTTACCGGTATCCCTGCAACCGATTTACGAATCGGAAGTAACGTAATTCCCGTCTTCGTAAAAAGCACCGTCAATGGGATGAATGATGTAGAAGAGATTAAATCGCTTCACGTCTTCTCGCGCCTCAAGGAGACGACTGTTCCCCTCGGTGAGATCGCTGAAGTTGTGAAAGTCTTCGAGTCGGCCAACATTATTAGGAGGGACTTTCAGCGTACTGTCACGGTAGGGGCCGATGTCAGGGAAGGAACTAACTATAAAAAGGTCGACGACCAGATCGAAGCCTTCCTCTCCCGCAATCGTTCCCGCTGGGGAAACGATTACCACGTGCGATTAGGGGGACAGGGATCGGAATCCGCCAAAGCCAATAAATCGATCCTTGTTAACCTCCCTTGGGCAATTTTCATCATATTGCTCCTCCTTATCAGGCAGACACGCTCCATTCGTAGAACCTTCATTATCATGTGCGCCGTACCCATGGGCGTCATCGGGGTGGTTTTTGGCCTCCTCGCCACCAGGCAACCATTTGGATTTACCACCCTCATCGGTATAGTATCGCTCACCGGTATTGTCGTTAACAACGCCATCATCCTCATTGATCGCATTCGCCTCAATGAAAATGCCGCCCAGTTTACTCGTCAGGAATGCATAATCGAAGCGGCTCTCAATCGCCTTCGTCCCATCCTTCTTACCACCCTTACCACTGTTGGAGGAGTTTTTCCCCTCTACCTGAGAGCGAATCCAACCTGGCAGGGCATGGCCGTGGCCATTATTTTCGGTCTCTCTTTCGCCACTCTTCTCGTCCTCTGAATCCCGCTCCTCCACAGCCGGAGGGGCTGGTTTATGGTGCCCCTCTTATACGCCCTCCTCTTTCGCGTGCCCTTCAAGGCTTACAAGCCATAACCGTCTGCTCTCCAGCGCAGCGGCACTCACTTCGCCGAGTCAATCAAAAGCATTGGGTATGATAATCGATTAATCCGATCGCACCCCCGCTCTTCGCAGAAGAGCCTGAGGAATCTGTCGCGCAAAAAAACCTACCGCATCTCTTACGCGATAACCTCTCTACAGAACATTCCGAAACATCAGAAATGTAAATTCGGTGTAGCCGCGGCCGCCAAGGACGCGGTGGACCGGGCCGTTCCGAGGATGAAAGTAGTACCGAAAATACATCCTGAACACGGAGGACCCAGTGCTCGGTCAAAACGCTACTGAATCGGTGCTATTAGCTCAAGAGCTTTGTTTACGCAAAGGCGAGTATGGAAATGGTGAAATCGGTGGAGGCGATTGTGGTGCAGATTGAGCCGCGCAAGAATAGTCGGGTGGGCTGTTCGGGGTGTGGCCGGACGGCCAGCGGCTACGACCGCTGAGCGAGGCGAGGCATTTTGATTTGTGCCCTTGTGGGGGATGAAGGTGTATTTTCGTTACCGCATGCGGCGGGTCAATTGCCGGCGGTGCGGGGTGAAGGTCGAAGAGGTGCCCTGGGCCGCAAGAGTCATCTGAGTTGGCCAATCAATGGTTTCTTGGGCGAGGCGCTTGCCCAAGGGTTTTTCGCACGAACTGGCGCAACGTCTTCGAGTCGGTCGAGGCGATGGTGCGTTGGGGGCTCAACGGCGCGATATGAGCGGGATTGAGGCGATCGGAGTCGATGAGGTGCAGTATCATCGAGGCCATCACTATCTCACCTCTACCAGCTTGACGATCGAGTCAATCAAAAGCAGACCCCCGCTCTTCGCGCCTGAGGAACTGTCGCGCAAAAAAATCGCATCTCGCGATAACCTCTCTTACAGAACATTCATCAGAAATGTAAATTCGGTGTAGCCGCGGCCGCCAAGGACGCGGTGGATTGGAACAGTGTTGCGGGCCCCTCGGTCCGCGTCCTTAGCGGCCGCGGCTCTGGCTCTCCTTGGGGCATCTCAGCGGGATCGCGTCTTGCCCCAGCAAATTGATCTCTATCCAGACGACATCGCGCTCATATTGGTTTTCGTGTCAACTTATGCAAGGACGACACAGTCCGACAGATCCGTAGCCCGCTTTTCTCGCGCGTTCAGGATAAGCGTATAAGGCTATGGCAAGCCGTTTTGTAAACGTCGACCGACTCGTCGTCGCTGCGCTCTGCCGCTCGGCAGAGCGATTAGGAATATGTCGGTGGTCAATTCACTCGCATTGCACCATCGCACCGAGATAGTGGATTATTTCCGCGAATACCAAAAGCTGTGTCCGACAGATTCCTAGCTGCTCTGCAGGAGCGCATGCCGCAACTGCTCCGGATTTACCGGTTTCGATAGGAAGTCGTCCATTCCCGCTTCGAAGCATTCCTTTCGATTTTCCAGATCCGCCACTCCGGTCATCGCTATTATGCGCGGCTGGACTTCGTCCGGCATATCCTTTCGTATCTCACGAGTTGCCTGTATCCCGCTAAATCCAGGCAACTGCACATCCATCAGTATGATGTCGTAGGTTTTATCTCCTACTGCCCGCATGATCTCTTTCCCGCCCGCCACGATGTCCACCTCGTAACCAAATCGCTTCAACATTTCCCGCGTCACTTCCTGATTCTCAATATTATCCTCCGCCAGGAGGATGTGGAAGGGATGTTCATTAGCCAGATTCCCAAATACCGACTCCTCCCCTCCCTCTGCAATTCCGCTTCCCGTCGAAGTCTTTGTTCGAATCATTAAGTGAAACGTCGAACCGTTATCTTCCTCGCTCTGGGCCCACATGCTCCCGCCCATCGCCTCGGCCGTGCGTTTACTAATTGCCAACCCTAAACCGCTCCCGCGGCGCCTCTCTTCAGCGGACATCGATACTTGCGAAAACGGCTCAAAATTTTCCCATAACTGATTCTGGGGGATACCACTTCCCGTATCCTTCAAACTGAATAGAATGAGGATACTGACATTATCCTCTGAGCTACTCCCTAACGCCTCCTCCATGGGACGATGCTCTAGCGGTATCTTGGAGAGATCCGGTCGATTCACTTCCAGAAGAATCTCCCCCTCCTCCGTGAACTTGATAGCGTTGTCGATCAGATTCACCAGTATCTGCTTGAGCCGATTGCGATCTCCCATTACGTAGCGGCTCACTCGATGGCCGATTTTGTATCTCAACCCAATGCCGTTAGCCTTCGCGCGCGCACGCTCCAGCTCGAAAATCTCATCCACACATTTCTTCAGATCAAATTCCACCATCTCTAACTGGAGTTTCCCCGCTTCAACTTTCGAAAAATCGAGGATGTCATTTACGATCGACAGGAGCAACTCGTTATTGCGCCGAATTGTAGTAAGGAATTCTCTCTGTTCGCCCTCCAGAGCCGTGTCCTGGAGTATCCTCGTCATCCCCACGATCGCATTCATCGGCGTGCGAATCTCATGGCTCATATTTGCAAGGAATCGGCTCTTTTCGACGTTTGCCTTCTCCGCCACTTCCTTCGCTTCCTTCAATGCTATTTCATCCCGCTTCCGATCCGATACATCCTGAATCGTGCCCATAAATCGCAATGGACTTCCGGAGGCACTCCGCTCCGTTACACGACCTCGTGCGCCTACCCAAATAAAAGATCCATCCTCTCTCATGGCACGAAACTCCGCTTCAAAGTCACTCATTTCCTGCTTGACGTGCTTCTCCAACAACCTCCGCACCTTTTCCCGATCGTCGGGATGAATCAGGTTCTCCCAAAAGTCGTAGTTCTCTTCTGTTCTCCCTGTCTGCGCGCCCATTATCTTTCCCCAATTGCGGTCGAGAAAGATCTCCCCCTTAGTCATGTTCCAATCCCAGAGACCGAGGCGCGCCCCATCGAGGGAGGAACGCAGGCGTGCCTGTGCCCGCTCCCGTTCCGCATTTGCCGCCCCCAGAATCAGCGCCGTTATCGAAACGATTCCCATGAAGGACCAGAGCAAGACAAGCTGCTGATGCAGACTTCCCATCACAAAAGGTCCCACTTCATAGATGGTCCCGACTGCTGCGATGCCCGCAACCGTCAGATTAGCCAGGGCCGCGCCCGCCGGACCGAATCGGAACGCCGCCCAGACAATAAAGGGAAACGGTATATAGGCCAGGGGATAACTGTATATTCCGGAAGCCGCCACATTGATAAAAACAACCATTACGCTTACCACCAGGGTAAGGAAGAGGCAGATCCATTCGATAAACCGCGCTGTGCTCCAACCGGCGAAATAGCCTCTTCGAAGCGAAAGGAAAATGGCAGAAAAATGAGAATTCCCATGGCATTGCCCAGCCACCATACCCAGAAGGCGTTCAGGAACAAACTCCAGGAAGGACGCAGGTGCGAAATCACTCCCACCGCGCCGCCCAATGCGCTGATCAATGAAGCGGTCATTGTCGCCAGTACCACCAGTGCAATTACATCCCGGATTCGTTCAAGACGGGTATCAAATCCCGCTTTTTTCAGCAGCCAGTATCCCGCCAGCGCCTGTAATATGTTGCAGATCGTTATCGTAAGGGAATAGACAAAATTGTTCGCCACGAGCAGAGTCGTTACAAAGGCGCCCAATCCCACAAACGGCCACAGCGAAGGTCCATATATCAGGAGCGCCGCCAGCGATAAGTCCGTCGGAGGCCATAACAAGCTCACTATCCCCTCGATGGAAGCGAGTTTGAGACCGACATGGCCAAGAAACACATAGAGTCCAAAGAAGACACTTCCCGTCAGAAAATATCGACCCGTCAGATACTTCGCGACTCTCACTCTCATATTTCTTCCGAAACCTGCTCGGCGGGAGCAGGAGGACTCTCACTCCTGATTGCGCCTATCCCAGCTTCAATCCATACTGCCGGCGCCCATATCCGTAGGTCACCGCTCTAACCTTCTTCAGGTGCTTTCGCCAGTTTCCAGCAGCGTACTTTCGTTCGAAATCGTCAATGTTCTGATGGTACCGCTTCAGCAATTCCGATTTTACGGGAGACTGTGCGAAACTGAATTTCAGGCTGTTTCGACCGAGTCCGACAAGCTCTTCCCAGCAGAGGTTGAAATTGGTCACTGCCGAATAGTACTCGTCTGTCATGTTGGAGTCCCACATCCCCCGATCATCTGTCGATAGAGCACAGGGGATTCCCTGCCGCATGTAGATGGGAAAGGGATGATCCTTCGGGTCGTCAACATACTCCAGCAGATGATTGCTCACGAGATTGATCTCAACCATAAACTTCCCCATCCGCATGAGCTGCATCGTCTCGGCATCATCGATCAGATTCACGCCATGACCGATTCGAGTCGCCCCAAGCCGCAGTGTGTCGAAGATATGGGTAGAGGGCTCATCCTGCTCACCTGCATGGATCGCGATGCCCACCCCTGGATATTTCCGTAGCGCATTGTCGTAAGCCTCCGTGAATCTTGCCGGATATCCCTTCTGATTGTCCTCCCGGCCCGCCATGTTTAGTCCCCTCCACAGATCCCGGTGGTTGTAGATGAAATCGAACTTAGGTAGCACCTCGCTCGGCGCATCTGGTTTAAATCGCAGAATTGTCAAAAGGCAACGCACCGTCACTCCCGTTGCCAATGCATCGGACTGATTGAGGCGATTTTTGTATATCCCATAGGCATCATCCTCTGAGAGTTTGTTGCCGCGAGCGTCTTCGAAACCTCCTACACCGACTTGAGGCTCCATGTAGATAACCCCTTCCCTCCCCATCAGTTTCATGTTCTCCACCAGCAGTTCCGACATGACATGCGGATTTTTGAACAGGTGGTTGATTCGTGACCAGGTTTTCTCGAAAAACTCTTCTCTCCCTTCCCCCGGTCGGTCCAGAACGATTGAGGACATCCAACTCTTCCGCTCCTCCTCATTGAGTTCCTCAACCGGTTTGAATTCCTTGCGGTTACATTCGGGTAGGCTCTTCCAGGCGCGCTCGTGAATATTAATCCAATAGAGCATGCTATTGCTGCCGCTCCTCCTCTGAGGAATCTTAAATTCCCGGCAATTCTCAATCTGATGGCGAGTGTAGTAGCGTTGCCCTCCATTCAGACTGGGATCGATCGCCACCTGATACCAGTTCTCCTGCAACGTCGCACCTCCATGATGATGATGAAGGTCACCCCCCTTAGGTACCGCGTACAAAAACCTGAAAAGTTCCTCAGCAGTCGCATCTCTCTTTATCTCTTCGAATACCTCTGCAAAGTCGCCAAGTTCACCGGTCACGGGGCCGCCAACCCCTAATCCGGTTAAAGCCGCCTTTCCCCCTGCCATTGCCGATAATTCTCCATTCGCTTTACCCTGCAGTTGGCTGATTCCCCCAACCGCGAGCGCAGAGAGCATCCCTTTCTTAAAGAACTCGCGACGGGAATTCTCCTTTTCTCCTCCATTAGAAGAATGCGACTCTTCTGCTTCCCGTGAGCCCGCCTTCTCCGATCTTCTAAATCCAAGTCTCTTGCCAATAGCTTTCACTTTCTTTCTTATCCTGTTCATTCTCCCACTTTACTCACCTACTCCCTCTGCACAAGTTCTATCCAAATCGGCTCCGATTGCGACCAGGACCTTCGAGTCAGCATCCACCCAATCATAATCGTAATCGAAAATCGAGACCATCGACTACGACTACAACAACGACCTTCGAATGGATATCGACCCAATCCGCGTTGCGAAATCTGTAGTCGCGTTCGCACTATGACGCCGCGGGAAATCTGCTTCGCAGGAAGATCACGGTAACTGTCGACACCGACAACGATTTCATGGACGTCGGTTTTGAGACGCCGAATTTCGGAAGGCTTTCCCGCGACGGGACGGCCGATTTCGACAGCGACGGGCAGATCGATCTGGCGGAATTTCTCGCCGAAACCGATCCGACGAATGGAGCCTCCGCCCTAAGGGTAAGCGGCGGTTCAACATCCGGCGCGGACAGCATTACGATCACCTGGAACGCGGTTTCCGGGAAGCGTTACAGCTTGCAGTATAAAGACGACCTGGCGAATCCGCAATGGTTCGACCTCCCCGGGGACATCACCGCTACCGGTTCGTCCGCCTCAAAGCTGGATGACTCCATAACGGGCCTGAGGCATCGCTTCTACCGGGTCATCCTTCTCCCTTAGCCCCGGACATTTTACACCCTTCGTAGCGAGATCCCGGCACGCCGGGAATTGCTGCGGCTCAAACTCCATTGCCCTATGTTCGTATTTCGGCGAAATACGAACATAGGGCAATGGGGATCAATTCTGATTGGAACTAAGGTAGGGAGACCTAACGAGAACCAAGCCACAGTAGCGCGGCGCTTTAGCCCGCGTCGATGCTAACCGTCCTCGTACTCGTGATTTAAAAACTCTAAAATCGAGAACGATTACGAGCACGAGAACGAGAACTTCACTGGACCACAGATCACATATGGCACAGATATTACCCTACCGATTCACTCCCCATCTCGTTGAGTCTGCTGTGCAGCCGATCCGAGGTACTCCGGAGTCCTGGCAGGGTTTTCCCCTCTCCTCCCTTTGCGTCTTTGCGGCTTCTCGACAGGGCGTAGTGCCGCTTGCGGGTCGAAGACCGTTGCGTGAGAATTCTTTCCTCTTTCTTTCCGTTTCCCCTGTCCAGCTCCGAGATCACATATGGATCTGTTTCCTTCTGTTTAATTCTTTCTTCCCCGCAAGGACCTACCAGTCGTAGCCGTCCCGCTCAGCGGGTCGAAGGGTTCTCACTTTTCCCACTTTCGCGTATTTTCGCGTTTTTAGCGGGCAAACTACCAGAACGAGCCAGACCACCACCCGAAGTTATTAGTTCGACTTTCCCCAAGAAATCCAGTAACGCTCCGTTCGTCTTGAATTACGATCTTGCTACTGCTTCCCTTCCCATAAAGCTTCCTCAAATCAAACTCTGATGGCCGCTTTCCCCCGATCAGAAAACTCCCACCTCAGCGTCGGTTAATGCGCAAGTTCACCCTCCTTGTCGTCTCGGCCTCCCTGCTGAGCGGGGTCGCAACCGTTCAAGCACACTTCTGTGGACTCTTAGACATTCAACCACCTCTAGCCACTCCAATCACTTTAGCCGTAGGTGATCGCGCTAAGTTCTTCATCATCGCCGATATTCTGGATGAGTCGCAGGAATCGGAGTATAGTATCGTCAACAGTACCGACACTTCCAAGGCTTCCGTCATATTGACAAGCGCCACCGCCTTCGCCTTCGGCGAATACATCATCAAGGGCCTGAGCCCCGGGCAGACGACGCTCACTCTGTCCTGGGAATACGAACCGACCCTCCAATCGGATACCTGTCTCGTAGAAGTTACCGTGGTGGACGCAGCCACGGCGGATCCATCCACTGCATCGAATTTCGAACAGTCCGGCACGTCCAATGGCCCGGTCAACACCCACACGGGTGAGCTGACGATGGTGGAGGATCCGGATCTCTTTCTCGGGGGACCGCTACCTCTCTTCTTCCAGCGCTACTATGCCTCCGGACTATTGGACGACAACCTCGTCTTGAGCAGCCTCGGGATCAACTGGATGCACAACTTCGAGTTGAGCCTCTTGCATATCGGAAATGAGATCGATATCGCATTTCTGGGGGGTCGAAAGATCCAGTTCCAGTTAAATATGAGCGAATGGGAGCTGGTCGGAACCAGTGATATACCTTTTCAGCTGGTGGCCAGCGGACCGGACTTTCTGCTGGCGGACCCGAGAACACACATCATCTACCAATTCGACAGCGGGGGAAAACTGATCTCGATTGCAGACCGCAACGGCAACGCCCTCACTCTTACCTACAACAATAATCTCTTAACCCAGGTCTTCGATAGTCTCGGCCGAGTTTTAACATTCAACTACGCGGGCGCTCAGGTGTTGAACAGCGTCAGTGACGGAACTCGCACCATCATATTGGGGAATATCTTTGGGGAGCATGTCGCTGTAATCGATGCGGAGAATAAGAACACGAGCTATAACTTCCCTTTCATGCCCGCCATACCTGGTCTGCTGAATTCCGTTCAGCGTCCGGAATTCAATATACCATTCACCCAGACCTACGACGCCAACGGACGCGTCCTGACCCAGGCCGATTCTGACAACGATACCTTCTCTTTTAGTTATGTCGGGTCCGAAACCACCATCAAGGATCCGGAGACGAACACGGTTGTTCATACCCACGATGCCAACGGCCGATTGATCTCGGTGGAGGACCAGACAATGGCTACGGCGACGTTTGGTTACAATGCCGATGGGCAGCGCACGACGATCACTGACCGACTCAACGACACCACCATGATCACCTATCATTCCCCCTCGGGACGACCCGCCTCATTTACCGACGCCGAAGGAAACAACACCCAATTCGCCTATCAGGAGCAGACGCACGCATCCGGCCTCAAGTTCCACGATCTGACGCAGGTGATATTTCCGGATGGGACGGACATCGAGTTCACCTACGATTCGGCGGGCAATGTCCTCACTGCTACCGACCAGGCGGAGAAGACCACCACTATGACTTATAACAGCCGAGGGCAGGTCCTAACAGTGACGAATCCGACCAGCGGCCTCACCACTTTTACCTATGATGAAGACGCCATGGACACTGATGGAAACTTGGCGACCATTACCGACCATTTCAACAACATGACATCATTCACCTACGATGCCCTCGGGCGTTTGACTCGCACGGATCTACCGGATTTTACCTTTCAGCAGTACACTTACGACAACAATGACCGTCTCGTCAATTTCACGGATGAACGCAGCAAAGTCACGACCTTCACCTACGATGATAACGGTAATCTCGAAACAGCAACCGACCCGTTGAATCAGGTCACTAACTATGCCTACGATGGGAATGATCGGTTGATGGAGATCGACGGACGCAGACCGGGGAACGCCGATCTCAGGCGCTACGACTACGATTCGTTCGGACGTCTCAACTCTCTTACCAACCAGGCAAACGAGAACACAGCGATCGGCTACGATTCGCGTGGGTTTGCCACTACCGTTACGGATCCCGACGGAAAGACCGCCACCAACGGATTCGACGCCGAGGGAGTCTTGAGCAGCTTCACAAACCGATTGAACAAGACCTGGAATTTTCAGACCGATAAGCTGGGCCGCCTCGTCGAGGTCACCTCCCCTCTCACCCACCAACAGAGATTCACCTACGACCCGCTCGGACGAGTGACGGAGTTTCAGGATTCCCTCGCGCAGATCACGACTTTCGCCTATGACGAGCGCGGATCAATCACCCGCGCGGTTCTGCCAAACGGGGCCAGCACGGCATACGAGTACAGCGATCTGGGCCGACTGACCAAAGTGACCGATCCGAACGGGAATGACTGGGCCTTCAACTACAATGCGAAGGGTCAGATTACTCTCGTAAATGACCCCTTCCTGCGTTCGATCGTATACGGCTACGATGCCCGCAGCCGAATTGATGAAGCGTTCGCTCCTCTGGGAAACGTCACTTTTACTTACGATGACGCCGGAAACCTGACCCAGCACAACTACACCGACGGTACGATCTACGACTACGCCTATGACGACGCCAATCGCCTCCTTACCGCGGATGGACTTACTGCCGCCTACGACGAGCGGGGGCTTCTGGTAGAGAGCAACGGCTTGAATATCACTCGAGACGTCGTTGGGCGCATCGAGACCATCACCTATGCCGCCGGCAAAACGGTCACCTATACCTATGACAACCGCGGTCTCCTCTCCCAGGTGATGGATTGGGTAGCGGGAAATCCCACCACCTTCACCTACGATGACGCCGCGCGTCTCTCAACAATCACACGGCCCAATGGCGTTACCACCACCTATACCTACGACGACGACGGAAGGCTCTCCGGAGTGTCCGAAGACGATTCCGGGGGAAACCTCTCTTCGATCACTTTGACCCGCGATGGGGAGGGCCGCATCACGGCAGCGAACCGGAATGTGCCGCTCGGTTTGAATCTGAGTAACTCCGAAGAGCTATTCACCTACGATGCCGCCCACCAGGTGTCGGGTGGAGGATTTACTTATGACCTTATGGGGCGAGCCACGAGCGACGGAGCGCGTACCTATCCCTGGGATCTGAGCAACCGCCTCACTTCCATCGACAACAGCGGGAACATCGCTGCACACACCTATGACGGTTTGGGCAATCTCATCTCGCGCACCGAGGGTGGCGCGACACTGGACTTCGTCCTCAACTATGCCCTCGGCCTCCCCTCGCTGAGCGTTGTGCGACAATCGAGCACAGACCTGGACTACTTCATATACACTCCCGGAGGTCTCCCTCTACACTGTATCGAGCCCAACGAGAATCGCGAATTTTATCACTTCGATGAAGCGGGGAACGCCCTCTTTATCTCCGACAATTCCGGCACGATCACTGACCGGTTTGCCATCACCCCATACGGGGAGATCGTCCAGCAGACCGGTAGCAGCGATGCTCCCTTTACCTTCGGCGGAGCCTTCGGGATCGTCAGCGTCGAAAATAACCTCTACTACATGCGCAAACGTTTCTACAATCCCACCACAGCCGCCTTTCTCTCCCAAGACCCGGTAAAGTCCTACACTCCGCGAAGTGTGAATCCCTATCAGTACGCCTTTGGAAATCCACTCCTCTTTGTGGATGCGAATGGGCTGGCGCCAATAAACTCCAATCGCGGACCTAGTGCGCTAGAGAATAACCCACCACCATCAATCCGAGACCTTGGATTGGTGTTCTTTGCCCCCCTCGATCCACGAAGAGACATCGCGGATAGACCAGAATTCCATGTGCCAGATCGGTGCTTGTTCGAAACGATTGATGGTTCGGGTTCGTTTAACCAGATATGTTTTGGCCCTACTACGTTCGACGTAAGATATACTTATGCGTCCATATCAGCAATTGATGTTGCTGACCCGCTGGGCTTGGTTTACTTTATTTCTTTCGAAGGCACGAGCACTCTCGGCGATTCCTCCAGTTTTGCGATTTCAAGGTCGGACTTCGACAGCATTCAATCTGGATACAGGCAGAATTGGAATCGAGTGGGGGGGGGATTCTAGAAGGTCTTCGCTCTATTCTATCGTCATTTCGTGAGACGCCGGTCAAGTTTTCGCGAAAATCGTCAGGAACCGCTAGACTGTTTTTTAATTCTCGGAGTGCTATTTCCTCCGATCCGGTCGGTCTGTACTTTGACTCTCCTCAGAGTACTGCTTCCTCCGATCCTGACGGTCTATATTTTGGCTCTCCTCGGAGTGCTATTTCATCCGATCCGATCGGTCTGTATCATCCAACCAGTTTCGCGGATCCTATTCAGAGAAGGTGATTTCATCAAATTTTTATCCAGTCTATTATAAGCGCAGGCGAATGTCTAATAGGGTCTGTGATGAAAGATTGAATGAGAAGAGTTTGTTTCATTCTTGAATCGGGGTAACTTCGTTGAATACAAGAGGATCCAGAGTCGTGGCACTAAGCGAATTCGTGCAAAATCTGAAGTGGGCTGTCATCATGGCATTTCTGATCAACAATGCGCTGGGCCAGATTTCATTGCGAGCCGAAAACGTCACCTACTCCTACGACACGGCGGGTCACTTGACCGGAGTCTTTTACGATGGAGGACAGAGCATCACGTATGTCTATGACGCCGCGGGAAATCTCCTTCGCCGGAAGATCACCGTAATCGTCGACACCGACAACGACTTCATGGACGACGGTTTCGAAACGGCAAACTTCGGAGGACTTTCCCGCGACGGGACGGCCGATTTCGACAGCGACGGCCAGAGCGATCTGGCGGAGTTTCTCGCCCAGACCGACCCGACCAACGGTTCGTCTTTGCTCCGCGTAAGCGGCGGTTCATCATCCGGCGCCGACAGCGTAACGATCACCTGGGACGCCGTTTCCGGGAAGCGCTACCGCCTCCAGTACAAGGACGACCTCACGAATCCGCAATGGTTCGACCTCTCCGGCGACATCACCGCTACCGGATCCTCCGCCTCAAAGCTCGATGACTCCATCATGGGCCTCAGGCAGCGCTTCTACAGGGTCATCCTTCTCCCCTAACCCGCACATTTTACACGCTTCGTAGCGAGATCCCGGCAACCCAAGAAACGCTGCAGCTCAAACACCAATTGCCCTATGTTCGTATTTCGGCGAAATACGAACATAGGAGCCCGGAATCAGTCCTCCATTCAGATTCCGCGTCCACTTTCCTGTCCCGCTCCCTGGTGCGGCTACATATATCAACGACTTTAGGAGCACCGTCTCGGCTGTATTCCGTCCCCCACCCTCTTGACACGGCACAGCCCGAAGGACGTCGACGGTTGTCGTGGGGTAAGTTGCGGATTCGAGCTACATCAGATCAGCTTGAACATCAGCGAATCCCCCAGGCTTGTCCTGGGGATCGTTAGGTTTCATTGCTACCCGCCAAGCACATCATTTTGAACCTACGGTGATTAGGAACTCCAAGCGAGAGCGCACCCAATCGAGAACACGGAGCGAAGGAGCAGGAAAAACTGAGGCTCTCCGGTGCAACCGCCGGCGCACGATGGGCTATGGCGATTCAAGAGCCCGGAGGATCTCAGAGGTAAAGGGCCGTTTTGGGTAGCCGGAAGCCTAAATATCCCCAGCGCGGGGCCGGGGGATTTCCGGTTCCATTAAACAGGTACAAGCAGGAATCGCAGAAAAAGGTTTTTGAATTATACGGGTCCACTGCGTCATCGAGCAGCATTCCAAACCCCTCTCGCCCTATGTTCGTATTTCGGCGAAATACAAACATAGGGCGAGAGGGAAAAGAACCTGGGGCTATTTCAACGGAATCGATTCTGCCGTTATATTCCAAGGTTCCTGCCAACCGCTGTCAAAAGATCTGAACCCCGGCAAGCCGGGGTCCAGCTACAAAGATAACGTAAAACGTTGATAAATGTAGCCGGATCGCCTGTGGTGAGCACCGTCGAACTGCTGCGCGATTCGGACGTTTTCCAAGGCATAGTGAGAAAACGGCATCTGATTCAGTTTCGGAATCTCTTTCAGCAGATTCGCTAATCGACCATCGACTACAACCTTCGAGTGGAAATTCAAGCAATCTTAGTCGTCGTCATAATCGTCGTCGAAAGTCGAAGGAATCAGTTTGGTCATCGGCCTGGCAGCCCGTCGGACTCTCTCCACAGGCTGCTACTCCATTAAGAAGCACCTGCCCCTGTCTGCTTCAAATGTATCTCTCACTCGGGGCATAAACCCGTCGCCGAGATCCGTGCGATACAGAGTATTCGAGATTGAGCGTTGGCCGTCCATCGCCTGAATCGGGAATCTATATATCGCGCCGTTTGTATCAATTCGGTAGGCGCCCGTCGCCTCACCGAGATCGCCTCCATTTATTTGTATCTCACCCAGCGTGGATAATGGACTAATACGAAGCCAGGGAACCGCTCTTCCGGAAGGTGTCATATCCCCAATGTAGAGAAAGTGAGTCACAGCGACATTTTCTGCCGTAACACCAACAACCCCTGAAGTGTCTACAAAATTGGCATTGGCCGCGTTAATACCACCGATTTCCAGAATGTCGCCCTCCTCACCCACCACCCTTATCAGTTTGATGTCGGCGACACCATTTACCGCCCCCGAAAATGTCCCCGCGGAATTCAGTGCGTTGTCAACGCGAGCAGGATCATTGCCGAGGGAAAATACCGAGAACAATGTTAGCGCCGTCGGGTTTTCGATCGTGAACGAGGCGAGGCCTCTAACATAGAACGTTGCCGGCTGATCGTAGGGTGAGGGAATACCTTCTTCGTAATCATTCAAACCCACGGTAAGTGTGGTCTGGGGGCCATCGCTTCCAAATTCGGCAAAGATGAGGTCACCGCCTGGATCGAGGAATGAGATCCGGGTGATTTCTCCGGACCGGGAGGCGAAGGTCGCCTCCTTGTCCATCAACTCGAAGCCGTTGTAGATGTTGCCTTGAAATTCTGTCCTCTCGTCGACCAATCGAGCCGATCCCGACACCAGCAATTCCGATAAACTCGACTCAATTGCAATCAGTTCGCTGTTAACAGGCACGTCCTCAAAGATCTGATCAATACCACTCGGCCAGCGAACCACTACCCGTGAAACCGGTTCGCTCTGTCTCCCCAACCCGAAATGGGCCGTCAGTTCACTCTGGCTCAGGAAGTGGTTTCCCCCAGAAATCTCCCGCACCTGTTTCCCGCCACCCGCCAAAGCCTCCACCTTCACCACGGCCCCGATTCCGTCACGGTTGCAGATTTCGCCCACCGTCTTCACCCGAAGCCAACTATTTTCGTTTCCGCTATCGTTACGGTAAAGGACGGGATGACCCGCATTATTAATCACAAAAATGTCCAGATCCCCGTCCCGATCGTAATCGAAAGTCAGAAGACCCTTGCCCAAACCCTCATCGGACACTCCTGTCTCAGCCCCCACTTCCGAAAAGACGCCACCATCATTGCGCCAGAACCGCATTGGCGTAATCAGCTCGAGTTCAGTTCCATGTGGGAAGCTCATCCCGTTTGTCATCACAAGATCGAGGTCTCCATCATTGTCGTAATCGAAAAAGGCCGCCCCCCAACCCCACGCTCCGTCGCGAACACCCGCCTCGTCGGTGACGTCCGCGAACCTGCGGTCTCCCAGGTTGCGGTAGAGCCGGTTGCCGTCGCGCTCAGAACCGGGTTCCGTTTCAAGTATGGAAGTAACGAACCAGTCGAGGATTCCATCTCCATCGTAGTCACCGATCGCCGAACCCATACCATTCCTGTCCGTCCCAACACCCGCCGCCATCGTGCCGTTTGCAAAAGTGCCGTCACCGTTGTTCCAGAAAAGCTGACTCGTTCCATAGTCTGCTGCCATCGCCAGGTCAGGCCAGCCATCAGCATCGAGATCGGCAAAACTCGATGTGAAGGCAAATTGGGTGACTTCCTGCCCGATTTCAACGCCGGCTTCCACCGTCACATTCTGAAAATGACCCGGAGCGCCAGACCCTTCATTTCTCAACAGCGCGGAGTGGACGCCGTTTTCAGAATCTGCCCAAGGCACGCCCCATTCCGTTGTATGAATATCCAGCCAACCATCCAGATCGTAGTCACCAAATGTCACACTGTATCCGTAGTGATCAAAAGCGCTCTGCAAATCAGCGCCTCGAATCTCCCCTTCTTCCGAAAAACCACCAGCACCGTCGTTGATGTAGAGATAAAACTGGGTTCCACCGATGACAGAGAGATAGAGGTCCAGATCACCGTCATTATCAATGTCACTCCAGGCCACGCCGTTTGTCCCCACATTATCCTGCAGGCCCGCTGATGCCGTAACATCTTCAAAACTGCCATCACCTCTGTTCCGGAAAAGGATTACTGAAGCATCAAGTCGAGTAACGGCCAGATCGACCCAACCATCCCTATCGTAATCTCCGGCTGCGGCCCCTCCACTCATGTAGAACTGGACCAGAGCCGCATCATCCGGCTCCACCCACTGAATGTAATCCAACCCGGCTGAGACCGTGACGTCCTTAAACACCTGCCCGCAAGCGCTTGAACATCCCAAAAACAATAGGGGTACCGTATTTCTCAGCACTCTCCATCTGACCCGAATGAAATCGACCCTCTCAAAGAGGGAGTTGGCGGGATTTCTCTCGGTAATCGACGCTCGAAAGTGCCGTTTCTCCCCCCTTTCCTCTCCCATACTCTTCCCCTACCTCTGCCCGTCCGTCAGAAAACAAGAGTCCATCTCCAGCGCAAAAGTATCCCTTACTCTCCCAAGGAAACCATCCCCTAAATCGGGCCTGAAACCACTGCCCGAGATGGAGCGTTGGCCATCCATCGCCTGAATCGGAAAGCCATATACCGCGCCATTTGTGTCAATCTGGTGGGCGCCCACCGCTTCTCGCAAGTCGCCCCCGTTAATTTGAATCTCCGGAAGCGTCGACAACGGACTTATGCGCAACGACGGCCCTGCGGACCCCGACGGGGTCATATCGCCGACATAGAGAAACAGGTTTACGCGAACGGTTTCCGCGGCTATTCCGATCATTCCGGAGGAGCCACGGAAATTCGCGTTGGCCGCATTAATCCCCCCGATCGTGGAGACGCCACCGCCGCCCGCGCCTACCGTAAGACTCCTGATATCGGCAATGCCATCAGCGCCTCCCGAAAACGTCTCTTCATTAATGAGAGCGTTATCTACTCGAGAGGAATCATTGCCAAGAGAAAACACCGAAAAGAAGGTCAACTCAGTCGGATTTTCGATGATAAATGTGGCCAACCCTTGTACATAAAAAGTTCCGGGCTGAGCGTAGGGAGAGGAAACTTTTTCCTTAAAGTCGTAAAGTCGAATCGTCAGATGTGTGTGGAGGCTGTCACTACCGAATTCGGCGAAGACCAGGTCGCCATCCGGATCAAGAAAGGAGACGCGCGTGATCTGCCCGGCCACGGAGGAAAAAGTCGCTTCCTCGCCGGACATTTCAAATCCATTGTAAATGTTACCCTGAAACTCAGTCTCCTCGTTCACGCTTGCGGCGCTACCCGATCGCAACAGACCCGCCAACTCCGACTCGAAGGCAACAAACGTGCTGTTTATCGGTATATCTTCAAAGACCTGCTCCACACCGCTCGGCCACCGAATTGTCAGTCCCTTCACAACTTCGCTCTGACCATCGAGGCCAAAGTGCGCCGTCAATTCGCTTTGGCTCAAAAAGTGATTACCCGGAGTGATCTCTCGCACCTGCCTGGGGCCTCCCTCCACCGGTTCGAGGATCAGAAGGGCTCCGTTACCGTCGCGACTGGAGAGCGTGCCGATCGTCTTCACGCGCAACCAGCTCTTTCCGTTCCCGCCGTCATTGCGGTAGAGATTCGCCCGCCCGACATGGTTTGTAACGAACAGATCGAGATCGCCGTCACGGTCGTAATCGAATGTCAACAGGCCTTTCCCCGGAGTCTTCTCCGTAATTCCCACCTCCGCGTCCACCCTGGTGAAACCCCCGTTCTCATTCCGCCATAGAATCGTCGGGTGACTGTCCTCATTGGTCATTGTGAGATCGAGATCACCGTCATTGTCGTAATCGAAAAAGGCTGCCCCCCACCCCCAGCCACCATTGCGTACGCCTGAATCCAGACCCTCCTCCGCAAATCGGCGAGAACCCAGATTTCGGTAGAGACCGTTTCCTGGAATCCCATTCTCGCTGAAACCTTCAATCGCTGTGACAAACCAGTCGAGAAGACCGTCACCGTTGTAGTCGCCAATCGCCGAACCCATACCGTTCGCCTCCAGATTCACACCCGCCTCTAACGTCCCATCGGTAAATGTCCCGTCGCCATTGTTCCAAAACAGCTGGCTCGTCCGAAAATCCGCTGCGATCGCCAGATCAGGCCAGCCGTCGCCGTCCAGATCCGAGAAACTCGAAGTAAAGACCTGCTGCTGTTCAAGCTCTCCCACCAGAACTCCGGCCTCCACCGTAGTATTGGCAAAGTGTCCCGGCGCTTCATCACCCCTGTTTCGTAGAAGTGCCGTAAAGTAGGGATCGTCGAAGTTACTTCCCAGTACTCCCCACTCCGTAGTATGTATGTCCAACCAACCGTCCCGATCGTAATCGCCAAATGTTACGCTGTACCCCTTGTGCTCGCGTGTATTCGTCAGGTCCGCCCCGCGCTCAAGAGCCTCTTCAAAAAACGTTCCTCCCCCATTGTTGATATAGAGATAGAATCTGTTGTGTAACATCGTGGCCAGATAGAGATCGAGATCCCCATCGTTGTCGATGTCACCACATGCCGCACCCGTCGTTGGCAGATTTTCGTCAAACCCCGCCTCAAGTGAGGCATCTTCGAACGTCCCATCCCCCGATTGCGGTAGAGAATGTCGGAATCGTCGACGCGCGTGACAAAGAGATCCACCCAGCCATCCCCGTCGAAATCTCCTGCGGCCGCGCCTCCCGTCACCAGCAGCCTCTTCTCTTCGGTCTTATCGGGCGACTGTCGCTGCTCGTATCCTATCCCCGCCTCCGTCGTGACCTCCGTAAAGACTTGCCCCGCCAATACGGCCGGAGTGAGGAGATAAAAAGTAAAATGTAGTGCCCTCAGCACTGGTTTTTTTTCAAAATAACGAAGAAATCTTTACATCTCCATCACGACGAACAAAATCCTTGAGTGGTGAATAAAAATGTCACTACGCTAATCCCCCCAGAAGTTTACGACCCAACCGCCACCTTCGCATTGAATTTCAAAGTAAATGCTTCATTCCGCGCTGTCGAACCCATGATTGCGAAAAATGGCCAGTTGTGTGAAATTGAAGGGAATGGCACGACCATTGCTCGAATGATCCGAGTGTTCACTTTTGTTCAAGAGAAGAAATAACCAAAACCTACCTAGACCCCATTCGAAAAGCCTTTCGAGCGGGCGGTTTAAGGTTCTCCGCCACGGGCGGACCAGCCTATGGCTGGCAGGTTTCGGGTTTTAGGCTGCCGGCGCTGCCGATGAGCAGGTATTGAGCGGCCATCGGCGTGGCTTGCTGCACAATACGTATATTTGCCGCTGTCTGGAGGCATACTCATCCCGTGGTGCTTTTTTCTCTGAGCTTCAAAGCGGTCAGATTCAGGCTGCCTGTTCCAGTTCCTCCCCTCGGCGTTTCTTCATCAGTATGATGCGGCAGAAGTTGTAGGCCAGAACCTTCTCGAGCAGTTCATCGCCTACCGCATCGATGCCGCGGCGGCCGAGTTCGCCAAAGGCAAATCCATCTTTAATCGTGAACATCAGCGACTCCACTGCGGAGCGATCGCGGCGTGCCTCGCGATACGCCTCGCTCTCCCAGTCCTCGGGGGTGGTCAACTTCTTGCCCTTCGCCCCACTGATACTGATCTGCTTTACCCCCATGCTCAGCACCTCCTTGCGTCCCTTCGCCGAAGCATATCCGTCATCGGTGCTGACCAGTTCAGCAATGACACCGGTGCGCTTGATCGAATCGCCGATGGCCGGCGCCAGCTCAATGGAGTCTGCCGCGTTGCCTTGCGGTACGATCAGGCTGGTGACAAAACCGTTTTCGCTGCGAACCAGTTGTGGCTTGTACCCGATCACTGGATTGCGGCTGCCCTTCTTGATGTAGGCCGCCGATCCGTCCGAGAGGCTCAGGACCTTCTGTGTGGACGGTAGCTTCTTTTCGTGAAACACCCGATCATGAGCATACTCAACAACCCGCTTGGCGTCGGCAATATCGCCCCTGATCTGGCTCAATGCCCGCTCCAGAAGCTCCCGGCGAGTGGGAGGCAGTGAATCCATCGACAGGCCCTCTTCAAGATGGCTCAGTTCCCCCGTTAGTGAGTCGGCCGCCTTGCGGCCCCGCTTGAGCAACCGCCGGTAGTGTTTCTTCAGCTTGCCCTTCGACTTCGGTTTGCCCGCGGCCAGACAAATCTGAAACTCCAGCTTGTCCATTTCCTCCAGCCAACGCCCAACCCATCCCTTGCGAAAATCCTCCAGCCCGAAGACATGCAACTTCTGACCCAAACGATTGGCCCGCATCAAAAGACCGCTCAGAATCTTCCCATCGGTGGGCCAGCAGCTGTTTGCTTTCACCGAGGTGCTGTCGATCGTCAGCTTCCCGAAATCGTCCCATTGCTCCTGGAGGATAAACCCAATCTGTTTATCAAAGATCAACTCGCGGGTCGTATGGCTGACCAGGTTCACGTTCTCCAGAATCGTCGTCACCGCCGGCATTCTCAGTCCCCCGCTCTGCAAAAATCCGTACAAGCTCATCGACTCGCGCACAAACCGCCGTGCCGGTTTCGTGGTCAACGAACCCAGAAACCCTCGAATCATCACGAACACGTATACCGCATAAGCCGGCATCCGCGGCCGGCCTGCCCCAAGATTCAATTCAGCAGCCAGAATATTCTCCTCCTCGATGTCCAGCTCCGGCAGCTCCGCTGTGCGCCCTTCAAAGAACCTTCGATCTTCCAATCGAAGTTTCTTCTTCTCACGCGCATGGGCGTCCAGATCCTTCTCGATCGCCTCGATGATTTGCGCCGCGAACCCGGCCAATTCTTCAACTTCATCCAGAAAATCACGGAAATCCGTGTCTGGAACCGGCAGAATGAGGTTGCTAAGGGGCGTCTTATCGCTTTTGTTCTCCTCTGTCGCACATGTTGGCATGTTTAACTCCTTTCTTAATCTTAGGTTGTTAAACACTAGCATGTTGCGACACTTTTTATCAAGCCAAAAAATGATTTTTCTCAAGTTTTTCGTGCGCCTTTTGCGCCTCTTTGCGGCCAATCAGTAGCTTTTCGGATAAGGTCTACCTATGAGAAAAATCACATCTGCACTGTTAGCCTCCGGCATCTTGCTGGCTATATCTCCGGTCCTCGCGCAGGAAGAAGAGGTCGAGGAACTGGAAGAATACCTCATCGAAGAACTCGTCGAAGATCCTGTCGGCATCATACCCGAGCGTCCCACCGAGACCCTCTTCGGCACCTCCCGCTCCGTCCTGGAAATACCGCGGTCGATCTCCATGATCGAGGGTGATATGCTCGAGCGCTACGGCGTCCAATCCGTGGCTGACTTCATCTCCGTCTCCGCCGGAACCTTTACCGACAATTTTTTCGGTATTCCGGGAAGCCTCCAGATTCGCGGCACTTTCAGCGACACCTTCTTCCGCGGTTTTCGCCGCGTAGAAAATCGCGGGAATTATCCCACGCCCATCGCCGCCACTCAGCGCGTCGAAATCGTCCGGGGCCCCCCCACCCCATATTACGGCGGCGGCAAGGTCGGAGGGTTCATGAACTTTATCCCTAAGAGCGCACGCACCGAAACCGCCAAGTTCATTGAGAAACCAACCGGGAAGCTCGGCCTCACCTACGGTTCTTATGACAGAAAGCAGCTCGACGTGGAATTCGGCGCCCCCATCGAATTCGGCCGGGCCAAAGGAGGCTATTACGTCTACGGCCAGTTTGAAGACTCCAAAAGCTTCTACATCGACGTAATCAATCGCAACAAGATCATCCAGGTCTCATTCGACATCGATCTCAACGACACCTGGAATGTGGAATTCGGCACAATGTTGACGAAGACCCGGCTCATCCAAAATCCCGGCTGGAATCGACTTACCCAGGACCTCATCGACAACGGTACCTACATCACGGGAAGTCCAGCCACCATTGTTCCGGACACTAACGGTAACGGAGTGCTCGATGAAGCGGAAGCGATCCCGTTTGGGCTCGATACTTTCTGCGCCAATTTCAACCTCTGTTTCGACTTTGGCGGGACTACCGGCTTAACCAATATCGGAACCACCACGCTCAGCCGCCGGAAAGTATTCACGGATCCCAACGACTTCGGCGACACCAACACTTACACCGCTTATTTCGATCTCAACGCAGAGCTGAGCGATAACCTTCGCATGTCCACGCAGTTTTTTTACGACCACATGCAACACGATAAACACACCACCTACGGCTTTACCTCCCTTTATAACCCTCGCATCATTGAAGTGAAGCACACCTTCTTTCATAAGATGGGCGCCTCAGATAACTTTAAAGGGGAGAATGTCTTTGGCTTCAACTACCGCAAATACGAGGTCACCGAAAAGGAAGCCTTCAGCCAGGGTATGCAGATTTTTGATCGCCGTGATCTTTCCGTAGGTCCCACTACCCAGGACCGGTTCGCCAACGCAACCACCGACGGCCGCAGATACAATACCAAATACAAAAGTACCACAGATGATATCGGTATCTATGGCGTGACGGATCTGACCTTCGCCGAGAAATTCGGGGTTGTTGCCGGATTCCGATGGGATTTCTATGATCAGGAAACGACCGACCTCGTCGACAGACCCAACGTTCTGGCAGATCCGAATCCGAATTTCGGGGAAACCGCAACCGACTCGCGAGATGTTATCACCTTTAATGCCAGCGGCACCTACACCCACGAGACCGCCAACGGCTGGAAATTCATACCCTACATCACCTATGCGGAATCCACCTTCATAGAAAATGGCCAGAGCGGCGGCGCTAATTTCGGCGCCGCTGCGAGCGGCAGCTGGCTGCAGGATTCCGACCTCTGGGAGGGCGGGCTTAAGGTGTCGGGCTTTGAAGGAAAACTGCATGCGACTTTCGCTCTATATCAGCAGAATCGAACACGTCTCGACACGATGGCGATGCCCCCTACCGTTGTTAACAACCGTTCCACCGGATACGAAGTCGAAACCCGCTTCGTTCCCAACAAGAATTGGGCGTTCACCTTTACCGGGACCTGGTCGAAGACGATTGAAACACCTGCACCCGGTTTCGGTTCGTTCACGGTCCTCCCCATCGCTGTTATACCTCGGACTCCCGAGCAAGGTTATGGCGGCCGATATTTCGCTGGCACGGGCTTCGCCGGCCTGCCCAGTTTTGAGCAGGATGGCCAGCCGGATAAGGTCATCAGCGCCTATGTCTCTTACACCGGCGAACTGGGCGACGGCGAGTGGGGCCTTACCTTCGGCTCTACTTATGTCGCCGATGTCTTCGCGGGACGCGTAAAATTCATCAAATTGCCCGATTACTGGATTACCAACCTCTCCGGCTTCGTCCAGATGGGAAAGTGGCGGGTAGCCGGTCTCATCAAGAACGTCTTCGACGAACGCTACTTTCGCTCCCAGGCTATCTTCCACGAAGTCCTCGTCCTCCCCGGAGCCGGAATCACCGCCGAAGCAACCCTCAGCTATAATTTCTAAATACTATTCGGCTTTCTTCTTTAAAAGGCGGTCACCATTCCGGTGACCGCCTTTTTCGTTGCCCTTGTTGATCTGAAATGCTTGTGCGGATGCGAAGATCGAAAAGCTTCCGCTTTCCGCTACGTTACGAATCGAAGTGTGTAGTCCCGGCGCGCCGGGAGAAGCTTTTCGTCCTGCCACTGCCACAAGTTTCACCCTGCCGTACGGCAGAATTCTACAGCTGCTACCGCATTAATCGTATATCGACGATAAACGAAAGATGCGGGACGAGGACAAAAGAGTCCAAATCGCTCGCAACGGTCTTTCTTCTTTGGAAAAACTGGATTGAAGATTTGCACCACATCAAAAAGATATACTCGTCAGCAGCTCAGCAATAAGAGAAGAACTATAAGGATCTCTCAGACTGCGCTGTTGATAGGGGCCTTAATGGCGGAATCGCCTATTGCTCCTGCAAAAAAGCACATATACAGGATGAAAAAAAGTCACCTGCCAAACATCCTCGTCATCATGACCGACGATCACGGTCAGTGGGCTTCTCACTGCTACGGCAACTCTGAACTTGTGACACCGAATATGGATTTCCTGGCGGAGAGTGGAATCCTCATGCAGAACGCATTCACAACCTGTCCGGTCTGCTCTCCCGCACGTGCCTCATTCTTCACCGGCCGGCTCCCTTCCCAACACGGCATTCACGATTTTATCAGCGAAGTGCCCGAGTTCGACTCGGGTTGGATGAAGGATGAAATAACCCTGCCGCAATTATTGAAGAGGCAGAATTATCAGACCGCCCTAATCGGAAAATGGCATTGCACTGCGAGCAGCCTCAAGCCGCAGCCGGGATTCGATTCCTGGGTCTGTTATGGTGACGAAGCCCCGGATTTCTGGAACACTTACGTCCACAGGGGCAACGTCAATTATTCCATACAGAGCAAAAATGTCTGGGAGTCGGGTTACCAGACCAGGATTTTTGCCCGCCACGCCATCGACTTCCTCCAGAATCGGGAAAGCGATAGACCCTTCTTCCTATTTTTCGGTCCGGTCAATACGCACCGCCCCTTCAACCTCCACCCCGATAGAATCGTCGAGAAGTATCGGCAGTCACATTTCTGGGATATCCCGAAGGACGGAAAATCCTATCTCCACCCGGTCGCAACCATCCCCGAGAATCACGAGGAGTTTCTCGCCCAGTACTATTCCGCAGTAACCATGGTCGACGATCAGATAGGGACTCTACTCGACTATCTCGAGGGTCAGGGAATTCTCGATAATACCCTCGTTGTCTACACCTCCGACCACGGTCATATGAACGGTCACCACGGACTCTACTATAAGGGAGGAGCCACCATGCCCCAGAATTTCTATGAGGAGGTGATCAGAGTTCCCTACCTTCTCAGATGGCCGGATGGACTCCCCGGCGCTTTTCATCCGTCTATTCCCTTTGACCACTGCGACATGTTTCAAACCATTCTGGATGCTGCCGAAGTCAAACTCGATAGTGACGAGATCAGTGCAATCAACAGCCCGGGTGAGAGTCTGGTAAAATACTTCCAAACCCCCGAACGTGCATGGCGCTCCTATCAGTTCTGCGAATACGGCAACGCGATCATGATTTCGGACCTCGTGCATAAACTGGTCCGGCGTTTCCCACCTCACCAAGGCGTTTACCCCGATGAATATATAAACCTTTCTATCGACCCGCGCGAAAGCGCCAATCGAATCGACGACTCGGCCTCGCAAAGTGAAATCGCCCGGCTCGACACACTCCTCGAAGATCACTTCATCCGCTACGAGATTCCGGAAAAATCAGCTCGCAACATGCAGTCGCAGCCTCCCTGCAACGGTTCGGAACCGTGGCGGGTCTCGTGAACTGAAATTGAAAATCGTTCTCGACCGATGATCACGGCCTGCCATGAGCCCGTCGAATGGATTGAGACCCACGATGGGAGAGGGAGATCCACTTCAATCTCCCCGTCGTCGTCATAATCGTAATCGAAAGTCGAAAAAGAGGAAGATCGACAGGAGATCACGATTGTTAGGCACGATGGGAGAGGGGGAACCGATGCGATTCCCGTCGTGATCATTATCGTGATCTAAAGTCGAAAAGAGGAAGATCGACAGGAGATTACGATTGTGAATCACGACGGAAGAGACGAATCCACTTCAATCTCCCTGTCGTGAATCATAATCGTAATCGAGAGTCGAAAAGAGGAAGATCGACTGGAGATCACGACTGAGACGCACGACGTTGGAAGCGAAAACTGATCAATCTTCCCGTCGTGATCCAAATTTTGAGTTGTGATAATTTCGCGAACCCGGCACCTTAAGCTTTCCTGCCAACAATATTCATCATGAACACATCAAAATTCACCCTTTCACTCACCATTCTAATCTCTCTCCTTGGCGCTACCTCATCCCTTCCCGCAACCGGCCCGATTCCCGTCAAAGTGGCCGTGGTGGCAATGTACGAGGCCGGCGAATATACCGGTGATGCCCCCGGCGAATACCAATTCTGGATAGAGCGGGAAAACCTCAACAAGATATACTCCTTCCCCTTTGGCCCCCACGATCTGCGAATGAATGACGCCGGACTCATGGGAGTCTGCACCGGACCGGGAGTCACGAATGCCGCAATGGTTATTTCGGCCCTCGGCCTGGATTCCCGCTTCGACTTTAGGAATACCTACTGGATTGTCTCCGGAATCGCCGGCGTGGACCCGGCAGACGCTTCCATCGGCTCCGCCGCCTGGGCGAACTGGGTCATTGAAGGCGATCTATCCAAAGCGATCGACTCCAAGGAAGCGCCCGACGACTGGCCCTACGGTATTTTTCCCACCAACGGTAAGCGCCCTAACCAACTCGGCGACGGCTTCACCTACAATAATATGGCATTTCGCTTGAATGCGTCCCTGGTCGACTGGGCCTACCAGCTGTCTAAAGACGTCGAGCTTATAGAACACCCGGAAACTGCTGAATTCCGCAAACTGTATGAAGGTATGCCCAACGCCTCCCGCCCTCCTTTCGTCTTGAAAGGTGACAGCTTTGGCTCCAACACCTATTGGCACGGCTCAATTCTCAACCAATGGGCAAATGACTGGACGAAACTCTACACCAACGGCGAAGGAAATTCTGTCATGACCAATATGGAGGACAACGGCACCCTGCGCGCCCTCCATCGGCTTGCCAAGATCGGCAGGGTCGACATCGATCGTGTTCTGGTCTTAAGAACCGCAAGCAACTACTCAGCGGAACCGCCCGGCGAGACTGCAGAGTGGAGCCTTACCGCCCCGTATCCCGCCAGTGGCCTCACCGCGAAAGAGGCCTGCTATCGCGTTGCCGCCCCCGTCGTCCACGCCCTCGTGGGTGGATGGGATAAGTATGAGGGCAAAATACCGGGAGATGATTGACCGGAATGGCACTAACCTAAGGGATAGTTACGGTGATCACCGATGTTCCCGATTCGGCCGCCCTCCGACAGAGCTCGGGGTCTTTGACAAGGGGCCTTCCCACAAAGACTTACGTCTGTCGTCGTAAGCTTGCTTGCGAGCGATTCTCGCCCTAAGTAAGTGCCATTCCCGCTTCGCTCCAAAGACCGAATCGCGAAACAGTTCGACCGTGCTCACCACAGGCGATCCGGCTACCTGAGAATCTGGATAATCGTTGCAGTCGACGCGCGGATAGAAAATCTTAAACCGGCAGCCCTGACCTCTGACCTTCGACCTTTGACCTCTGACCTGGAATGAGAACCCTCTCCATACCACTTACTATTCTCCTGACCGCTTGTGCATTGCACGCATCACAGGAAACCGAATCACCTCTTCCCATCAAGGTCGTCGTTGTCGCCATGTTCGAAGCGGGCGAGGACACCGGCGACCGCCCAGGAGAATTCCAACACTGGGTCGAGCGATATTCCCTTCCGGAAAAGATCCCGTTCCCACACGGTTATCGCGACCTGCGCTACAACGAGCGCGGCGTCCTCGGTGTCGTAACCGGAATCGGAACAGCTAGAGCCGCGTCGACAATCATGGCCCTCGGCATGGATCCACGATTCGACCTGACGAATGCCTACTGGCTCGTCGCCGGTATTTCCGGCGTCGATCCGGCTGACATGTCACTCGGATCAACCGCTTGGGCGGAGTGGCTTGTCGACGGAGATATCGCCCACCAGATCGACATTCGGGAAGCGCCCGAAGAATGGCCCACCGGCTATGTCCCGTTGCGCAAATCCGTGCCCTACGAGCGTCCGCGGAAGAAAGACGACGAAGGCGCCGTCTACAGACTCAACGCGAACCTCACTGAATGGGCCTACCAGCTGACGAAGGATACTCCGCTCAAAGATAATGAAGAGTTGCAAGTGCTGCGCTCGCGATATGTGAACTTTTCCACCGCGAGGAAGCCACCTTTTGTCCTCAAAGGAGACAATATGGCCTCATCGACCTTCTGGCACGGTGCGCTTCTCACAAAATGGGCAAACGACTGGATCGATTATTGGACCGGCGGCGAAGGGAACTTCGTCACTGCCGCAATGGAAGACACCGGCACGCACCAGTCCCTCAACTTTCTCGCTCAGGCGGGAAAAGTAGATCCTTCACGTCTCATGGTGCTACGATCAGCGAGCAATTTCGTCATGCCTTACGAAGGTCTCACCGCCGCCCAGAGTCTCGCGGGCGAAAAAAAGGATAAGGGATACTCCGCCTACTTCCCCGCCCTCGAAAACGCCTATCGCGTAGGAAGCAGAGTGGTCAACGAGTTGGTAGAGAACTGGGATACGTATGAAAACAATATCCCTCTCGGAGAGTGACAGAAATGTCGCGAAAAATTCACATCATCATGGCGCCCTTTGCGCTCGTTCCTCTTTTCGCTTTCCTATTATTATCCGCAACCACTCTCGGAGCTTTCGGCGCAAGCCCGATCAGCGAAACCGTTATCCTTCACACACAAACGATTTCGAAGGCGCTTTCGACCCGATTCCGACCTATTGCCGAAACGACATCGACTACCTCGCTGGCGGTGCTCATCT
Source organism: Candidatus Moanibacter sp. (assembly GCA_965215885.1). Taxonomy (GTDB): domain Bacteria; phylum Verrucomicrobiota; class Verrucomicrobiia; order Opitutales; family UBA2987; genus CBDCEW01. The sequence goes on from CBDCEW010000105.1 coordinate 246,244, forward strand.
TGTCGCGTTGGTTGAGCAGATCCGCAAGTGGGAGGAAATCTAATTTCTACGCCTCCTTTCTTAACGCGACTGTATTCCGCGAATCAGCCGCCGGTCCCATACTAAATGACAGCCTTCTGATGTATTTCTCTATCCATCCCGAACCGAAACATCCGAAGGGGGGACGATTGATCGCTGTGGAGAACGAGAGATCTTCGTTCTTTGAATGAATACTCCTCGTCCTGTTCAGTCCCGCCCTCGGCGCGCCGCTCCTTTCAGGATCAAACGAGTTTGAAACGTCCGCGCCAACCAGGATCGACCTTCCATACAGTAGTAGCGCGGTGCTTTAGCCCGCGGCGCGCGGTGGGTTTTCGAAGCCCAGTGTGCGGTGAGGTTTCAGGTCACTCCGGCCCCCGGCCGGCCGGCTGGCCTGGTCAGAAAGAGAGTGAATCCCGAGGTAGCGACAGGACGAAAAGCTTCCGCTTTCCGCTACACCTTTCCATCAGATTCGTAGCGGGAGCAATACTGAAGTGCCTGGCCCTCATTGGATCTATTCTTCCTGCCGCGGTGGACGCCCATCTTCTCAATATGACCCGCGTTTCCATTGACGCGGACTTGGAAAATCAAACCATCTTGATTCGAGCCGAAATTGATCTCACGCGCTCCCTGGGTGGTTCGGAACCCTACATCGAATTATGCAAGCTTCCCGCCGATCAAGCCAGTCTTCAAGTACTTCCCCTTCTTGAGGCAATACTCGCAAAGGTCCACCTGAAGTACGCGGGCACCATCATCGAACCCGAAATTGAACGATTCGCACTCCCGGCCATGGAACCGGAAGAATTCAGAAAGCGATATGCCGCTCCCATGACCTGGGTTTGGCTCACTGCGCCGATGCCGGAAACTGACGGTAGCCTCGTCCTATCGACGGATCCGGATATTCCGATTGAATTCCCACTCGCCCTCACAATCGGTCTACCGGCGGAAAAACGGTTTATGACGCGTTGGCTGGACGCGGGCCAGAGAAGTCAACCATTCGCGATTTCGAATTCGCGGGGTGCATCACGGCAAAATCAGCTTGCCAACGGAATCGCGGAACCGGCTCCCCCCACAGCCGAGCAGGAATCCACCATCGATTCCAGCCCGGAAGTGCACCGCGATACCTGGTACGATGTCGCCCTCCAATACGTAAATCTCGGAATTACACATATTATCCCAAAAGGTCTCGACCATATCCTCTTTATTCTGGGTCTTTTCCTTCTCGCCATCCGCTGGAAGCCCCTTCTTCTCCAGGTCACCTTCTTCACCGTGGCGCACTCCGTCACGCTCGCCTTGGCAGTTATTGGCTCCATCTCTTTTTCGGCCAAGGTGGTGGAACCCCTAATCGCCGTTTCCATCGCTTACGTCGGCATCGAGAACATCTGGATGGCGAGACTCAGCCGCTTTCGTCTCGGCGTTGTGTTTCTTTTCGGTCTTTTACACGGCATGGGGTTTGCGCGGGTGCTTCTCAATCTGGGCCTTCCGAAAGGGGAATTTCTGACCGCTCTCGTCTTTTTCAATGTCGGAGTCGAAGTCGGCCAGATCTGTGTCCTCGCCTTCGCTTTCCTTGCTCTTGGCTGGTTCCGTAATTGGAAAAATTACAAGAACGTTATCCTCATTCCAGGCTCGGCTATCGTCAGCTGCGTGGCCATCTACTGGACTTTCGAGAGGATCTTTTGAATCGATTCTGCTGAAAAAAAGCCCCCACGTTCTTGCGAACGCGGCTACGACCCTCCGTAAGTAGTTGATATTTGTAGCCGCGTTCGCAAGAACGTGGTCGCGGATTCCGAAACGGGAACGTTTTCAGCGTAATCTGAATAGGAGAAATTTTCTCAAGGGCGTAGCACAGAAGGTAAGAGAATACCCTCTTTGCGTGTTAGGCGAAGAATACAAATGCACAAGTCCATCAACAGCCAACAAGAATGAAAATCACAGTCCAATTCATCATTCCCATATTCCTCTCAGCTCTAGCTTTCGGCGAAGCCGAAAGCTCCGAAAGCTTCCAGTTCAGCGACGAGATTGTGACACGCCAGCTTCTCATGCGAGTCGCCCTGGAAGACGAGCGTTCCGATCTCATCATCAAAGGTGTTGAGCTTCTCAGTGTCCATACTCTTACCTGGAACAAGAACTGGGACATCGTGATCAGGGGCGATCGTATCGCATGGATCGGCCCCTCAGGCGAATGGACGGGAGATGCCGACCGATCTGTAGACGCCACGGGTTTTTTCGCTGTCCCGGGGTTCGGTGAATCGCACAAGCACATTGAGAGTTCACACCTCACACCGGAGTTCGAGGCGTCCCTTGTCATTCCATTCGGAAACACATGGACTGTTGAGGGCTCGCACGAGTTCTCCAATGTTTCCGGAGAGCACAACATCGAATTCTGGTTAACGCCGCGCAAACATGGAAGTCCGCTCAAGATTTTCCCTGAATTGGGATCCGCTACGCCGCCCACCCCGTATGAATCCGGCGGCGGTTATTACGGCTACAAGGAGATTCGGGAGAATATGGCCAAAGACCCCTGGGTAATAGGCCTCGGTGAAGTCATGGATTGGCCGCGAGTTTGGAATACGAGCTTACCCGGCTCTGAGCGAATTTGGCAGGTCATTCAAGCCGCCATGGATGCGGGTGGCGTCGTTGAGGGGCACGGCGGAGGACTCGTGAAAATTGACGACATCAACGCCTTCGCCGCCGCCGGCCTGGAGAGCGATCACGAGGTCCGCCTCGCCGAAGAGGCATGGAACAAAGTCAACCGCGGGATATTCCTCCAACTGCGGTATAATGCGCTGCCCCTCGTGATTCCCTATCTCATGGAGAAGGGGATCCGGGATTGGTCGCATCTGTCCATCACCACGGACGACCGAAACGCTGCCGCTTCCCTCGAACTGGGGACCAATAATTACAATATTAAGATCGCCATCGACGCAGGGGCTCCCGTTGAAGCGGCCTATGCCATGGCAACTCTCTATCCGGCCAAACATGCCGGAGTGGACAATATCGTAGGTTCAATTACTCCCGGCAGGTATGCCGATATCGTGCTTCTTCGAGATCCCAAAACCGTAGACATAGCGAAAGTTTATGCCGACGGTAAGCTCGCCGCCGAGGACGGACGATACCTCCTCGATGTGCCGAAGATCGATTGGCCCGACTGGGCGAGAAATACCATCAAATTCAACCGTCAGTTCACGGCCGCGGATTTCGTAATCAACGCTCCTTCGAATGCGGACGCGGTGCACGCCGCCGTCCTCAAGCCCTACCATTTTGAGGAGGACTTTCTCGTTGAAACGCTTTCCGTTCGTGACGGCAAAGTCTTTCCCGATGCAGATAAGGAACTCACAAAGCTCGCCGTTATTGACCGCTATAGTGGTAGCGGAGCGATCTCGAAGATGTTTTGGAAAGGAGTCGGTCCGAAGACACCTCGCTCCGCCCTTACCTGCTCCGTCGCTCACGATCTGCACAACCCCTGGGTAATCGGCAATGACGATGCCGCCATGGCCCTCGCCGTAAACGAACTCGCTAAAATGGGCGGAGGTTGGGTCCTTGTAAAGGGTGGCCAGGTGACCGCCAAAGTAAAATTCGAGATCGGCGGCCTCATGAGCGCGCGGCCTCCCCAGGAAGTGGCCGACGAACTGAACGAACTCTTCGCCGCCGCCGATACCATGGAATGGATAGGCCAACCCGGACTGCCGCGCCGAATGATTTTCGCGTTCCTCACCTGCACACCCTGGAAGTGGGTCATCGTTGCCCCTTTCGATGGCGCACCTCAAGGCCTCGTCAAGGTAACTACCGGTGAATCACACCCCGTGGTCTGGTAAACGTTCGAAAGGTTGTTAGCTAATCCATCTCCCCGTCGTCGTCATAATCTTAGTCGAAACTCGAAGATCGACGGGAGACAACGATTGAGCGGCACGATGGGAGAGTGGGATTCCGATTCGGTCTTCCCGTCGTGAATCATAATCGTAATCGAAAATCGAATTTCATCCTTCATCCTTTCCCCTCCCCCTTCTCCTTCGCTGCCGCCACCTTAAACGGCGCTGCAGTCCTTTGGGTTTTCTCGGCAAATCTATCACCGAGAATACGCGCAATATTGAGAAAGAGATGCGATGCCAGATAGGGCGAGAATCGTCTCAATGAGAGAATGACTGAGGGAGCGTCCAAGGCCAGTAGCCGACTATCGGAGAGTGCCGTAATATCGGCCGTTCGGCGAATTTGGGAAACCAGCCCCACCTCACCGAAAACTTCTCCAAGCCTGAGTGTGGCGAGCTGCACACGATTGCTCCCTTCCGTAAAAGTCACTTCCAATTCACCGGCGATGATCACATACATCTTATTCCCCATATCGCCACGCCGGATAACGGTCTCCCCCTTCTTGAACTCCTCCACGTTTGATGCAAGAATCACTTTCTTAGCTTGCCATTTCGTCAACCCCTCAAAGAAAGGCGAACTTTCCAGAAGTCCGTACAAGCTCATCGACTCGCGCACGGCGAATGTTGAGTTCAAGAATGTCCCACAGAGTAACAATGCGGGTCTTTGCAAAGAATACCGGCGTAATGATGAGATCACCCGCCAAAGCTAGCCAATCAGTAGCTTTCGGATAAGGTCTAGCTTGCCATTTCGTCAAGAAAGGCGAACTTTCCAGAAGCGCACGGCGAATGTTGAGTTCAAGAATGTCCCACAGAGTAACAATGCGGGTCTTTGCAAAGAATACCGGCGTAATGATGAGATCACCCGCCAAAGCTATTAGAACGACGCCGGCGCTTAGATATCCGAACTGCTGAACCGGCCCGAAACTGGAAAAAGCGAGGATCGAGAATCCTCCGGCCAGAGAAATCGAAGTGACAAGGATCGGCTTCAGCTCCGCCTTCAATGCGGCTTCTATTCCCTGGCGCTCATCCTTGAGCGATTTCAACTCCCTGTTGAATCGAACAAGGATATGGAGCGTATCGTCGATCGCAAGCCCCAGAGTAATCGCGGCCACCATGCAGGTCCCCACGTTAAGCGAGACACCGATCAACCCCATGAACCCGAAGATCATAAAGATGGAAAAGAGATTAGCGACGAGGGTGAGGGCCCCACAGCGAAACGAGAGGAAGAGCGCGGAAACAATGACGAAGAGAACTAACGTCATGCTACCGAGCGACAAGATCTGCGCCTTGGTTATCGATTCGACCGCTGAAGCTGTAAGAACGGATTTGCCTGTCAGGGTGTATTTGAGAATCCCAAAACGTCCCGAATTGAGTTCCGCTCTCACCGCGCTCACCACGTTGTTAAATTCCGTGCTGTCATTGATATTGCACCGTATCACGATATTGGTCTCTGCATAATCGACCGATACATACGACTCAAAGTCCTTAGGGTGAGCGAACAAGAGTAGCTGCGTAACGGCCGCTGACGTGTCCGGGATCGTGAAAAATGCTGGATCGCCCTCTCTCAATTGCTCGTTGATGCGAGAGACGACATCGGCAAATGAGATGGCGGAGTCCAGTTGATCGAGCGATCGAAGATAATCGGTGATAGCGTCTAGCCTTTTTAACTCAGCCGGCTGTAGAAAGCTGTCCGTAGTGCCGTGCAACGTCAGATAGATAAGCTTCGTTCCCGATAATTTCTCCGCCACTCGGTTGAGCTTTTGCACAACATGCGACTCCGGGTTGAGAAACGAAACCAGGTCGTTGCTCAGTTTTATACGAGTGGATAGTGCCGTGGATATCGCCATGAAAGCGACAACAAGCCCGACCACGATGAGAATCCGCGGAACGATTCGATGCACGATCGCCCTGCTCAGATTCTCAGGATATCGCGATTCACTTCCCTCCTTTTCCGCTCCCAATACAAGCCTCCTGCCAAGCAGGCGAAGACAGGCGGGAAGAAAAAACACCGTTACGATAAACCGGGCGGTCATTCCGATCACGGCGGCGGTCCCGAATTCCCGCAGTATCGGCAGATCGCTTATCGATGTGGCAGCGAATCCGAGGAATGTCGTCAAAGCAGTCAGCAACAACGCAAGAAAGAGCTCTTCGCCTGTCTTCTGCATCGCCTTGCTACCATCTCCGGATTTCTTCAAGTTCTCCTGATACTCGTGGAGTATATGGACATCTTCGGTGGAGCCGATCACGAGAATCAAAACTGGAACGATGTAATTTAGAAAATTAACTGGAATCTGCAGGGTCGCCATCACTCCCAGCGTCCAAAAGGTTGCAATAGCAGCATTCACTGTCGGCAGTAGACCGAGTGCGATATTTCGCAGATTCAAAATCATCAAAATGACCAGCACGAGAGCCGCGAGGGGGAGAATGCGGATCTGATCGTAGCGAATATAGTCCGTCATCCACGTTTCAATCGCCGGACCTCCCACCTGGTAGAGTTCCTCAAAAGACTCTACATAGGGCTCGACCAGCTGTTGAATACGCTCATATATCTCCCGGTTTCCTGTTTCATCGAGGGCGCTCGGTCTGATATATACCGTGATAAGCGTATCCGTGCCGTCTTGCGATATGACGTTGCCAAGCAGGAGGGGATTCTCGACTGCCTGCTTCAACTTTCTCGATAACGCCTCCGGTTCTTCGGGAACCCGATGCAGGAGTGGCGCCGTCTCCAGGATACCATCGACGTCGCGAATATCGGGGAGAGTAAACAGGCTCTCAACGCTCTGCACAAAGGGCAACCCCATCAGCTTGTCATTGAGTTCGCTCAACTCCAGCAAGCGCTCCCTCGTGAAAAGCGCTTCGTCCGCCGCGTAGACGGCCGCCATCTGATCCGATCCGAATCGATCCCGCGTCTCCTCATACTCCCTGAGGAGGGGACTATCTGGTTTAATCAGGCTGTCCGTAGAGACATCAAACCTGACGTTCCTGGCAAAATATACGGCGAGGGCCGTAAGGAGAATCGTAACCGCGAATACAGCGTAACTCCAACGATATCCAAATACCAGAAAACGCCACATGCCTGCTTGATCCACCGAGGGAAAGCGGCTTCTTGCATCACTCCTCGGCTGTGACTACAAAACCGTAATCAAAGATGAATTCGTCAACCTCCTCGGGAGTCCACTTCTCGATTTTAGCCGGGGTCAGAAGGTCCGCATCGATCTCCTCATCGATCCGTCCTTCGATGACCGTGAAAATCGTCGACGAATCTTTATCAAAATCCTGCATTACGGCACGGTGTGGCCGAACCGTTGCCCCTTTACCTTTGCCGATTCATAATCGTAGGCGTTGAGTACCTTCATCAGCTTCTCGCCAGGGCCGTAAAAGTCGATTTGCAAAAGATGGAAGGAGTCTCTCGCAATATATAGATCGCGATAGATGTATGCGCTGGCGTCCTCTTCCGAATTCGATTGCGCCCGCACTTTGTAACAGACCACACCTGTAACAAAGGTGTCTTCCAATCGTTCATATTCGTAATTTCTTGGGATCTCCCTCACCAGATCCTCAAACGAATAATCCGAACCCAGAAAAGCTCCCGATCGATTGTCCGTGCTGATCTTGCGCGTCTTCCCTATCGAGGGGAGGAAAAAGTACTGCTGGACCTTGTCATTTGGATCCTAGATTGCGAGTAGCGTCACGCCCTCGACGTCCGGTGGTCGAACCAATCTGATAAACGAACCCCGCCCACCTTCCGGGTCCTTCCGGTATACCGCCAGAAAACGGCGCTCTTCCAGTCTTGGTCCTGGCAGGACAATCGTCATGCGGATATAGGCCAGTTCCGAATCAACCTCCTGCGTCTCGACATATCCATCGACGATCGCCCTTCCAGTCATCTCGATCCCTTCCTCATGGTGGGCAGCGCTAAGAGAAATCGCAGATACCAGGCAAACCGTTAGGAAAGGGGTTAACAGGAAAGATAAAGCCTTCATATCGATATTTCTTGGATGAACACTTTAGAAATTCTCACCGCCAATGACCGATGTCCAGATCAAACTCTTAACCCGGACATGAGAAACAGGGTAAAAGGATTCCAGGAAGCAACTAGCTGATAAGCAAGAAGATAAAAAAAGAGCTAAACAAACCCGAGGGAATCAGTCATGTTAAGATGGGATGAAAGACAAAAAATCTTACCAACTGAATCCTTCGATAGATCGTTTAACTCTGCGTCTGGTCCTGCCCGAAGAGCAGGAGCGATTCAATGATCTATTGAAACAACATCATTATTTACACAGTGCGGGCAGCGCAGGAGAGACCCTGCGCTATGTGGCGCAGATCGACGGGCAATGGATGGGCCTGCTCTTGTGGGGGGCCGCATCCTACCGGCTGAAGGATCGAGACGAATGGATCGGGTGGGACGGGGCGCAACGGCATGCACGATTGAAACTGGTAGTACAGAACCGGCGTTTTCTGATTTTGCCCGGGGTGGATCTTGCAAATTTGGCCTCCAAGACGTTGGGTATGTGCCTGAGAGTCTTAGCCGATCACTGGCAGGAGACTTTTGGCTAGACCCCATTCGAAAAGCCTTTCGAGCGGGCGGTTTAAGGTTCTCCGCCACGGGCGGACCAGCCTATGGCTGGCAGGTTTCGGGTTTTAGGCTGCCGGCGCTGCCGATGAGCAGGTATTGAGCGGCCATCGGCGTGGCTTGCTGCACAATACGTATATTTGCCGCTGTCTGGAGGCATACTCATCCCGTGGTGCTTTTTTCTCTGAGCTTCAAAGCGGTCAGATTCAGGCTGCCTGTTCCAGTTCCTCCCCTCGGCGTTTCTTCATCAGTATGATGCGGCAGAAGTTGTAGGCCAGAACCTTCTCGAGCAGTTCATCGCCTACCGCATCGATGCCGCGGCGGCCGAGTTCGCCAAAGGCAAATCCATCTTTAATCGTGAACATCAGCGACTCCACTGCGGAGCGATCGCGGCGTGCCTCGCGATACGCCTCGCTCTCCCAGTCCTCGGGGGTGGTCAACTTCTTGCCCTTCGCCCCACTGATACTGATCTGCTTTACCCCCATGCTCAGCACCTCCTTGCGTCCCTTCGCCGAAGCATATCCGTCATCGGTGCTGACCAGTTCAGCAATGACACCGGTGCGCTTGATCGAATCGCCGATGGCCGGCGCCAGCTCAATGGAGTCTGCCGCGTTGCCTTGCGGTACGATCAGGCTGGTGACAAAACCGTTTTCGCTGCGAACCAGTTGTGGCTTGTACCCGATCACTGGATTGCGGCTGCCCTTCTTGATGTAGGCCGCCGATCCGTCCGAGAGGCTCAGGACCTTCTGTGTGGACGGTAGCTTCTTTTCGTGAAACACCCGATCATGAGCATACTCAACAACCCGCTTGGCGTCGGCAATATCGCCCCTGATCTGGCTCAATGCCCGCTCCAGAAGCTCCCGGCGAGTGGGAGGCAGTGAATCCATCGACAGGCCCTCTTCAAGATGGCTCAGTTCCCCCGTTAGTGAGTCGGCCGCCTTGCGGCCCCGCTTGAGCAACCGCCGGTAGTGTTTCTTCAGCTTGCCCTTCGACTTCGGTTTGCCCGCGGCCAGACAAATCTGAAACTCCAGCTTGTCCATTTCCTCCAGCCAACGCCCAACCCATCCCTTGCGAAAATCCTCCAGCCCGAAGACATGCAACTTCTGACCCAAACGATTGGCCCGCATCAAAAGACCGCTCAGAATCTTCCCATCGGTGGGCCAGCAGCTGTTTGCTTTCACCGAGGTGCTGTCGATCGTCAGCTTCCCGAAATCGTCCCATTGCTCCTGGAGGATAAACCCAATCTGTTTATCAAAGATCAACTCGCGGGTCGTATGGCTGACCAGGTTCACGTTCTCCAGAATCGTCGTCACCGCCGGCATTCTCAGTCCCCCGCTCTGCAAAAATCCGTACAAGCTCATCGACTCGCGCACAAACCGCCGTGCCGGTTTCGTGGTCAACGAACCCAGAAACCCTCGAAGCATCACGAACACGTATACCGCATAAGCCGGCATCCGCGGCCGGCCTGCCCCAAGATTCAATTCAGCAGCCAGAATATTCTCCTCCTCGATGTCCAGCTCCGGCAGCTCCGCTGTGCGCCCTTCAAAGAACCTTCGATCTTCCAATCGAAGTTTCTTCTTCTCACGCGCATGGGCGTCCAGATCCTTCTCGATCGCCTCGATGATTTGCGCCGCGAACCCGGCCAATTCTTCAACTTCATCCAGAAAATCACGGAAATCCGTGTCTGGAACCGGCAGAATGAGGTTGCTAAGAGGCGTCTTATCGCTTTTGTTCTCCTCTGTCGCACATGTTGGCATGTTTAACTCCTTTCTTAATCTTAGGTTGTTAAACACTAGCATGTTGCTACACTTTTTATCAAGCCAAAAAATGATTTTTCTCAAGTTTTTCTTGCGCCTTTTGCGCCTCTTTGCGGCCAATCAGTAGCTTTTCGGATAAGGTCTTGCTAGGGGAGGATCGGGCGCTCCGCGCACGATGATGCTTGAGAAAATCAGCGACCCCGTCCCGGCTCGCCGGGACGGGGAATTACCAAGTTAAAAGGAGTAGAGCAATGGAAACCGAATTCACCTTGTCTCCATCTGAAGTAGTGTTATTATCCCTTTGCCTTAAGGTGTTTCGCCGCCCCGAAACTCTCTGCCAATGTATCGCGCATCGCGCTCCGTTTACCTTATCTTCAAGATCTCATGCACATGCGGATCTGATTCAGATGGATCTCTGCGTTCACTGTGATGGGCAATACGTCGTCGGCGACCAGATTCTTCCATTGAGTAATATCGCCGCGGTGTGTATCTACCCCCAGGAGATGCATCGTCTGCGGGTGAGTGCAACCGACTCGAAGGGAATCCTTTTTAGCCTCAAGCTTCGTGCCGGCGCGGATTGGGCGAATCCGGAAAGGCGCCCTTTCTCCCGGATGAGTAAACTCGAGATAGGGGATACCCTGCTTTACAAAGTGCTTGAGCGTCTGGAGCGCCTGCTTAATCATCCCAGACCTTCCGTGGCGTTCTTTTGTAGCCTCGTTTCTGAGTTCATCAGTTTATGGCCCCGGGCTGAAGGCGAACACAAGGAACCCCATACTTTATTACTGCGCGATGACCCGAAAGCTGAAAGTGCTCTGGCGTGGATTGAGAAGCATCTCGTTGAATCTCCCACAATCGACGAAATAGGATTTGCTGTACACCTTTCTCCACGACAATTAATGAGACGATTCCGCGCAACATATGGCACCACACCGCACCGCTACATAATGAGGCGGCGGCAGCAGATCGCTCAGAAAATGCTAATCTCGCAAGACGACACAATTACTGAAATATCCGAGGTTCTCGGTTTTCCCTCCATCAATACTTTCTCCAGATGGTTCAAGAAAATGTCAGGGGTGTCACCCAGCGCGTATCGCGAGAAAGATAATGTCCATCAACCCTTGATGGCGCCTTCCGAAAGCCCCCGGATAAAAAGCCGCATACAGAAAAAGAAGAGCACGATCAGGGGAAGCGAAGCAATCGTATAGCCGGCCATCAACTCGCCCCATTGCTTAGTGTATTGACCTTCCAGGTGAAGGAGCGCGACGGCAATTTGCTGTTTGCTGAGGTCACGAATCAGAATCAGAGGGCCGACAAAACTGTTCCAGCTGCCGATGACCTGGAGTACGCCAAGTATTCCCAGCACAGGCAGGCTCATGGGCCGGGCAATATACCAGATCTGTTGGAGCATGCCGCCCCCGTCGATTTCGACGGCGTCAAACAAGTCACGAGGAATGTCCTCGAGGAAATTGCGCAGAACAAAGATAGCAAAGGCCTGTCCGCCCGATACGCCCAAAAAGATCAGGGCCCAAAGACTATTATACAAACCCAGGGCCGAAATCAATTTGAAGGTTGGGACCATATTGGCCACCCCGGGATAGAGCATGAGCACAATAAAAAGGTAAAAAAGGAAAGTGCTACCGAACACCTTGAATCTCGCAAAAAAGAACGCCCCGATGAGGGATAAGGTCAGTGTGAGAAAGGTGGTAATAGTTGCCACGTAGGTGGTATTAAAAATATTAGGGCCGACATGCTCCCAGCCGACGCGGTAGTTTTCCCAGTGGAAAGGAGGTTCGGGAGACCACGGGTTACGGGCAAACTGCCCGTTGTCCTTGAGGGAGATATTAATCATCATGTAAAACGGGAAAAATGAAAAAGACAGGAACCCCCATATCACGAGGTGCTTTCGAAGCTCGGTTAAGGTAGCGGACCGCATGGCTGTTCGTAATCGCATCAATAGACCCCAATGTTTCAAAGTGGTGCGTATTACTTATCAACTCTTACATATTTATTATTGATAATCGTCACCACCAGGGTGATGAAAAAGAGAAGAAAGCCCACCGCACATCCATATCCGAAAAACCCGCGACTGAAGGCATCCCGAAAGATGAGGAGCCCCGGCACGGTGGCAATTCCTCCGGGGCCACCGCTTTCCTGCAGAAAGAGATAGACGAACTCCCAGCCCTGAACCGTATGTATCACCATGAGGAGGAGGTTGATTCGTATCTGAGTCACAATAAGCGGCAATTCGATGTTCCAAAACACATCGACCGCGCCTGCGCCGTCAATTTCAGCAGCTTCATACAATTCGCTGGAAATATTCTGCAAGCCGGCCAAATAGATGAGGATACCAAAGGCGCCAACCCAGGGAAATCCGACGAAGATCAGGCTTCCCAAGACCTTGGACCTATCCGCCAGCCAAAGTACGCTTTCATTAAGGTTTAGGATTCCGACCTCCCTGAGGACTTGATTAAAGGCCCCTGTACTCGGCTCATAAAAATATTTCCACATCAAGATAGAGACCATAACCGGCACGATCATGGGAATGACGAAGCACACCCTGTAAACGTATTGCCAGCGAGCGTTCAGGACGTGGTGAAGAATGACCGCGGCGATGATAGGCGGGACCATCTTAAAGAGATTCGCGGTGACGAAAATAAAAAGGACCCCAAACGACCGCCAAAGTTCGGCATCGTGTGCCATCTTGCGAATATTGCCGAGGCCAACGAACTCTTCGATGCGGTCACCATCCCATCGGTAAAAAACATGGATGAATCCATTGAAAATCGGGAAATAATTGAAAACGAGAATCAAGATAACAGGAAGCGCGATGAGAAGGTAACTCTTCCATTGGTATCGCCACCTTTTGCGGTTCTTGGTCTTCATTGCCAGAGGGTACTTCCGCGGTGCTGGTGAGCAGTATTCCGGAAGTGAAGGAGGCGATTAAGGGGTGAGTTGGTTGAGGTTGCCGCCGTCGAAACCATTGTCTAATTCCCGCAAATACCTTTTGACCAAGGGCGTACGTCGCGCGTCAGGAAAGCGCTTCAGAAACATCCGATAGTATCGTTCTGCGGAGGCGGGGTCAGCGAGTTTCAGGTCGCAGATCCGACCGAGTTTGAAAATGACCGTACGTTCAGTAATTAACTTCCTGATTCCCAACTGGTGAGCCTGTTGAAGGTGGAAGAATGATTTCGAGTAATCTTGCTCAATCTCAAGGTAGTAACCCTCAAGGTAGAGATGGGCAGGGACCAGATCGCGTGGGGCCCCGGTGTAGGTGGCGATGAACGTTTCGAGGAACGAGAAGGCTTCCTCGGATTTTGCCGGATCGGCGGTTTCGAAATAGTCGTCAAAGAGAGATTCGGTGCGGTATATGGCTGCCTGAACGGACTCCGGGCGGCCCTCGGCGAGATTGATTAGCCGCTGGAAGGCGGTTGGCATCTGGAGAGCCTGAAGGGTGGAAGACGAATCGCGTCGCGCAAGCAGTTGAAGGACTCGCGTTCTGCTCAGTCCGGCCTCGATCCGAATGCCGCGCTCAACTTCGGGATCTTCGAAGAGCTGTTGGAGCGTTTCGAGCCCGGCGAAACGGTCGCTATCGTCGCGGCCATGGACCTGGCAGAGTGCTAAGACGAGGCGAGCAACGGGTAGGTTTGGGTCCGATTGGGCGATCCTCCGGGCCTTCTCGAGGTCCCCTTCCTGATATGAGAGAAGGCATTGTTCGAAGTTGGTGAGCTTAGGGTTGGGGGGACGGGAGGAGGTTGCCTGGATTGTTCCGGCGAGAAACAAAGCTATAAGGGCCTCTATCGCGAGAGAGGTGGCTAAAGGTTTCATGGAAAGGGCGGAGGGTGTGGGCAGGCTACTATGGTTTCAGATTATCGAGTTCTTGTCTTTATCTTAGGTCGACATTTTACTTAGCATTTCTTGCCCTGAAGCCGTGCGGTCTCAGGCGGAACGTGTTTAGCGTGATGGCAAATGCCTTGGTTCGATGTTGGAAGCAAGGGGTCAAGCCTTAGAAGTGTCTATTTTTCGGGGTCAGCCGCCTTAACAAATTGCCCCGAGCCTGCGAAGGGCGGTTTGTAAGGCCTGACCCCCTCAGCGAAGCGGAAAAACAGCCACTTCTTAAGGTCATGACCCCGAACGGCGAACAAATCTGCAAGAACTTTAAGACCATAAGCCATCGCGCTAAACACGTATCTCTGGCGGCTGGAGAATTCTCGTTGACGATTCCTGGAAAGCGAAATTAAGATTTTTGGATCGGCCCACCTTTGGAAACGAAATTGGATGAAATCATGAGCAGCACGGCGATGCAAGAGGTGTCTCACGAGATGGGTAATCTAGTGAGTAATGGAACCTTTGCCTCGAGTGGAGATGGAGACCTTCCGAAAGGTTGGGAGGCGGTGATTCCAAACCCGCACCTGGCGCCGGAATTCCAACCGATGAAGGGTGCGGATGGAGGATCGGCTCTTGGTGCGTCTGGAAATGGCCGCGAAACGTGTTTTGGCTATGTCCGGCAGAGGGTGAGGCTCGAACCATGCAAAACCTACCGATTGCGGGTCCGTTTTCGTTGCTCGGGATTGGGAGATGTGAATCTGCATCTCCTTCATGGGGTCTTTGCGGAGACGGTTGCGTTCAACGATGGGATCTTCGATTACGTGCGAAGCGGGAAGGAAGTCATAGGTGAGAATCGTTTTCCGGGGCCGAGCGTTGCTTGCGATGCCGACGTGCGGCTCTATTTCCGCTACAGTCCTTTCGGCAAGGTCTGGTGGGAGGAAGTGAGTCTGACGGAGTGTGAACCGATTCCCTGCCGCCCGGTAAAGATTGCCTGTTCCTGGGGCCGGAATTCGATGGGATTCTGGGAGAAGTGGCTCGACAGTGTGGGGGAAATTGGAACGGACATCGCGTTGTTGCCGGAATTTTTCAATTCCTATGATAAAGGGCCGGGTTCAAGTTCGGATATTCCGAAAAACCGTGAGCCGACCGACGGACCTGCGGCCCACCTGATGGCATCGAAAGCCCGGGAGCACGGCATGTACGTTGTAGGATCTTACATCTGCCAGCGGGGGGAATTGATTTTTAATTCGGCGCCACTGTATGGTCGGCGGGGGGAACTGGTGGGCACCTACGACAAGAATCAACTGTACCTTCCCGAGGCAAATGACGGAATCACGCCCGGGGTGGAGTTTCCAGTTTTTGACACTGATGTCGGGCGGGTCGGAATTTTGACTTGTTACGATAGTTGGTTTCCGGAGACTTTTCGGCTCCTCGCTTACAGGGGCGCTGAAGTTATACTTTTTCCGAACGGTGGATACGATCTCGAATTAATGCCGGCCCGGGCTGCGGATAACGGGGTAGTTGTGGCGGCGAGTACGCTCGATGCACAGCCCGGAATATGGGAAACAAGTGGAGCTCAAGCTGGCGAACAGCATGCCAACCCGAATGACGAGTGGACGAATCTGAACCGCCAAGCCCATTCCGCGGTCCTCTCCTACGAGAGAGATTACCGGAACAGGTGGATTGCGGCGACGATTGATCTGAGTCGGAAATACTCCCCCGGCTGGCACGGTGGTCCGATGCTGGCGGCACCGGGCGGTCGACGCTGCCGGCAGACCCTGATTCGACCGATTGAAGAGGAGATTGCAATAGAAGCGAGGCGCTGGTGGCATTTAGGGATAAATGAAAGCGGACGGCTGGGGTGCGAAAATACGCAGTAACGCCGGCCTAACGTCCGAGCACAATCTGCTCAGGACTTTGCTTTCGGCGCAAGCGACGCGGGACCGAGGCGAATGGTGCCGGAAGTGGTCGCCGCAGCCGCAATTACTACCGCACTGCCGGGTGACGCGAGAGGCAAAAAGTGTCGGACTGCAAGTTGAAAGCGATGGAAATCCGGGATGTCACGGGGGATGGGAAATCGCCTGTCCCGACCTATGTCCCGGCAGATCCTATGTATTCAGCGTCGCAGCGAAAATCGAGGATGTTGCAACTCCGGTTGAAAATATCTCGCCCGAAGTTTATTTTCTGGGCCGGGATGGGCAACCTATCGATTGGGCCTTTATAGAAGGCGAAATCGAGAGCTGCGACTGCGTCCGATTCCGCCACTTCTTTACAGTGCCGGAGAAGACGGAAGAAACGGTTATTCGACTCCTCCTTCGTTGGACGGACCGCGGGCGCGTGACTTTCTCGGATTTGTCATTGACGGAGACGACTCCGTCGATTGAGGCCGTCGTCAGGGTGGCGGTAGCCGGCGGTATGAAACAGCACCGGACGATGGAAGGGAATCTTTCCGAGTGCCTCTCAACCGTTGAAGAAGCCCGGGAAGCCGGTGCGAAGTTGGTACTTTTGCCGGAAACCATCATCAGCTACGGAGTCTCCCGCGATCCGTGGGAAGTAGCTTGTCCGATTCCGGGAAAGGAGACTGACGCGCTGGCGGCGAGCGCTGAAGCCAACAAAGTGACCTTGGGGCTGACGATCTACGAACGTAGCGGCCCGCTCCTCCATAACACGGGTTTGATCTTCAATTCGCTGGGAGAGCTGATCTTGAAGTATCGAAAAGTACATATGGCGGTCAGTGAAAGACGCTCCGGAATCACGCCGGGAAACGATTTCCCGGTTGCAGACCTGCCGTATGGGCGAGTCGGGATGCAGATTTGTTACGACAACGTACATCCTGAGGGGGCACGATCGATTGCCAGGAGTGGCGCCGATCTTCTGCTTCTCCCCATCATGGGAGACCCCCGCTGCTCCTTGAGAGACAATCCCTTCGATCTGGAGACCTGGAAACTAATCATGCGAATGCGGGCACTGGACAACCATCTATGGCTTTTGGTGGCATGCAACCACGAAAGCGGAAGCTGCATCGTGAATCCCGCGGGAGAGATTGTGGCCTTCAAGACGGGGAACGCTGGTCCTCTCCTCTATGCCGACCTGGATCCGCGCCTGCGGACATGGAGCTACATCGGCTCGGATTTCAAGAACCGCTACTGGCGGGAACGCCGGCCCTCGACTTACGGGTCTCTGACGCGAAGCGATTTTGGAAACCTTTGATACGAAGCCGCTCAAGAGCGGAGGATCTGCTTCTCATGCCCGCTTCACCATCGAATTGAAGAAGGCAACTTCCCTCTTGATTGCATCCAGAAGTCCATCCGATGGTGCGTCCTGAAACTCGCAATGGATTGAAACGGGGCCCTGGAAATCAACGGATCTGAGATAGCCGAAGACGGAGGTCCAATCGACCATGCCGCGCCCCGCCTGAACCCACTTTGCGGTGGCGCGGCCGTGGCCATGGTGTTCATCCCGAACCAAATGGACATCCTTCACTGCCACCGCGCGCAGGTAGCCCTTGAGGATGGCCGCGCCATAGGCGAACTCCTCCCCCTCGATCCGCATATGGCCGGCATCGGCATAGGCTCCGATAAAGCGCGAATCGAGCTCACGAATTAAGTGGGCCAAGGTCCCGCCGTTCAACCCGAGGCATCGCCCGGAGTGCATATGGTAACAGATAGTCACATTGTGGCGCTCGCCGAGACGCACCCAACGCTCAAGCGCGCGACGGGCATGGTCCACCGCTTCCCAGTAATCGTGCTTATCGGGGTCAAAGCGAAAATATCCCATCTTGAGGAGTCTGACATCGGCCTCGTCCAAAGCCCCCAGGAGAGGCTCCACCGCAGGGTTTTCGGGGTCGAGCAATTCGGTATTATCGCCGGTCACGAGAGGAATACTGAGACCGTTTTCATGAGAGATCCGAACCGCTTCGCGGAGTGCGGGGCGGAGGTTATCCGGATTCACGGGATGACCGGGCCGCACGCATAGATCGAATCCGTCCAAGCCGAGTTCGGTCCCCAGATTAACCAATTCGCCGATGGTTTTTCCCGCCAGTGCCTTAGTAAAGAGGATGGTTTTCATAGTGGTATTGATTTCAGCTATGTTCGGCGAATGGCGTATCTGACAATCGCCCGAACCTACGATAACTCTAGCGAACAGCGAACATCCAGTCTATGGCAAGTAGGGACGAATCTCTGGTAAATAACCGACAAGGAACTTCGTTTCGCCGAAAATACTGTTTACAAGCGATCGTCAATTCCTTTACCAATCCAGATTGGAATGCAACACGAAAACGGATTGGACCGCGCATCCAGATTCCAGCGTATAGGCCTTATTCTCGCTTTCTCATTCTTTATTGCCTCAGTAGTTTTCGTCCATACCCGCCGCGCACCGCAAATCCTGCAGTCCGGAGTAACGCACCTCACTGTGGCTCACTATGCCATACAGGCGGCCGGTGAAGGTTGGGAGGCCGCCATCAAAGAGTTTGAGAGGACCAAGGAGCGGGAAGGGGTTAAGGTGAAGATCGAACAGTCCCACATTCCCGTGCGGGCTTACCAACAATGGTTTCGCACGCAACTGGTGGGGGGAGAACCAGCCGATATCCTGATGCTGTGTTGGTCACCCGAGAGTCCCTACTACAGCGACTATTTTGTGTCCCTCTCGCCCTACGTCGATCTCCCCAATCCCTACAACGCGAATACGCCCCTGGAAGGCCTCCCTTGGCGAGACACGTTTGTTAACGGGATGGAGAAGTGGATGGGGCGAGACCCGGGTTTCGGCATTTCCTACTGCTTTCAACTCATGCGATTATACGGCAATCTGGATCTAATCGAAGCGGCCACGGGCAAACGTGCGATGCCCCAAACGGTGGAAGAGCTGCTCGAGGCCGCAGGGGCGATCCGGGAATATGGGCGGAAGACGGCCCAACAGCTCGTACCGATCGGATATCTCGGTGTGGAAGCGTACACTGTCAGTCAGACGATTCCCACCTACTTCAGCCAGTTTACGGGTAATTTCATTGATCAGGCTCTGGACGGGACGGCGCAGCGCAGCGACATTCTTCGGGCAATAAAAGATGATCCTCGTGAGACGGATCGGGTCCTGGCCGTAATCGGTGTGCTCCGAGAGATCGGTCAATACTTTGCCAAGGGCTTTACCATGATCGATCCGGAACAGAGCTTATTCCTCTTCACGGCGGGAAGGACTGGATTTCTCTTCTGGGGTTCCTGGATGGGTGGTACTCTCGACCGGGAAGGTGATTTCGAGTTGGGCATCGCGCCCTATCCGAAGGTTAGCGAATTTATGCCTTACGCGAAGTATTTTACAGGCCCCGTCTCGGAAAGCGGCGTTCCAGGATACCATGCGGCCTTCGGAATCACGCGTGCCTCAAGACAGTTTTCCCTGGCTCTCGAGTTTCTCCAGTACATCAGTTCCTACGAAGGGAATCAGTTAAGCATGAGCTATCCCAAGTGGGCTCCAATCGTGAAGAAAGCACGCTTTGAAGGACTGGTGCGCAACTTCAAACCCGTTATGGAAGGAAACACCATGGTTCCCTGGCCATTTTACTACGGTTCCAGATCGGTACAGCGGAGGAGCAACGAGAAGATCGAAGAAATCATCATTCAGAATCGTCGGAATTATAAGGATTATTTTCTCGACGGGTTTCGCTCGTCCAAGTCCGACCTCGAAGAAAACATTCAGGAAGCCATCATCTCCCATTTCCGAACGGATCTGGTGCGTGAATTCGAACGGTCACGCAGGGCCATTGCGCTTTTCCGACAAGATATAACGGCAGAGGAGAGAGCGATCACGAAGACGCAAGAAGAGCATGAGTTTGGCGTCTACTGTTCCCATTCGGAGGGTGGCCGCGTAGGACAATTGCGGGAGTTAAAGAAATACCTCGAAGCCGTCAGGACATTCTAAGTACTCGTTAGCATGCGCTTATCCTGCCGATGTTCTGTGTTCGGACCGCCCCCTTACCGCAGATCGCCATCGAAGCGACTTGAGCATCCCCCGCGCTTGTCGCCATCGTTCTGAATTTCGGTTGGCACGCAAATTGCGTGGAGTTCTCTGGTTAGAGCATGAAGAAAATGGGGAGCAGAGGGAGGGCACTGGCGTCGTTGTCAGGAGGCAATCCGATGGGGTTGCGGGTTTAAGGATTGATCCTGGCGATTACAGACTTCGAAGAGTTCCTCAAGGAAGTTTTCTTTTCGCAGGAGCTTTTTGGGCAATCGACCCACGGCGAGGGTTTTTCTGTTCGCCCGCCAGTGACTGAAGGGGGGTGCTTTCTGTGCAGCCTGGGCAAGCTTCTGGGGCAGATTATCGATACTGCCTAAAACCAGCTCCACATAGCGGGGATTGTGTAAGTTGGCCAGGAGCATGTATTCTTCGGGGAGCGCTTCAAAGTCGCGCGTCAGATTTTTGCGCCCGTGGGTTTGACGGCGTTTGCGCTTGGAGGTGCGCCAGGTGCCTTCCAGCTCACTGGTCGTGCGTACGCTGTCTGGATGGGCCGGTGGGGGAAGCAGCCGCTGCCAGTATTTGTCCAGATGAGTGACCACGGTGCGGTAGAGTTTGGCTTTCGAGGGGTTGGTCAGGGAGGCGCCTTTTTGGCGATATTGGGCACGCAGCAACTGGAGAGCCTCGGTGAGCTCAGCGGCTTGTCCTGCTTGCAACAGATAAGGGTCGCTTAAAGGGCAGGGGCCGCTGGCGCTGAGCCAAAGGGCATCGCGCAAAGCGCTGAAAATGCAAAAAGCGTTTTCATAGATAGACCCCATTCGAAAAGCCTTTCGAGCGGACGGTTTCAGGTTTTCCGCCACAGGCGGACCAGCCTATGGCTGGCAGGCGTCGGGTTTCAGGCTGCCGACGCTGCCGATGAGCAGGTATTGAGCGGCCATCGGCGTGGCTTGCTGCACAATACGCATATTTGCCGCTGTTTGGAGGCATACTCATCCCGTGGTGCTTTTTTCTCCGAGCTGCAAAGCGGTCAGATTCAGGCCGCCTGTTCCAGTTCCTCCCCTCGGCGTTTCTTCATCAGTATGATGCGGCAGAAGTTGTAGGCCAGAACCTTCTCGAGCAGTTCATCGCCTACCGCATCGATGCCGCGGCGGCCGAGTTCGCCAAAGGCAAATCCATCTTTAATCGTGAACATCAGCGACTCCACTGCGGAGCGATTGCGGCGTGCCTCGCGATACGCCTCGCTCTCCCGGTCCTCGGGGGTGGTCAACTTCTTGCCCTTCGCCCCACTGATACTGATCTGCTTTACCCCCATGCCCAGCACCTCCTTGCGCCCCTTCGCCGAAGCATATCCGTCATCGGTGCTGATCAGTTCAGCAATGACACCGGTGCGCTTGATCGAATCGCCGATGGCCGGCGCCAGCTCAATGGAGTCTGCCGCATTGCCTTGCGGTACGATCAGGCTGGTGACAAAACCGTTTTCGCTGCGAACCAGTTGTGGCTTGTACCCGATCACTGGATTGCGGCTGCCCTTCTTGATGTAGGCCGCCGATCCGTCCGACAGGCTCAGGACCTTCTGTGTGGACGGTAGCTTCTTTTCGTGAAACACCCGATCATGAGCATACTCAACAACCCGCTTGGCGTCGGCAATATCGCGCCTGATCTGGCTCAATACCCGCTTCAGAAGCTCCCGGCGAGTGGGAGGCAGTGAATCCATCGACAGGCCCTCTTCAAGATGGCTCAGTTCCCCCGTTAGTGAGTCGGCCGCCTTGCGGCCCCGCTTGAGCAACCGCCGGTAGTGTTTCTTCAGCTTGCCCTTCGGCTTCGGTTTGCCCGCGGCCAGACAAATCTGAAACTCCAGCTTGTCCATTTCCTCCAGCCAACGCCCAACCCATCCCTTGCGAAAATCCTCCAGCCCGAAGACATGCAACTTCTGACCCAAACGATTGGCCCGCATCAAAAGACCGCTCAGAATCTTCCCATCGGTGGGCCAGCAGCTGTTTGCTTTCACCGAGGTGCTGTCGATCGTCAGCTTCCCGAAATCGTCCCATTGCTCCTGGAGGATAAACCCAATCTGTTTATCAAAGATCAACTCGCGGGTCCTATGGCTGACCAGGTTCACGTTCTCCAGAATCGTCGTCACCGCCGGCATTCTCAGTCCCCCGCTCTGCAAAAATCCGTACAAGCTCATCGACTCGCGCACAAACCGCCGTGCCGGTTTCGTGGTCAACGAACCCAGAAACCCTCGAAGCATCACGAACACGTATACCGCATAAGCCGGCATCCGCGGCCGGCCTGCCCCAAGATTCAATTCAGCAGCCAGAATATTCTCCTCCTCGATGTCCAGCTCCGGCAGCTCCGCTGTGCGCCCTTCAAAGAACCTTCGATCTTCCAATCGAAGTTTCTTCTTCTCACGCGCATGGGCGTCCAGATCCTTCTCGATCGCCTCGATGATTTGCGCCGCGAACCCGGCCAATTCTTCAACTTCATCCAGAAAATCACGAAACTCCGTGTCTGGAACCGGCAGAATGAGGTTGCTAAGGGGCGTCTTGTCGCTTTTGTTCTCCTCTGTCGCACATGTTGGCATGTTTAACTCCTTTCTTAATCTTAAGTTGTTAAACACTAGTATGTTACGACACTTTTTATCAAGCCGAAAAACTGATTTTTCTCAAGTTTTTCTTGCGCCTTTTGCGCCTTTTTGCGGCAAATCAGTAGCTTTTCGGATAAGGTCGAGCTATAAGGGCCGTATCCACCTCACAGCTACCATGATTCAAGACGATCCGGGCCGCTTTGAGACCGCCGCTGAGATCAAGATGATGCGTGGGATGGGAGCGGACATGGTCACGCACAACGTCGGAACCGAGGCGGTCTACGCACGGCAACTCGGGATCCGCTTCGCGGCTTTGAACTCCGGCTCAAATCCCGCCGTGGGTGTAAGACCCTTCAAGTATGCGGACATGCAGAACAGCGTGGCGCGAATCACCTCACAGTCCGTGCCGATTATTCTCGAATGCGTAGCAAAAATTCCAACCCTGGATAATTCCTACGATCCAATCTGTGACGGTGAGAGATATGAAGGTTCCTATACCGGCAAAAGCGCCAAACCCGGTGTAGGGTGAACGGGCGATGAGGTAACGTTCATTTAGGGGTGGAACCCGGCTTGGGAAGATCCCACCCCTCCTCGATCGGAGTGGACGTAGCCGCGTTCGCAAGAACGTGGTCGCGGATTCCGAAACGGCTACTTTGTCAGTCGAATCCCATTTTGATGAATACCCCTGGATCCTCTGTAACATTTCAGAAAGGATATATGATTGCAATCCAGCACAACCGGACTAAAGTGGACTAATTATGAAATACACCATCCATGCAGCGAAGACACAATTCTCGAAGCTTGTCGCGCAGGCCGAAGAAGGGAAGGAAGTCCTCATCGGAAGGGGCAACGGAAAGCCCACCGTTCAGTTAGTAAGGATCCAAAATTCCGGCACCCGGCTTCGAAGGCACCCAGAGTTAAAGGGCTCAATAGTAAAGATGAACAGAAAGGCACTGACACAACCACTACCCTCTGAGGAGTGGGGCAATCTCATAAAGTAGCTTCGTATGGCGGTACTCGATACCTGTACCTTTCTTTGGCTGGTCGATCGCCCGGAGGAACTTTCGGAAAGAGCGAAGCGTGAAATTGATCGCGCAGCAGAGCTTTACCTCAGCAGCATCAGCGTAACAGAGATTCATCGGCTGATTCGACTCAAAGAGCTGGAGATTAACGTCGAATCGAACTCTCTGGATAGCTGGATTGGGAAGGCCCTGGATCACCATCGAGTGACTTGCCACCCGATAACACTGGAGGTCGCACACGAGGCGGAGTTGCTCCCGTGGATACACAAAAATCCGGCCGATCGCTTTATTCTGGCGACGGCCCATTTCCTAAAGACTCCTGTAATTTCGCCGGACATCCTGTTTCCTCAGTATCCTGTGTCCGTTACATGGTAAACGGGCACGGTCGCACAGAACGGGACTCCGATAACCGTGAGGCGTAGGAAGGCCTTCTGATGGCGACTACCTCTTAGTCGTATCGACAGGGAACTGGCAAAGGCGAATATGCCTACCCCACGTTTCGTCCGCGCCGCAGCCGCGGCAGGCGGAAAGATCTACGCCATTGGTGGAATCGATGGCGTAGAGTTAGCCACCGTTGAGAAGCTGGATATATTATTATTCTTACACCAGAAGAACTAAGTTCCGGAGTCCCGTGCACGCCGACCCTGCCGTAGTGCATGTTTAGCGTTTCTGATAACGATACCGATCAAACCACCGGAGGCGGCGGACAGACGGATTCACCCCGAGAGAGACGAACGACGCATTTAAATTGACGGCCGCCGATCGAAATGCAAGAGCGTGAGGTTTATGACGGAAACGGAGATTCAGACTTGGAACGGGATTTTCGCGCGAAACTGACCGAAGGTCCGGTGGGGGCGACGCTGCTGGGGTTGTCTTTGCCGATGATGGGGGGAATCTTCGGCGCCATCGGTTTTAACCTCGCGGACACTTACTTCGTGGCACTGCTGGGCACCCGGGAACTGGCCGCCATGAGTTTCACCTTCCCCGTCGTGATGGTCATGATCGGGCTGGCTTTCGGGCTCAGTACCGGTACCGTCTCGGTGGTTTCACAGGCAATCGGCCGGGGCGAGATGGGACGGGTGAAACGTCTCGTAACTGACAGCTTGGTACTGGCTTTTCTCGCTGTGCTGGCCGCCTCAATCACGGGCATGTTGACCATCGACCCACTCTTCACACTCTTGGGGGCAACGCCGGAAACACTGCCGTTGATCCGGGAATACATGCTGATCTGGTATCCCGGGATGGTCTGCCTGGTAGTTCCAATCGTAGCCAACGCGGCGATCCGGGCGACCGGAGATGCGAAAATCCCGGCGTTGATCATTATTGGCGGTACATTGACCAACCTGATCCTCGATCCCATCCTTATATTCGGCTGGTTCGGCTTTCCCGCGCTTGGATTGAAAGGGGCCGCAATCGCTACCGTTATCGGCAGGGCCGGTACGATGGTGATCTCCCTGCTGATACTTCACTACCGGGAGCGGTTAGTCGAATTTTCCCTTCCAAAGTTTAGGGAAGTATTAGATTCGTGGAAGACGGTGGGCACGATTGCGGTACCGGCAACGTTGACCAATCTTCTCCAGCCGGTGGCCCTGGGCGCGATCACGCGGTTGATCGCGGAGTACGGTGCGGGTGCTGTTGCCGCCTGGGGGGCCGGATCGAGGGTTTCTTCATTTGTCCTCATTCCAATTTTCGGCGTGTGCTCGGGGTTGGTTCCTTTTATCGGGCAGAATTGGGGTGCAGAGCTCTTCGGACGCGTGAGCAAGGCACGAAATTACGGCTACTTTTCCGCCGTCGTCTGGGGAGTCGCCCTCATAGGCTTACTGCACGTGGCCGCCGAACCAGTGGCGCGGGTGTTCAGCGACGATGCGGACGTCGTGAAAGAGATTGTGGGGTACCTATGGATCGTGCCGATCGGGTACGCAACCGTCGGAATTCTGAGCGTTACCGAGGAGACCCTGAACGCCATCGGTAAGCCAATAATCGCGGCCGTCCAGACCCTCGTATACATGTTCGCCTTTTACATCCCACTGGGTTTTGCCGGCGCACGGATGCACGCCTTCACAGGACTGCTTTGGGGACTGACGGCTGCCGATGTGCTCGGCGGAATCGTAGGCCTCTGGCTCGCCCGTACCATGTGTAGGCGTGGTGAACATGCCTGTTTGGCCCGATGAGATGCTACACCTGACTCCTAAGGTGGGCGATGAGGCACCCGATTTCGAATTGTTTGGCATTGACGGGCGCGAATCCGTTCGACTCTCGGATTTTCGTGGGGAGAAACCTGTCGCCCTGGTCTTCGGCAGCTTTACCTGACCGCCCTTCGTAAGGGAAGCGGTCAGCCTTCGCGACCTTTACGAAGCCTATGATGGCCAGATCCAATTTCTGGTGATTTACATTCGCGAGGCGCATCCGGGCCTATTCTCCAAAATGACAATCCAGGATAACTTCCGAAGCATTCCTGGCATCAACGAGATCCTCGACCGCCTGTCCCAACGGTGGGAGTTCCGCAGCACCCTCATCTGTTTCAGGTCCAGGAAATCCCGAGTAACCCAGATACCGGTCTCCGACCTTCACAACGAAGAGTCCGGGGTAACTGGCGGAAGTATCCCACGGCACCGGAAACTGACCATGTTCGACTAGCAGCGTTCGAATTGCTTTTCCTAATTCTCGTCGCGAGGCTGAATGCACTCTTGTGTTCTCGTCCCAACCCTCCAGCGGGTATTTCCGTAACGCCGATTTTAGTGTCTCGTCCATCATGTTAAGTCCTCCGAATTAACACTCGCTGGACAATAAATGGTACTTTCTGTTCGGCGAAAACTGGTTATCTTAATCACAGATGATCATGACCAGTTCATTCAGTTCCGAAAGCCTCTCCTCCAGGTCAGGGGCAGGAACGCCAATCCATGCACCCCAGGGTTGGGATTCATGTCTCGTGGAAAGTACGGCAAAGGCAGCTAACTGATCGCGGGCGTTCTCCTCAATCGTGACATTCTCACCAATCGCCAGACGCGCTGCATAGGCAATTTCAATCCGTTCCTGCAACCACTCGGGTGCAATCTCTCTACGCTGAATTACGTCTTCTAGACTGGTGTCTGAAATAGTCGCAAGACGGTTTGCAAAACCTTGAGCATCGCGACCTCCGGCCACACGCTCGAAATGTGTCAATCCCCGCGCCATGGAGCTAATTCTCTCTCCCCAACTTTCCAAAAGAACGAGGCGGAGTGCACCTGCCGCCTCTCGAATCGCAAGAGTTGCATTCACATGGTCATTTGCTTCTAGTGATTGGACCGCCCGATCTCTTGCGTCGCACACTTGAACCCTCCACTGCTGGATACGTGCTGCCACCACTAGTGGATCAAACCGAATCTCCCTCGCCCTCTTGGCAAATGCTTCAGCTAGTCCATCAGGATCGGCAACGCCTCTTCCCCCATATGACTTATCTATACCATGAAGCCATCGGCGGTCTGACATACGCCTTGCCGCTTCCGGGGCGCCTGCCTTAATCACCTGTTCCACTTCCTGGTCGCTAAAGCGCAGCCAGCCAACATCAAGCGATTGAGCCCAATCCGACCCCGCCCACCGCTCGACAAGTGCCGATCTCCGGCGCTCGATTTCTACTTCAGTCTCGGCGCCTTCAGTCGAGATGGGTATGAAATCAATGTCAGATAACGGCCACGGCTCCCCCCTTCCAACGCTACCGCCAAGAACAAGCCCTCGCACGCCGGGCACCTTTCCCAACGCAGAAGCCGCTTCCTCAGCGCGCTCCTCGAGCAACTGACGCCAACGATCCGTCACGGTGGTCTCCACTTTCAATCCCAATCAAAATTTGAACAATAACGTAGCGGACAAATCGCTGAGCGAAGTCGGGGCCTAACCAAGCTAGGAAGATGTCGGTGATCCAATCCCGCCGCACTCTACGAAAGCACCCAGATGGTTGTCTTTTCAGCGAATTCAGTAAGCTAAGTCCGACAGATTCCTGGGCGCAGCGCGGGTCTTGCTCTCCGGCCTTCCAGCCGGAAGTGCCGGGTGTGTTATAATCGATCGCCTCGAGGGCGCGGCGAGCCTGCTCCCACATACGGTGCTAACAACTATTGATTTCTTGGCCAATTATTCTTAAACCGAAGCGAATTGAATCTCATATGACAAAAATTCCCTATGAAAAGAAATAAAATCAGTGGTCTCAGATTAGGTCGCATTATTGAGATCTCTCTGGCTTTGACCCTAATAGGCTGTGACAGTCGCGACAAAGTTTTTTTCTCCAATCAATCTGCCCATGAGATCGGCTTACTCGTTGATGCGGCCGATGGGGCGGGAGATTTTAACAGCCGACAGTTCAAAACTACGGACTCTGTATTTGTATTCGCCGACGATTTAACGGGAAAAAGCATTGGACCGGGTGAGGTTGTGGCTTTTAACAAACGTCGCCCGCCGTTCGCCAGAAATCCCGTCGACTGGCACAAAGGGGCAGATCTAGTTTCCATTCCCTTTGATGACGAATACGTTTTGAATTACACGATTTGGATTGTCGATGTGAACTGGGCAAACACGGTGACGAATCGGACCAACGAAACATTGGATCAGCTCGCATACGCTGGGGAGCTATTTAAATCCGAGGGTGTTGGGCTTCTGAACGGGGACGTCCGGGTCGTTGACGCCACGGGAGACCCTGATGCGAAGGACCTACGAGACTGCGACGTCTGCGGACCAAACTATAGCGCCAGCCTCATGAACCGGATCGGTTTTGACAACGGATTGATCAATATTTACCTCACGCGAAAAGTACTAGGCAGTAGATATAATGGCGCTGCACTTATTGGCGGAGACCAGATCCTCATGGGGATGTATGCAGGTAGCGAGGACATCCTAGTACATGAGATCGCTCATTGTTTTACCCTCGAACATACAAACGACCTCAACGACCATTTTGACAGCAAAAATGTCCTCCAGTCGGGTGGGAATATATTCACTAAAGGTAAGTACTTCACGGAAGGGCAGATCTTCCGGATTCATTTCGAGCCGACGAGTGCCATCAACGATACTTACAGCGCGCGGTCGGGCCTTTACACCGCATTCTGCTTTCATTCGGTATCCCCAACGATTACCTGCCCAAGAGTTCAGAAGCGGATATGGAATGACGGTTCCGACTGGCCGGCGAATTAACTCTATCATTCACCAAAAAAATAAGCATCATGCAAAAGCGATCTCCACTAGCAGCTCTTACAATTCTTACCTGCTCCATCTCGTTGAGCGGGCAGCACGGTGAGGAAAATCCTCCAGCAGATTTATCTGTCATGAACAGATTCCTGGGAAACACCTGCTTCGATGAAATAATCAGTAAGCGATTGCATAAAGAATTAATCACGAATGCCCTGGAAGCTGAACCGTTTTTTATCAATCTCGTAGAAGACGGCCCTGGCGAAACAATGATTGAAAAGGAAAGGGCTCACCTAAAAGGAATCTATGAGATCCGAACGGCCTTCGATCGGAATAAATCCATAAAGGTCACCTATGAAGGCCCCGGATTTGAACAGGGGGCGCCAACTTTGCCAGATGAGAAAGAATACATTGAATCAAAGCTCGCATCCTTCAAAAACAGAATAAGGGCAAGAGCGTTGGAAGGATTGGCGATCCTCGAAACCAAATCAAGTATTCGTTATGTGGAAGAGAAAGCGAATGACGATAATTTCCCGCTGAATGGATTGGCCGCTGACCTTTTGAAGTAAAGCCTTGGGGTCCGTGGACGCAGGTTAAAACCCCCACCTCAGCGGTTTCGCCGACAAAAAGCAAATTCATATCATATATCATAATGCGTTACATGCTCGGCATTGATGTGGGCGGAACTTTCACCGACTTCGTCGCCTACGACAGCGAAACGAAGGCGATCGATGTGTGGAAGCGCTTGTCGGTCCCGCAAGATCCGGTCGCCGGAATCGAAGCGGGCCTCGAGCAGTTCGCCAACCCGCAAGCCATCCGCAACGTCCGCCTTGGCACCACCGTCGCCACCAACGCCATTCTTGAGCGCAAGGGGGCGGTCGTCGCCTACGTGACGACCAGAGGCTTCCGGGACATTCCGTTCATCCAGCGCGGCAACCGCAAGTTCCACTACGACATGAGCTGGATCAAGCCCAAGCCGCTTATGAAA
Organism: Candidatus Moanibacter sp.; assembly: GCA_965215885.1. Lineage (GTDB taxonomy): Bacteria > Verrucomicrobiota > Verrucomicrobiia > Opitutales > UBA2987 > CBDCEW01. Next base: position 275,974 of record CBDCEW010000105.1, read on the forward strand.
AGACGCCATTGCTACGAGGTATCGGAGCGCGTCGATCGCTATGGCCAGATCGTCACCGCCCTCGATGAGCAGGAGGCGCGCGGAATCGCCAGACAGATTCACGAACTCGGTGAAATCGAGGCAGTGGCGATCATACTCTTGTTCTCCTATCTCAATCCGGCACACGAGTTGCGATTAAAGGAGATCTTCGCGGAGGAGGCCCCGGACTTGCCGGTGTCACTATCCTACGAAGTGCTGCCCAAATGGAAAGAGTATGAGCGTGCCTGCACGACCATCGCCGACGCCTACCTGAAACCGGTGGTCGGTCGCCAGCTCGAATCGATGCGCACGCGATTGGGCACGAAAGGTCTGGGCGACAATCTCGTCATGATCAAGTCGAACGGCGGCGAGATGACGCTCGCCGCCGCCGCCGCCGCCCCTGTCAACCTGATGGTGTCGGGGCCCACCGGTGGCGTCGTTGCCGGCAAGCGCCTGGCCAATCTCCTCGAGGTCCAGTCGATGGTCACTATCGACATGGGCGGGACCTCGACTGACGTGTCGACGATCACCGGTGGCCGGGAAAGCTTCACGACCGCGTTCGAGATCGAGTGGGGCGTGCCCATTCAGATACCAATGATCGACATCCGCACGATCGGCGCCGGCGGAGGATCAATCGCGTGGATCGACAAGGGCGGCATGCTCCGGGTGGGGCCGCGGAGCGCCGGGGCCGATCCGGGACCCGCGTGCTACCGCACGGGCGGGACGGAGCCGACGGTAACCGACGCCAATTTAGTGCTCGGTCGGATCAATCCCGATAACTTCCTCGGCGGCACAATGGCGCTAGACCCCTATGAAGCACACCATGCGGTCGAGGCGGTCGGCCGGAGCCTGGGCCAGTCCGTCGACGAGACCGCTATGGCGGTCGTACGCATCGCCAACAACAACATGGTGGGTGCACTGCGCAGCGTGCTCATCGAGCGGGGCCTCGATCCGCGCGATTTCACTCTGCTCGCCTTTGGGGGAGCGGGACCCTTGCACGCCGGCGAGTTGATCGTAGAAATGGGTATCCCCACCGCCATCATCCCGAATCACCCTGGGCAGTTCTCCGCCTACGGCTTCATCCAGGCGGACGCCCGGGTCGATCGCCAGCGGACCACCCAATTGACTTCCCAGCGTTTCGACCCCGCGATTGCCAACCAGGTCTTGCGCGAGCTCGTTGCCGGATGCGTGGCCGATCTTGAGCAGCAAGGCTACGTCGACAACATTCAGGTGACCCGCGCTCTGGAAATGCGATATCTGGGGCAAAACTATGAGCTCGAGCTGCCCATCGATTTCGAAACGTTCACGGCGGAGATCACCCCCACCGTTTGGCAGGCATTTCACGACTCGCACAAGGCGCGCTTCGGCTTCAGCATCCCTGGCCAGAACATTGAAATCGTCAACTATCTCGCCACCGCGGTGTCGATTACTCCCAAACCCGAATTTCGGACGATCGATCCCGCCAATGGCGCTGCTCCGCGGGAACGGGAGCGCCGCTCGGTAGGTTACATCGACGGCCGCTTCGACGTGCCGATCTTTCGGCGCGAGGACTTGAAGGCCGGCCACCGGATCGACGGACCCGCCGTGATCGAAGAACCCGCTTCTGTGACCGTCATCGGCCCGGGCCAGGACGTCCGCGTCGGTGTGTTCGGCCAACTCCACATCGCCACCACTACCTGATTGCGGACCGATACCCAATGTTTCAAAAATTCGAGAAGTGATGAAGTGAACCATGCGTTTTTCTGAGAACGGCTACTACATCGAGCGCTACGTCAAGTGCGCCAATTGCGGTCTGTTGATTTACGACGAAGGCATCAGCGCGCAGCGCAATGGCCCATCCCAGGTGTTCTGCTCGGACTGGTGCGTCCAGTGGTCCCAACGACGCCAGTCCGAGGAGGGTTACTTCCAGCTCAAGATCGAGCAGCCCGCCGTCGCTGACATCGACAAGAAGTCGGCGTCAGCCATGGACATGGTGACGATGAACATCATCGACTCCTCCATGGTATCGCTCTGCCGCGAGATGGGCATCCTGTTGATGAAGACGTCTTACTCGACGATTTTCAACGAGGGCCTCGACTTCACCTGTGCGCTCGCCGACATCAAAGGCGACATGATCGCGTGCGCGGAGTTTTGCCCAACCATGATCGGCGGCATGCCGCTTCTGATCAAAACCTGCGCTCAGGAGATCCCATTCGACACGATCGACGAAGGTGACGTTATCGTCCACAACGATCCTTATCGCGGCGGCCTGCATGTGCCGGAACACACCTTTTTCAAGCCCTTCTTCGTCGATGGTGAACTCCAGGGATTCGCGGTCTGCATCGGCCACATCGCGGAGATCGGCGGCAGCGTGCCCGGGGCGTTCTGCGGCGAAGCAACTGAGATCTTCCACGAGGGCCTGCGCATCCCCCCCGTCAAAATCAAGAAGAAAGATGTCGACGTCGACGAGGTGTGGAAGCTGATGCTGGCCAATGTCCGCACCCCCCGCCAGAACTACGGAGATCTGCGTGCGATGATTGGCGCCGTCGATCTCGGGGTTGAGCGCGCCATCGATCTCATCAGGAAGTACGGCAGGGACGTGTTCAAGCAAGCCTGCGAGGATCTCAAGGACTATTCCGAGCGGCGCATGCGCGCCGAGCTCGCCGGCTTCCCCGACGGCAAGTACGACTTCGAAGACGTCATCGAGAACGACGGCATCGAGGACACGCCATACTACGTTCGCACCGAGATCTTCGTGCAGGGCGACGAGGTGGTGGCGGACTTCCGCCGCAGCTCCAGGCAGGCCAAGGGGCCGATCAACGCCACCCTGGGCGTGACCATCGGCGCCACCTACAACGGACTGCTCCACCTGACCGATCCCTCTATTCCCAAGAACTCCGGCTGTTTCCGGCCGATCCGGGTTGTGTCGCCGCCGGCCCTCGTGACCAACGTCGACTATCCCGGCCCCCTCGTGGCAGGCAACACCGAGACTCACCCGCGTCTCGCCAATATCGTGATCGGTGCCCTCTCCTCCTGTATTCCCGAGCGCGCCATGGCGTCGGAGAGCTGCACGGGCACGAACTTCGTCTTCGGCGGCAACCACCCGGACGACGACGAGTATTTCGCCTGCTACGACATCATGTCCGGTGGTTGGGGAGGCCGCTTCGGCCACGACGGCAACGACTGTGTCATCGCGATCAACGGCAATTGCCGTTTCAACCCGACCGAAGTGTTCGAAACCCGGTTTCCCCTGCGGGTCGAGAACTGCGAGATGGTGCAGGATTCGGGCGGGCCAGGAAAATTTCGCGGCGGACTTGGGTATCGCCGCACCTTGCTCGCGGTTGTCGAAATCACCGGCAGTCAGTGCAGCGACCACCATCAAGTGAAACCGTTCGCCCTCTTTGGCGGCATTCCCGGTGGCACTGGAGGGACCCTAATTCAGAAAGCCGGTTCGAACGAGTGGAAAACGGTTAAGGAGCTCTACGGCAAAGTCTCGACCAGCAAGTTCGCCGGTGTCCGCTTCGAGCCGGGAGATCGCATCCTGCTCACCGCGCCCGGAGGCGGTGGCTACGGCGATCCGAAAGATCGCGCTCCGGAATTGATCGAAGAGGATCTGCGTGAGGGGTACATCTCGAAGGAGAGCGCCCGGCGCAACTATGACTATGATCCACCATAAAGGATTGATCAGATTTCTCACCTCCCATCGTGCCTCCTAGCCCGGACATTTCACACACTTCGTAGCGAGAGTGCGTAGATTGCTGCGTATCAAAGCTTTTCCGCAGCACGCCGGGCGATCCCGGCGTGCCGGGATTGGAACCCTCTGAGGTCGGCGGGCAAGGGAACGCTTTGATACGCAGTGAGATCCGCGGTCGTAGTAGAGGGTTTGTGACATGTTCGGGCTAGCCCATTCGGCGGTCTCATTCCTCGTCGTATTCACCGTACTGCTTAGGGTTTGGCCCGATTCGCTCGACAACACGAGGGTACTTCGCTCCGGCTTCCGGTTTCACGGACTTCCTCCGGCTCTTTCTGATCTCAAAATACCAGTCATCTCCAAAATCAAAGTGATAATACAGCTTGCAGCTCTTGGGGAGGGGATAGGCTTGTTTCAGCGTGATCTCTTCCAATGCGTCCGCCTGGTATTCCCAATCAACGAAATTAGCAAACATCAACTTGCGATGGCGCTGGTTCCGCCCAGCGAAGAACTCAAATAAATGGTCGTAATCGAAAGCGACACTGTCCTGAATCGCAGCATGCAGGCCCAGAAGAGATGCCCTTTCGTCAATCTCTATCACGCGAACGCAGTCCTCCTCAAGGTGCATCCCCCAAACACATTCGACTCGTAAAGTAATGATCATCTGCTCGGTCTCTTTGTCGTGTTGGCGCCCCAATGCAGCGCTCACCAATTTACGGCTGGACCATAGCAAGCCCTTTACCTCCATAGCAAGACCCCATTCGAAAAGCCTTTCGAGCGGGCGGTTTAAGGTTCTCCGCCACGGGCGGACCAGCCTATGGCTGGCAGGTTTCGGGTTTTAGGCTGCCGGCGCTGCCGATGAGCAGGTATTGAGCGGCCATCGGCGTGGCTTGCTGCACAATACGTATATTTGCCGCTGTCTGGAGGCATACTCATCCCGTGGTGCTTTTTTCTCTGAGCTTCAAAGCGGTCAGATTCAGGCTGCCTGTTCCAGTTCCTCCCCTCGGCGTTTCTTCATCAGTATGATGCGGCAGAAGTTGTAGGCCAGAACCTTCTCGAGCAGTTCATCGCCTACCGCATCGATGCCGCGGCGGCCGAGTTCGCCAAAGGCAAATCCATCTTTAATCGTGAACATCAGCGACTCCACTGCGGAGCGATCGCGGCGTGCCTCGCGATACGCCTCGCTCTCCCAGTCCTCGGGGGTGGTCAACTTCTTGCCCTTCGCCCCACTGATACTGATCTGCTTTACCCCCATGCTCAGCACCTCCTTGCGTCCCTTCGCCGAAGCATATCCGTCATCGGTGCTGACCAGTTCAGCAATGACACCGGTGCGCTTGATCGAATCGCCGATGGCCGGCGCCAGCTCAATGGAGTCTGCCGCGTTGCCTTGCGGTACGATCAGGCTGGTGACAAAACCGTTTTCGCTGCGAACCAGTTGTGGCTTGTACCCGATCACTGGATTGCGGCTGCCCTTCTTGATGTAGGCCGCCGATCCGTCCGAGAGGCTCAGGACCTTCTGTGTGGACGGTAGCTTCTTTTCGTGAAACACCCGATCATGAGCATACTCAACAACCCGCTTGGCGTCGGCAATATCGCCCCTGATCTGGCTCAATGCCCGCTCCAGAAGCTCCCGGCGAGTGGGAGGCAGTGAATCCATCGACAGGCCCTCTTCAAGATGGCTCAGTTCCCCCGTTAGTGAGTCGGCCGCCTTGCGGCCCCGCTTGAGCAACCGCCGGTAGTGTTTCTTCAGCTTGCCCTTCGACTTCGGTTTGCCCGCGGCCAGACAAATCTGAAACTCCAGCTTGTCCATTTCCTCCAGCCAACGCCCAACCCATCCCTTGCGAAAATCCTCCAGCCCGAAGACATGCAACTTCTGACCCAAACGATTGGCCCGCATCAAAAGACCGCTCAGAATCTTCCCATCGGTGGGCCAGCAGCTGTTTGCTTTCACCGAGGTGCTGTCGATCGTCAGCTTCCCGAAATCGTCCCATTGCTCCTGGAGGATAAACCCAATCTGTTTATCAAAGATCAACTCGCGGGTCGTATGGCTGACCAGGTTCACGTTCTCCAGAATCGTCGTCACCGCCGGCATTCTCAGTCCCCCGCTCTGCAAAAATCCGTACAAGCTCATCGACTCGCGCACAAACCGCCGTGCCGGTTTCGTGGTCAACGAACCCAGAAACCCTCGAAGCATCACGAACACGTATACCGCATAAGCCGGCATCCGCGGCCGGCCTGCCCCAAGATTCAATTCAGCAGCCAGAATATTCTCCTCCTCGATGTCCAGCTCCGGCAGCTCCGCTGTGCGCCCTTCAAAGAACCTGCGATCTTCCAATCGAAGTTTCTTCTTCTCACGCGCATGGGCGTCCAGATCCTTCTCGATCGCCTCGATGATTTGCGCCGCGAACCCGGCCAATTCTTCAACTTCATCCAGAAAATCACGGAAATCCGTGTCTGGAACCGGCAGAATGAGGTTGCTAAGGGGCGTCTTATCGCTTTTGTTCTCCTCTGTCGCACATGTTGGCATGTTTAACTCCTTTCTTAATCTTAGGTTGTTAAACACTAGCATGTTGCGACACTTTTTATCAAGCCAAAAAATGATTTTTCTCAAGTTTTTCTTGCGCCTTTTGCGCCTCTTTGCGGCCAATCAGTAGCTTTTCGGATAAGGTCTAGCAAGCGCAGCTTGCCACGGAGGTTGCTTCCGGAGGGGAATACGGAATGGTGATGCAGCGGCCTGCTTCCGCGGGGCGCGAGAGCGCAACGCGGGACGGTTCTCTTTCTCTTTTTTGGTTGCGGATACGCTGCGCTAGCCCGGACATTTCACACACTTCGCAGCGAGACAGCGTAGATCGCTGCGTATCAGAGCCTTTCCGCAGGTCGGCGGCGCTCCTACGTGAAGCAAGGCGGGACATTGAAAATCGCGGTGCGCCGTGACTATGGCCGCATCGACGCGCTCAGGGCCTTCGGTGGGTTTAGATTGCGGACTTCGATTGGATGTGACCTATAATCCATTCATCAGCAAACGAATCCCATAAATCGCAAGTATCATCGAAGGCCGAGAATGATGTGGGCATCGTGGAAAGCTGACGGTACAAACCCCATCGTTTCAAAAAAATCGAGGAGGGATGAAGAGCCGTTACCAGAAAGCCGGCATGAAAACGGTGCTGCCAGCCGAGGCCTCGGCAAAGGTTGATTTTCGACTGGTGCCCGATCAGGAACCGGAGGATATCCTCTCGAAACTCCGCACCCATCTCGACGCCTTCAGTAAGGTTGCTTCTCGATTGACTCCGCACCCATCTCGACGCGGAGGGATTCAACGATGTGGAAATCACAGCATTGGCCGCAGCCTCGGAGTGGTGGAAATCGATGTGCTCGACGGACAACAACGTCTTGTTGCCGTTGGCCGCGGCTGCTACGGGACTGCCCAGGGATGAGTCTTCATATTCAGCTTTGTCGTCAACTCTGTCGAGGTGTATTTGAAGGACGATCAACAACCGAAAGTCCCCACTTCGACGTTCGATGTTGGGCGTTCGATGTTCGATGTTCTGTGGACACCCCGGCAAGTCGGGGCTCGGAACCCAGCGAAGCAAACCTCGTCGCGAACCTTGTCGTTCATTGAAGCAGGACGAAAGGCATCTTAGCTTCTCTAGAATATAAGCGAGTTACGCCAGCCACGTAGCCACCTTGCTCCAGACGGTATATACGGCGAACGAGATATAGGTCACTGCCCCGATGCTTACCATCACGATGTTGAGCGGTTTTGGACGGGCCACGGGTGGAAGATGCTTGAGGTTCATGTAGAGCAACATCGGCACATAGCCGGCCATCGCGAAACCGCCCAGCACCGCGAATATGAAGAAGAAGTCGAGTACCGTGATTTCGTGTGTTTCGAAGTACCATGTGGATGTCACAGCGAGCGTAGAAATAATGAGCGCTATTACGAGATAGAGCCGGTTGGCCGCGAACCGGTGAGAAAATCGAATATTGGTGTGCAATAAATCCACCCAAAGCCGAATCGCCCCATCAGTGCCCGCGAGAACGCTGCTGAAGAATGCCGCGATGCCGACAATAAGAAAGAGGTAGCGACCCCAGCCGCCCATTACGCCCTCGAGGATCAATGCAAGATCCCAGATGATCCGGCTCTCCTCCGGAACGATCCCCGCGGGAAACAGCACCACCAACGCGCCGAACATGAATAGAAACATCGTGAACGTGTTGCCGATCCAGAAGAATACGCAGCTGTCAACTATGACGAATTGAAACCAGTCTCGAAACGATTTTCCGTTTTCCTCATTATTCGCGAATCGATAGCCGACTTCGCTTTCACCGCGCTGCGCCTCGCGCAGAGGATTCACCAGTGCGGGAATCCTCTTGCCCATCCCCACGCCTTTGTCACGCAAGTAGTAGGCATAGTAGAGATTTCCGAGCCCGCCAATCCCGGCAAAGACAAACGCACCGAAGAAACGGTTGAAGGTGAACTGCTCGTCGAGTCGGATGTGTCCGAAGTTCAGGATTCCGCCCAGCATGTTGGTGAGATCGGCCAATGTTCCGATGCTGAAGGAAACGATCAACATGCCGACCACGATCACAACGACCATAAACCCGACGACCTTTTCGACCGCTTTGTAGATCTCCTTAGGCCCAAACAGGATAAGCAGTGTGATGACATAAACGAGAGCGGTCCAGATCCAATCAGCCCCCGGACCGTCGACGCCGAATATGAGGATGCGCAACGAAGTTCCGACCGCTCTGCCCATTCCCGGGAGAAAGGCGCCGACGAACAGCAAGCTCATAAAGAAGAACACCCAGAACCTGGAGATTCGTGCAAACCCCGTGAAAGCACTCTCTCCGGTGGCAACTGCCCAACGGCCGACTTCGATGTTGATCCAAAGCTGCAAAAAAACCCCCAGTGCGGCAGCCCACATCATCTCCGTGCCGAACTTTGCCGTGATCCACGGCCACAGCACCATCTCGCCGGAGCCGATGGCGAGTCCCATCATCACCGTCCCCGGTCCAGTCAATTTCCAGAAGCTCTCTTCTCTATCCGGGAGATCGGCTTCACGCAAATCCGGAATTGGAATCATCTTCGGCAAGAAAATGGAGGGCGCCGGACGAGTCCGCAATCACGTAAATACCATCCCTTCCAGTACCACCATCGCTTTATCGCTGAATCCGCCTATTTCGCAAAAAAAAGCGCCCCATTAACCCGAAAATCCTGAGATTTTCGGGTTCGGGTTCGTTGCCCTTCACTCGCGATCGACCCAATGCCTGAAGAGCGGCTCTACGTTATCCGCCAGTTCCGCGAACACCTGCGCAAGCACCGGCGGAGTTATATTTTCATTCAGACCACCCCCGGTCAGACGGGCCCGCTCGTCTGATCCCGACCAAAGAGAATCAAGATTCAGCCACCATGGAGCAAAACGGATAGGCATCGCCACACGCGCACAATCGGATTGGATCGGTTCGGACAGTTCGCAATGGACGCAGAATATTGCAGTTTAATCAGTTCATTTCAGCGAATCTGATCTAACCCACCTATGTTCGTATTTCGACGAATAGCGAACAGTGCGAATTTGCGAGCGACTGAGAGGAAACGTCAATGCGCATTTGGGCGGGCGGTTGCCTAACGTTTGATGAAGGAAAATGCGGGCTTGGAAGGAACCCACCCCTGTCCCCTCCCGGGAGGGGAACTTAATAGACGAGCCCCGAAGCGAAAAGATCCCCTCCTGGGAGGGGTTAGGGGTGGGTCGCCCTCCCGGGAAGGAGTGCCCGACATGTCACGGCGAAACACGAAGTGCGAAGACGGTAGGGTCGGTCAAGGTCTCACAACCGTTTCATCCAACTGCCCGCCGGGGTGGCGGTCACCTTGGCCAACGGCACGGATGAACCCGAGCAGCTTGTCATCAAACTCGCTGTTAGTGAAGTTTCGGACGACCGATTGGAATCTGGGACGATCCACTTTGAAGACGGATCGGATGCCGCCACGGATCCGGTTGAACGGAGCGGGGTGCGGGAGTTGACGGTGAATCTGGGACGTGGTGAAGCGGCGATCTGGACTATGCCGTTTGCGAATCGTTGACCTAAGGCGGATCGACCAAGGAAATCTTGGTCTTTATTTAGATAGACCCCATTCGAAAAGCCTTTCGAGCGGGCGGTTTAAGGTTCTCCGCCACGGGCGGACCAGCCTATGGCTGGCAGGTTTCGGGTTTTAGGCTGCCGGCGCTGCCGATGAGCAGGTATTGAGCGGCCATCGGCGTGGCTTGCTGCACAATACGTATATTTGCCGCTGTCTGGAGGCATACTCATCCCGTGGTGCTTTTTTCTCTGAGCTTCAAAGCGGTCAGATTCAGGCTGCCTGTTCCAGTTCCTCCCCTCGGCGTTTCCATCAGTATGATGCGGCAGAAGTTGTAGGCCAGAACCTTCTCGAGCAGCGCCTACCGCATCGATGCCGCGGCGGCCGAGTTCGCCAAAGGCAAATCCATCTTTAATCGTGAACATCAGCGACTCCACTGCGGAGCGATCGCGGCGTGCCTCGCGATACGGCTCTCCCAGTCCTCGGGGGTGGTCAACTTCTTGCCCTTCGCCCCACTGATACTGATCTGCTTTACCCCCATGCTCAGCACCTCCTTGCGTCCCTTCGCCGAAGCATATCCGTCATCGGTGCTGACCAGTTCAGCAATGACACCGGTGCGCTTGATCGAATCGCCGATGGCCGGCGCCAGCTCAATGGAGTCTGCCGCGTTGCCTTGCGGTACGATCAGGCTGGTGACAAAACCGTTTTCGCTGCGAACCAGTTGTGGCTTGTACCCGATCACTGGATTGCGGCTGCCCTTCTTGATGTAGGCCGCCGATCCGTCCGAGAGGCTCAGGACCTTCTGTGTGGACGGTAGCTTCTTTTCGTGAAACACCCGATCATGAGCATACTCAACAACCCGCTTGGCGTCGGCAATATCGCCCCTGATCTGCTCAATGCCCGCCCAGAAGCTCCCGGCGAGTGGGAGGCAGTGAATCCATCGACAGGCCCTCTTCAAGATGGCTCAGTTCCCCCGTTAGTGAGTCGGCCGCCTTGCGGCCCCGCTTGAGCAACCGCCGGTAGTGTTTCTTCAGCTTGCCCTTCGACTTCGGTTTGCCCGCGGGCAGACAAATCTGAAACTCCAGCTTGTCCATCTCCGCAGCCAACGCCCAACCCATCCCTTGCGAAAATCCTCCAGCCCGAATATATGCAACTTCTGACCCAAACGATTGGCCCGCATCAAAAGACCGCTCAGAATCCTCCCATCGGTGGGCCAGCAGCTGTTTGCTTTCACCGAGGTGCTGTCGATCGTCAGCTTCCCGAAATCGTCCCATTGCTCCTGGAGGATAAACCCAATCTGTTTATCAAAGATCAGCTCGCGGGTCCTATGGCTGACCAGGTTCACGTTCTCCAGAATCGTCGTCACCGCCGGCATTCTCAGTCCCCCGCTCTGCAAAAATCCGTACAAGCTCATCGACTCGCGCACAAACCGCCGTGCCGGTTTCGTGGTCAACGAACCCAGAAACCCTCGAAGCATCACGAACACGTATACCGCATAAGCCGGCATCCGCGGCCGGCCTGCCCCAAGATTCAATTCAGCAGCCAGAATATTCTCCTCCTCGATGTCCAGCTCCGGCAGCTCCGCTGTGCGCCCTTCAAAGAACCTTCGATCTTCCAATCGAAGTTTCTTCTTCTCACGCGCATGGGCGTCCAGATCCTTCTCGATCGCCTCGATGATTTGCGCCGCGAACCCGGCCAATTCTTCAACTTCATCCAGAAAATCACGGAAATCCGTGTCTGGAACCGGCAGAATGAGGTTGCTAAGGGGCGTCTTATCGCTTTTGTTCTCCTCTGTCGCACATGTTGGCATGTTTAACTCCTTTCTTAATCTTAAGTTGTTAAACACTAGCATGTTGCGACACTTTTTATCAAGCCAAAAAATGATTTTTCTCAAGTTTTTCTTGCGCCTTTTGCGCCTCTTTGCGGCCAATCAGTAGCTTTTCGGATAAGGTCTAGATAGAACGTCAAAGGTCACCGGCACCCGTCAGGGGGTTCGATAGGCGCAATTGGTTCACAATCTCGGCTACTTGGTCTAGTACACATCAAAGGACTCGACTGTCGCCTCGCACAATGGGTCATCAAAAAGCCGTTTGGTCAGCTCCACAAACCCTTTGCTGCTGACATGGCCGTTGTTGGGGCTGTAGGCCCAGGCGTCATAATTCTTCTTGCGGTCGCTCAGGTCGATATCAAGCATGTGGCAATGTTGATCCAGGGCCACCACCTTTTCCTGTGCGGCAATGATCGCGTCAATGTTGTCCCAGTGGAACACGTGCTTCCGTATAAAAAACGGTAACTGCGGCAGGCCGGTTTCGCGGCGAAGGATCGCCAGGAACTCCGTTAGGTTTGCGGCGTATTCGTCTGCTTTGTTCTCGATGCCGTCAGACTCGCCCTGATCCCAGTAAAGCCCGACAACGCGGATCTCCGGATATGTCTTGCTCAGTTGTGCCATCCCCTTGCGGTAGTAGCTCAGCCAGGTGGCATAGCAGGGGCGATCGCCATCCTGCTCCTTGGGGTTCCAGTCGTGGTGGAGCGTGGTGGCGCCGGGCCCGTACTTGATCACAAAGATGTCGTTTTCTGGGAAACGCTTCTCCAGTTCCCGGACCACTGGCAGTTCCATGCCGTGTCCCGGGGTATCAGGTTTGTCAGGTTTGGTATTCCTATTGGGGTCGACCCGCTGAAACCCGCTAGCTGGCACCCAGATATAACTGTGGGTGTAGTCTTTGGGGTCTGTGGACAACCCCATCTCTTTTGCGGTCGAGCCCGGAATGAGTGGGCGCGTCTTGTGGTGCCCAAGCGATTCGTGCAGCTCCGGGGAGATCACGCCGCAACCGCCGGCATTGGACTGTCCTGCTACAAGGAACACAATGGCAGGCCTGTCCGTTTGTTTCAGCTTCATCTTCATCGGGATCTCCTGGGCGGATATCGGCACAACACTAGCAAAAAAAGACAAGGATACAGTAATCATGATGGACCTTAAGGAGAGCCATATTCTTCAATTCATCTGTTTCTGTTCCTTTGCCGAACGTTGAGTTCACTCATAAAGAGAGTCGTCAGACTCTCGAAATTGAGTGCAGCGTAAAGTTCGAATACCGCGCCCTACGGTGTATTTTCTTCCTTCAAAATGGTACGTTTCCAATGTAGAAGCTCAGAGACTGCGAACGCGGCCTCAATTCCTTTGTTTGCATCATCATTTCCCGAGCGAACCCTTGCGTCTTCGAGCTTTGTAACGCCGAACACTTCATTTATTATGGGTTTACCGAATCTGTCAGAGACCAGAGAGAAACCATGAACTACATGTTGCAGGACTGTCGCGTCGTGGGTCGTTGCTCCACACAACACTACACCAAACGCCAATATCGCGTCAATTTGCACCTCCGCCTCGAATAGAACCCGCGCTGCGTGGGGAAGTTCAAGACATCCTGGTAACCAGTGCACCGGCAGATTCTCTCGCGTCACCTCAAGATCATATAGTATCTCTCGCGCCTTCTCGACCATCGCTTCCACGTATTGTCGGTGATTCATACCGCAGATGATGGGGAGCCGGGCACCGGGAATCTTTCGAAATTGGTCTCGACTCTTGGGAAGCTTACCGATCATGACGATCTCAAGACTGTTGTTGTTCCCCAGAAGCAAGGGCCTGAATGCACTCCTCGCGGACCTTCCAAATCCGAAGAAAATCTTGAGCACCGAAATGCGTACAAAGAAACCTCTGATGGAGCTGCCGCTTGTATTCTCCGATCTGTTCCGGCGTGATTTCCTCCTCGTGTACGATCTGAAGTGAGGAGCTGGCTTCCATCTTCGTGAAATCTCTTCGTTCGTCCCCAACGACGAGGTAACAATGCGCCTCCGGAATGGAGATTAGCCCGTTTACTGATAATACGCGCCCAACACCCGGTGTATTATCCTCATCCATATGATAGATCCCAACCATGAGGCGAACAGATAGTCCAAGTTCCTTCCCCAACGCTGCTAGCAGTGCATGTTTGGAGCTACATGTCCCCTTTCTTTCGGTCAAAACCAATTCGTAACTGCTGGGGGAACTAGTGCGTCCGTACGGTAGGTCTTTCACGTACCTACAGGCAGTGTCAAAGTCTTCGATCCCGAGATGTAGAAATCGTTCAGATACCGGCCCAGCATTTACAATACTGTCACTCATCTCGTTTCGAACATACAATCGTAGACCAGTTGCTTTATCCCGAGGTGTTGGTGGTCCCGATACGTTGTAAGTCTTTGAATTTCTGTTCCTTAGTTCGTTTGAAACGGTGTTTAGCTTTCGGTAATATGCGACCTGTCGTCAAAATTGTGATATGCGACAGGTCGCATATTACCGGAATACCCTGAAAAAGCAACAGCGGACCACCCAACCCAGGGGCAGACCGGGCTGGCCAGGGTCCCCGTCGACGGCTTTACCTACCTCAGCGTCCGCTCTGACCAATCGGAGGGCACCATCACGACCCACCCGATTGCAGTCGGGGATCTGGCCCGTCTCAACCTTACCGTGAAAGCGGATCACCTGCGACCGGAAAGCGAATACCTGCTCGCGGAACTGATCGACGAGGCGACCGGCGAGGTGCTAGCCGGATTTTCCGCCTCCGATTGCACGCCCGTAGACGAAGACGCGAATTCGTCGATCGTTCGATGGGGCGAAGAATCGATCGGCAGTGCACCGGGGCAATCAATTTGCATTCGCTTCCTGCTCACTGGAATCGGAACCCGCTTCTTCTGCTTCGGGTTTCAACCAGTTTGAACGTGCAGTTTTGGATTTGAGTACCTTACCCATCCAGGATCCTGCAGGAAGGGGTCAGGCTTATTATTTGGGTCTACAGCAGAATCTGTGGGTGGGTAACGTCGCTTACAAGAGGAAATAGAGTCGGTGAGCACAAGGAGAAGTCAGGGCGCTGCCCTGAATCCCGCTCCTCCACAGCCGGAGGGGCTGGTCGGTGTTTTCTTTGCATATGGGATTGAAAGGTTGAAGCACCGGGCCGTTCCGAGGATGAAAGTAGTACCGAAAATACATCCTGAACACGGAGGACCCAGTGCTCATCAAAACGCTACTGAATCGGTGCTATTGGCTCAAGAGCTTTGTTTACACAAAGGCGAGTATGGAAATGGTGAAATCGGAGGAGGCGATTGTGGTGCAGATTGAGCCGCGCAAGAATAGCGGGTGTGCTGTTCGGGGTGTGGCCGGACGGCCAGCGGCTACGACCACATGAGCGAGGCGAGGCATTTTGAATTTGTGCCCTTGTGGGGGATGAAGGTGTATTTTCGTTACCGCATGCGGCGGGTCAATTGCCGGCGGTGCGGGGTGAAGGTCGAAGAGGTGCCCTGGGCCAAGGGCAAGAGTCATCTGAGTTGGCCAATGCAATGGTTTCTGGCCCAGTGGGCGAGGCGCTTGAGCTGGGAAGAGACGGCAAGGGTTTTTCGCACGAACTGGCGCAACGTCTTCGAGTCGGTCGAGGCGATGGTGCGGTGGGGGCTCAAACGGCGCGATATGAGCGGGATTGAGGCGATCGGAGTCGATGAGGTGCAGTATCATCGAGGCCATCACTATCTCACCGTGGTCTACCAGCTTGACGAGGGGCGGCGGCGGCTATTGGGCGTATTCAATAAGCGCAACGTAAAATCGCTCTTGCGTTTTTTCTGGGAATTGGGAGCGCAAAAGAGCAGCCAGATCCTCTACGTCTGCTCGGATCTGTGGAAGCCTTACCTCAAAGTGATCAAGAAAAAGGCACCCCAGGCGCTGCACATCCTCGATCGCTTCCACTTGGTAGCCAACCTGAACAAGGCCCTCAATGAGATTCGTGCTGCGGAAGCCAGGCGATTGCAACGGGACGGCTACATCAACGTGCTGGTCAAAAGCAAATACTGTTTCTTGAAAAATCCGCAAAATCTCACCCCCACCCAACAGATCCGCCTCAAGGAGGTGCTCCAATACGATCTGAAGAGCGTGCGGGCCTATCTACTAAAGGAGAGCTTTCAGCTCTTGTGGCATTATAAAAGTCCCTACTGGGCCCAATGGTATCTGAAAAAATGGTGCACGCGCGCCATGCGTTCGCGCCTCAAACCGATCAAAAGGTTCGTGCGCTCGGTGCGCAAACACGAGCCGCTCATCCTCAACTGGTTTCGGGCCAAAAAGGCCTTTTCCTGCGGCATTGTGGAGGGCTTTAACCGCAATATAAATCTCACTATCAGAAAAGCATACGGCTTTAAGAGCTTCGAAGTGCTTAAGATCGCCCTATTTCATACCATGGCCGACTTGCCTGAACCCGAAATAACCCACAGATTCTGCTGACGAGGCTATTATTTAAGTATCTTCCTCAAGCAATCGCATCATGCCACTTTGCGATGTCGTTGGACGTTGCCTGCAGCACGCAGCTGTCCGTAGCGAAAAATATCATCCAAGATCGGAACGTCGATGCGTCATGCGACTTCTCCTCTACTTCAGATTCGAATAGCTTAAATAATAAGCCTGACCCCTTACCACCATTACCGAATTGCCAATCTTCGCCGAATCCTCAGAAGACCAGCAAAGCGAGGCTGAATACCAACCCCGTGTAGAGCAGCGCGATGAAGCAGTATCCCATGATTTTCTTGAGCTGAATTCCGGCGATTGCGAGTACCGGAACTATCGCCAGCGGCTGGACCAGATTGGTCCACTCGTCACCGAGCGCGACACCCATCGCCGTCCGGGGGATATTTGCCCCGAGTTCGACCGCAGCTCCCATCATGATCGGTCCCTGCACCGCCCATTGACCGCCTCCCGAGGGGATGAAGAGGTTGAGTATGCCCCCCGAAAGGAAGGCGAAGAACGGCAAGGCTTCCGCGGACGAGATCTGCACGAAGATCTCTATCACCAACGCCGCCAGCCCGGAGTTCGCCATCACCCCTGCGATTCCGGCGTAGAGCGGGTACTGCAGAAGAAAGGGCGCCGCTACCCGGCCACCGCTCACGATAATTCGCACGTAGGCGATCAGCGAACCCGCCAGCAGTACACCAACTACGAGGAAGGTAAAGTTGAAAATATCGAGTGTTAGGCCGAGACCGCGACTAACGAAATGGGAGTAGGCGTAGGCCAAGCCGGCCAGCACGAACAGTGCCATAAAGATCCGCGACCGCTCGAGCCACTCGGCCGGTGTCTCGGCTGCGTGAACTCTCGGGTCCTCCTGCGGCCCGGAGGGCTCGGGCATCGGCCCTTTCGGGATCGGCTCAATGTCGGCCTCGTCCTTCGGGGCCAGAGAGGCCATGACGAAAGGCAGTGTCACCAGGACGACCAGCGCCAGGACCAGGCTCCAGGGCGAGAAGACCGTCCGGCTCATGTCGACGATTCCGATCTCTTGTTCGAGAAAGTGCCCCGGAGTCGCGATCACCAACCCGATCGACGCCGAAAGTCCCTGGTGCCAAAGCACGAAACCGGAAAAGGCCGAAGCCACCAACAACGGGTAGTGCACCGGAATGCCGCGTCGCCTGCAGTTCTCGCCTACCGCCCTGGAGGCGATTCCCGCCACAATCAAACCCAGCCCCCACGAGAGCATGGCCGCCACGCAGGTGATGAAGCAAACTCCGGTGTAGGCGGCGAACGGCGTGCGGATCATCCCCACCAGGCGCTGCAGCAGAGCACGCATCGGTGGCGTGTTGGCCAGTGCGTAGCCAAAGAGGAGGGTGAGCGTTATCTGGTTAGTGAAGGCGAGCAGATTCCAGAAGCCATCTCCCCACGCATCGATGGTCTCGCCGAATCCGAATCCGGTGACCGTGATCGCCAGCACGAAGGTCAACATGGTGAGCATCACCGCCACCACGAACGAGTCCGGTACCCAACGCAGGAAAAAGCGGGCGAGGAACTGAGAAAAGCGGTGCATGGGATTTTCGGCAATTGAGCCATCGAATCAGGGGTAAGTCGAGGAGATTGGGGAAGGCGAAGGGTTCAGGCCCGATGCTTGACCGGCTCTTTCGATTCTGGAATTCTTTCCCCCCTCGAAGCACTATGACTGAAAAATCGACAGAATATCGGTGGAAACAAACGTCCCCTTACCCGCCTACGCACCGCCAAGAATCCCGCTGCGCAGAGCTACGGGGTGGCAGGCTGGGCGCTCCCCTTCGACGTTGCTCAGGGAAGACCGCGCACGATGATAATTGAGAAAGCCAGCGAGACCCCGTCCCGGCATGCCGGGACAGGAACTTACCAAATTAGAGAAAGCTAATTATGAAAGCATACCAGGTAGAAAGTGACGGAGGAATCGACGCCATCACAGCCATCGAGCTACCCGAGCCTAAACCCGGGGCGGGTGAAGTGCTCGTGAAGATTCATGCCAATTCACTCAATTATCGCGACCTGGGAATCACAAGGGGCGGTTATTTTCGCAACGATAAGTGTCCCGTCATCCCGTTATCCGATGGAGCCGGGGAGGTCGTCGAGGTTGGCTCGGAGAGCAGCCGGTTCAGACCCGGTGACCGGGTTGCCGGATGTTTTTTTCAAGATTGGGTTAAGGGCGATATCAACGAATCCCAAATGCACACCGCACTTGGCGGCGGAGTCGACGGCGTGCTCGCGGAATACGTTGTTTTTAAGGAGCAGGGTCTCGTCCCCGTTCCCGAATCACTTTCCCTGGAGGAGGCCGCTACCCTCCCCTGCGCCGGCGTAACGGCGTGGCAGGCGCTTGTCACTCTCGGGCAGGTTAAGGCCGGTGACACGATCCTGCTGCTCGGAACGGGAGGTGTCTCCGTTTTCGCCCTGCAGTTCGCAAAGTCGAGCGGTGCCCGCGTGATCGTTACCTCGAGCAGTGATGAGAAACTCGAGAGGGCGAAATCGATGGGCGCCGACATGACGATTAATTACAAGGAGTGCCCGGACTGGGAAGAGGAGGTCCGCCGTCTTACCGCCGGCGCCGGGGTCGACAATGTCATCGAAGTGGGCGGACCGGGTACCCTGGAGAAGTCGCTCAAGTGCGCCCGCGTCAGTGGCCGCGTTTCGCTTATTGGCGTTCTCGATTCACCCGCGGCCACGATCTCTCCCCTCCTCTGTCTTTTCAACCGGGTTACGTTACAGGGAATCTACGTGGGAAGCCGGGAAATGTTCGAGGCCATGAATAACGGCATCGAGGTTAATGCCATCAAACCGGTCATCGACAAAGTTTTTGAATTTCCCGAAGCCCTCGATGCCTACCGTCATCTCAAAGAGGCCAACCATTTCGGTAAAGTTGTGATAAGGCATTAGCCCGCTTTTTGTCGTCGGCAAGCATACGGGATCGGGTTCCAGCTCGCACATTTCGAAGTCTGAGCCGGGCATCGGCACCTGTGCGAACTCGTGCGCGCCACCCCCGATAAGCAATCGCCGGTCCTCCGTGGGCCGGTAATAGATGCTACGGACATCATCGTCTGTCGCCGGCAGACGCGGTGCGCGGGCAAAGGGACGGGTGAGGTGGCGTTCGATCACGAAGTTTCGCGACGGCATCGCCTGACCGACTCCGGAGAGTAGAGAATTGGCCCAGGCATTGACCGTGCAAACGGTGGCGTTGGCGGTCAGCTCCCGGCCGTCGCCGAGGACAACACCCTGAACCCGGCCGCCCTGGACGAGAAAGCGCTGGACGGGCGTTCGCTCGCGAATTTCAACGCCCAGCTGGCGCACCTTTGCCGCGAACCCTTGGCCCGTTGGGCGTAGACCGGGCTGATCCCATTGGCAAACTGGCTGGGGCGACGGCCGATCAATTGGGTCCAGCCGGGAATCAGTTCACCCGCGCGTTCGAAGAGCTCGTAAGAACGCGAGACATCAGGTCGCGGGATCATCTGTCGGACCCTCTGTATTTGCCCCGGTCACTGTTGAAATTGAAAGCGGAAATCGCGGTCCCCTCCTCACAGATTCCTGGCTGCTGCTCTAATTATTAATCTCTTGCACGATTTCGGAAATACTTTCATCCAGGATAGCTATAATTCTATCAGCCTGTTCTTCCGTCAGGATTAAGGGCGGCCCTAAGGCAATCCAGTGCGGATCATAGCGCGACAGAAGTCCCTTTGAAAGAGCCCGTTTCCCTATCAGTGTAGCAATCGGTATATCATCTGGAAATCTCTCTTTTGTCGCAGGATCACGGACAAATTCGATACCCATAAACAACCCCTTCCCTCGAATGTCGCCGACAATTCCATGCTTGCGAAAGCTCTCCAGACCATTGCGCAGATGACTGCCAACCTTGCGGGCATTTCCACATAAATCCTTTTCAATAATCTCCCCTATCGTCGCCAAACCGGCCGCACAGGCAACGGGATTGCCTTCATAAGTATGTCCCGATACGAAGCCGGGGTTTGTTTTCTTTTCTCCCCAGAATTTATCAGCGATATGTCTTCGACAGAGCAGTGCGGAAAGAGGCACGTATCCTCCCGACAATCCTTTACCCAAACAAATCAAATCCGGGACAACACCAAAAGTCTCGGCGGCAAACATCTCTCCGGTGCGGCCCATCCCCGTGATTATTTCATCAAAATCAATAACACGTTATGCCGGTCACAAAATTCGCGCAATTGGGGCAGATACTCAGGAGGAGGGTCAAAGATGCCTCCGGTATGCCCAATCGGCTCAACAATAAGGGCGGCGACGGTTTCCGGACCCTCCATGATGATGGTATCCTCAATCAATCCGGCACAGGTAATTTCACAACTGGGGTATTCTTTACCAAAAGGGCATCGATAACAATAGGGGGGAAATACATGAACAAAACCAGCGGCCAGCGGCTCGGAATCAACGCGACGCGAACTTAGACCCGAAGCTGACAAGGATCCCATCGTGCCCCCATGCCAGGAATGGTATCGAGAGATTACCTTGTACTTGTTAGGACTGCCATTAAGTCTATGATACTGGCGTGCCATTTTAAAAGCGGCTTCATTTGTTTCGGCGCCACCGCTGCCGAATTTTACCGCGCTCAAATCGCCGGGCGCGATATCTGCCAGTTTATTCGCTAATTGAACGGCTAACGTATTGGTGCCATGCATGACCGGGGAAAAGGTCAGAATATCCAACTGATTTTTTATCGCTTCAATCACCCGGCGGTTATTATGGCCAACCGATGCGACATAGATTCCCGCAATTCCATCAAGGTAACGCTTTCCATAAATGTCCGTGTAATAAACCCCGTCGGCGCCTGCCAAAATGAAGGGGTCCTTAACAAACTCCGTCATCTGATCGCGGACAAATATCTGCCGCAGATACCGTTCTTCCAGGGTTTGTTTTTCAGTAATCAGACCACTCATCGCCGTTACCACGGAACAAAGCTGCGGTTGATACGTAAACTAGAGTCTGTTCGAACAAGTGCAACGCGAATTTACTGGTCAACGGCAGCGTACCTGTTTAGCGATTCTGAGGTTACCCCGGCACAAGACCCATAATTACGAAATTGGGTTGGAGAACCCAAAGTAAATGTTATTCAGGCACTTGCAAGATTCTATTGATTACATAGTATGCCAGAATGGAGTTTCAACGATTGTTGTGTGTGGGTTCGTTAGAGGTAGAGAGCTTTTCCTGCAGGTTTGTTTTCAGTTAGAAACTTGTTGAGTATTAATCAGTTACAAAAGCGCTTTGAACGGGGAGTTGATTTCTGGTGGCAATTGAGTAGAAGCGAAGGGAGCTGGAGAAAGTTGGTATTGGCATTGTATGTAAAAGTAAAGTTTGCAGTTTTGCCTCCTTTCCATACTGTGCCGGTGCATGCAAGAAGAGCTTTCGCGTAAAGAGAGGGAGGTGGTCGAAGCGGTACGGCGGGATCGGGTAAGCACGGTGTGGAGGCTGATGAAGGAGCAGAGGGTGTCGCGGCGAACGGTCTATCGGGCTTTGCAAAAATATGGCCATTACTCCAGTTACAATGCCAATTGTGGCTACCTGAGCTTGAAAGGCATTCCGCGCTTTGACGGGGCCGGTTTGTGGCGTTTTCGCAAGGGGCGCTTTTCGCGCCACGGCACCTTGGAGGAGACCGTGGAGGCGGTGGTGGGAGCTTCGCTTTGCGGCTACACGGTGGCTGAGTTGGAGACCCTCCTTGGGGTACGGGTACACAACCCCATAAGCGTGCTTTGTAGAAAGAAGCGGTTGAGTCGATACTATGAAGGGCGTCACTGCGTGTATGTCTCGGCCGGGGAACAGGGCGGGGCCGAACAGAAAAAGCGGCGGCAAGGGCGAAGAACAGCGGCACAAGTTCAGGCAGGGGACCCCGGGGGCGCTTTGCAGGCAGCTCCCGAAGGGCTCGAAACGATGGTCGTGATCGCTTTGCTGGTCGCCTGTATCGGCCATCCCGAGGCCGGGGTCAAGGAGCTTGTCGAGCTTATGCAAGAGCAGGGAGTAGAGCTGAGCGGGGAGCAAATTGAGCGGGTGATGGCGTTTTACTCGCTCAAAAAAAAACCGGCCCGATCGCGGTAGCGGAGCTGTTACATGATTTGCGGGCAGAGGCTGAACGGGCCCTGCAAACGGTGGGGGCTGTGCCTGCGCAAACGAGTTATCGCTTCGATGCCCGGGAGGACGAAGAGGGTCCTTCAGAGGTGCGCAAGACCCTGCGCCGCAAGGTGGTCAGTTTCTCCTATGGATGCTTCCAGGCGGTGGAAGTTGTGCGCGAGCAGGGGCAAGGGAGCCACCGCAACAGCTACCGTTCTGCTCGCCTGGAACAGATCGTGCCCTCGCATAGTCGCTACGCTTACGATCTGATTGCCTATGTGGGCAAGCGATGTTTGTGCGAAAGCGCCACCCTCAAAGAGGTGCACAGGGAACTGCGCGAGGGCCCGGGGCAGCTGCAGATTGCTCAAAGCAGCCTCTATGAGATGCAGCAGAAGTTTCTTTTTTATCTGGGTCGGCTGCACGCCGCGGCCGCTCCGGTGCTTAAAGATTACCTGAGCGCTCGCCCTTGCCTGCGCTGGCTGGTGGATGGGACCGTGGAACCGCAGACGCCGGTTTTCTTCGCTGTTCAGGAAGCCGACGAAGGGATCCTTTTGGGCAGCTGGAAAATGCCTTCCGAACAGAGCGAAACGATCAGTGGCTGTTTTGCCCGGGCTTTTGGCCAACCCCACCATGTCTATCATGATTTAAGCGCTCAGATCAGCAAGGCCTGCGAGAGCGAAACCTTCCAGGCCCCCCATGGCGTCTGCCATTATCATTTCGCCCGCAATGTGGGCGAACAGCTTTATCGAAAACCCCAGCAGATGCTCAACGGGCGCTTGCGGCAATTGAAGCTCATGGAGCGCATGCGCGAGCAACGCAAACACATCACCGCAAAGCTCCGTGACGCCCTCCGTGAAAAACACGCCCTCGTCCTGGCCGATTTGCTCACCGCCAAAGCGCTCGCAGTGCCCTTCGATCCCACCCTTGCACGGGAACTGCTCATGGCCCTGCAATTGTGGATTTTGGATTATCCCTGCGACGGTCACCGCCAGGGCTTTCCCTTCGATCCTTACCTGCTTTATTGGCATCGGCGGGTCGTGCGCGCCCATGCCGCCCTGGAGCAGTGGCTTGCCCGCGCTCCTGCCAGTTGCTCTGTTCTGCGAAGCTTCTTTCATCTTTCGACCGGGTTGAAGCAGTATCTGGCTGATGCCCTCGTCATCGAAGCCGCTACTATCTATGAAAACGCTTTTTGCATTTTCAGCGCTTTGCGCGATGCCCTTTGGCTCAGCGCCAGCGGCCCCTGCCCTTTAAGCGACCCTTATCTGTTGCAAGCAGGACAAGCCGCTGAGCTCACCGAGGCTCTCCAGTTGCTGCGTGCCCAATATCGCCAAAAAGGCGCCTCCCTGACCAACCCCTCGAAAGCCAAACTCTACCGCACCGTGGTCACTCATCTGGACAAATACTGGCAGCGGCTGCTTCCCCCACCGGCCCATCCAGACAGCGTACGCACGACCAATGAGCTGGAAGGCACCTGGCGCACCTCCAAGCGCAAACGCCGTCAAACCCACGGGCGCAAAAATCTGACGCGCGACTTTGAAGCGCTCCCCGAAGAATACATGCTCCTGCCCAACTTACACAATCCCCGCTATGTGGAGCTGGTTTTAGGCAGTATCGATAATCTGCCCCAAAAGCTTGCCCAGGCTGCACAGAAAGCACCCCCCTTCAGTCACTGGCGGGCGAACAGAAAAACCCTCGCCGTGGGTCGATTGCCCAAAAAGCTCCTGCGAAAAGAAAACTTCCTTGAGGAACTCTTCGAAGTCTGTAATCGCCAGGATCAATCCTTAAACCCGCAACCCCATCGGATTGCCTCCTGACAACGACTCCAGTGCCCTCCCTCTGCTCCCCATTTTCTTCATGCTCTAACCAGAGAACTCCACGCAATTTGCGTGCCAACCGAAATTCAGAACGATGGGCACAAGACCGGGGCAGCCAGCAATCAAGGGCACGCTAAATGCGTCAACTTCAACTTCCTCATAAACGGTATGCGCTCCCATATTACTCGAGTCTGTAAATACCACCACACGTCTTCTTAGGGAAATTGGAGATTTCATGGAGAGTTGGGCACAGAAGACCCTTCGACAACTTACGATCGAGCAAAAGTTAGGCCAGCTTATGGTCTCCTATATGGATGACGAGGGCGACATCCGCGAGCTGGCACGCAAGGGTGCCCTCGGGGGCCTCTATAGTGTCGGCTCCACGACGGTCAGAGGGGCGGCTGAATGGATCAGAGATCTTCAGAAGGAATCGCAGATCCCCTTGTTGATCTGTTCGGATTTCGAATACGGCAACACCTTCGAGGGTGGAACCGACCTACCATCGAGCCTGGCAATCGGCGCCACCGGAGATCCGGAACTTGCCCGCGAGGCAGGCCGGATGACGGCACGTGAAGTGAAGGCGATGGGCTTTCGCTTTATGGGCTCCCCCGTTTGCGACATCAATACGAACCCGCTAAACCCTATCATCAACATCCGCTCCTACGGGGAGACGAAGGAGAGGGTGAGCGAGATGGCGGTGGCCTACATGGAAGGAGTCCAGGGGGAAGGGGTCTGTGCCTGCCTTAAACATTTCCCAGGACATGGAGATACCGAGGAAGACTCCCATCGAATGCTACCGAGACTCTCTCATGACAGGGAGAGGATGGAGGACGTTGAACTAGCGCCCTTCGCGGCCGGCATCGCCGCGGGTGTTAAATGCGTCATGACCAGCCACATCATCATTGAAGCGCTTGATTCGGAACACCCTGCTACCATGTCCCGCCCGGTATTGCACGGTTTGTTGCGGGAGAGAATGGGCTTCCGCGGCATCATCATAAGCGACGCCATGGCCATGCATGCCATCGCTCACAACTATGCGTTTGACGAGGCTGCGGGCCTGGCGATCCAGGCCGGATGCGATGCCATCATTCCAAGCGAGTCGATGCGCACCTTTGATTCCTTGAAGAAAGCCTATCGCGACGGGGTAATCAGCCAGACGAGAATTGACGAGTCGGTCATGCGTATTCTCGCGGCTAAGGAGGAGCTGGGCCTCGTCGGTACCTTGCCCGACCCGGCTGAGGCTGAGCAAGTCGTCGCAGATCCCGAGCATGCAGCTCTGGCCCGCAGAATCGCCGCAGCTTCAATCGCCCCCCTTGCGGATTCTGACCACCTGTTGCCTCTCACCACTGATAGAGCCGGTAGAACCGGGGTTATTATCGTTTCCAATTACGAAATTGAGCGGGTGGATAAGGATGAATGGAGGGGTTTCGAGGATGCCCTTCGAGACAGGCTTCCCATCAGCGAAGTATATTATGCAACTCCGACCTCGATCCCTCAGGTCGATACCGATAGGTTTGATACGCTTCTCGTCGGCCTCTTCATCCAGTTGAAGGCCTACAATCCCTATAGTGGAAGTCTTCCGGATGCTCCCAGAACCCTTATCGAAGGCCTATTCAGGAAAGCGCAAAACGTCTTTCTCCTCTCCTTCGGGAGCCCTTATCCCATAGCCCAAATTTCCGGGCTTAGAGGAGGTCTGTGCGCTTTCAGCGACTCCCGGGTTTCGATCGAGGCCGCAGTGGGCGTCCTCACCGGAGAAATTCCGGCAAAGGGGGAAATTCCCCCGAGTTTGAAGCGTTAACCCGAAAATCTCACAGATTTTCGGGTTAATTGTGCAACCTCATGCAAATTGGACTGCTCCTATGTTCGTATTTCGGCGAAATACGAACATAGATCCGACTTTATCCAAGTCTGAATTCCGGTATCGAGAGATGGATTCTTCTTGATTCACTGATCAAGAACCCATTCGTTCCCAATCTGAAGGATGGTTACGGCAGATCAATTTAAAGACGATTATGAGACCGACACCGGGCATCAAGGTGTGCCCTACAGTGAAGACGAGACGGCAAAACTGGTAGAGACGTTTCATAGGGAGGGATGGATACATTTGGGGAATATCCTGACGCCTGGGGAAGTGGATGCCTTGAAGGGGGCGATGATCAGGAAGTACGACGACAGGCGACTGCAGGATGACGAGGAGGGTGACCATATCCGGGGCCCCATCCTCATGCGCATGTTTGAATACCACCAGTCGTTCAGGGATCTCATCGAGCGTGAACCGGTCGTCAGTCTAGCCGAGTCAATATTGGGTGACGACTGCCACGTGATGTCCCAGAACGCGATGCGGACCGCACTCGATTATCGCCAGAGCCGGAGATGCCTACATCTTCCACAACCAGGTATGGCATCGCGGCGCCCTGAACCAATCAGATCGTGTACGTTACGTCGCGACCATAGTCTACAGCCGGCGGTTCATCGCACAACGATTCTATCCGTTTCTGAATTACCGGATGCCGGACCATGTCTTCGAAGGCGCCGATGACCGGTTGCTTCGCCTTCTCGGGAAACATGCCAAAGGTGCTTACGGATGAATACTCTCCGTCCCGGCATGCCGGGACGGGGAATTACCGAGTAAAATTATATCCAAGGATCAGCACAGGATGAAGGAAGAGAGCGCATGAACACAGGAGAATTTCGCTATGAAGTCGTTGAGGGCTGGGGGCTGGGTCCGGAAGGAAGGGCTATGGGTGGCGTTGTTCCAGGCGTCGCAGTCGACTCCGGCGGCCGTGTTTTTCTCAGTCGTCGCGAACCTTCTGCGATACTGGTTTACAATTCTGAGGGCCATTACCTCGATACCTGGGGCTTAGAAATCGTGGCCAATCCTCACTTGCTCTGGATCGATTCCAACGATCACCTTTACTGCGCCTGCTGTGATGACCACACCGTCCGCAGGTTCGATCCCGATGGGCGCCTCGTCGAGACTTTGGGCACGCCCGGCCAATCCGGGGATCCCGGCATGCCTTTTAATATGCCTACCAGAGCTATGCGCGCCCCTTCCGGAGACCTTTATGTTTCCGACGGCTATGGCCAGCACCGCGTTCAGCGCCTGGATTCGAATGGCAATCTGCTCGGTGGCTGGGGCGAAGAAGGAAAAGAAACGGGACAGTTCGCCCTTCCCCACAGCCTCTGGGTCGACCGCCGGAACCGCGTCTGGGTGGTCGACCGGGAAAACCACCGCATCCAGATATTTGATGCTCAGGGAGCTTTTCTCGACCAGTGGACCGACCTAACCCTGCCCATGGACCTCTACATCGATTCAGACGACATCGTCTATGTTTCCGAAGCTCACAGCCGGATCAGCATTTTCAATATTGAGGGCGAACTCCTGGCGCGCTGGGGCGAGGATGGTGAGGCCCCCGGGCAATTCGCCGACGCACCACATGGCATCTGGGTCGACGCCGTGGGCGACCTCTACGTCACGGAAGTGGCGACACTCCACAACCGTGTGCAGAAATTCAGACGAATTTAAATGATTCTACGAACATACGGCCGTTCAGGTCTGGAAGTCTCCGCTCTGGCTTTCGGTAGCTGGCCGATCGCGGGCATCGGGTGGAGCAATGTGAACGAGAAGGATTCCATCGCCACTATTCAACAGGCACTGGATCTGGGCATAAACTTCATAGACACGGCCTACATGTATGGAGAGAGCGGCGAATCGGAGACCCTTGTTGGGAAAGCGATCGCAGGACGGCGGGACGAGGCCATTGTCGCCACCAAATGCGGAGTACACTGGAAAAATGGGGAAACGGTGCGCGACAGCTCTCCAGAGAGAATCAGGCGGGATATTGAGGAGAGTCTGCGCCGTTTGAACACCGATGTTATTGATCTCTATCAGGTGCATGCGCCTTGCCAGAGAACCCCATTAGAAAAGACGGCGGAGACCATGGGATCGCTTCTCAAGGAAGGAAAGATCCGTGCAGTCGGAGTGAGCAATTACACTGTCGAGCAGATGAAGACATTTTCCACGGTCACGCCCATCCAATCCCTGCAGCCGCGCTACAGTATGATCGATCGGAAAATTGAGAAGGAGATCGTTCCCTACTGCCTTGTGCAGAACATTGGAATATGTGTATACTGCCCCCTCGAGCGGGGCCTGCTCACGGATCGCATTAAACCGGCCCATGAATATCCGCCCGAGGATGCCCGCCACACTGAACCCGCCTTCAAAGGAGGGGAGTTTTTTCGCACCAGGACCATGAACGAAGCGCTGCGGGCGATCGCCCGGGAATGTGATGTCACCCTAACTCAACTCGTCCTCAACTGGACCGTGCATCAGCCCGGCATAACGGTGGCGATCGTCGGCGCGACGCGGCCCCATCAAGTCGTCGAGAACGCCAAAGCGCTCGACTTCGAACTCACGGAAGAGCAGATGAAGAGAATCAACGATATCGTTGAATCTCGATAGAGAATCGATCAATATGGCAACGGATCAAAGGGCTGCAACTGATAGAGAGGGACCGTGCCGTACGGCACGGCCGGCGCGCCAGTACTCCGCAGTACCAAAGATTCGAGGAAACCGCGGATTGAAACTGGATTTCACAACGGACGGTGGGGGGTCAGTGCTTCCTCAGCCCTAATATCCTTCACGAACCAAAGCGTATTCACAGTCTGACGCGAATGGCGCTAAGTTAGGGGATCCTATCGCTCGCAAGCGAGCTTCCTGCGAATTGCGTAAGCTGTTGTAGGAAGGCCGCTTGCGGCCGAACCCGACTGTCACCCGATCTTTCGATTATGTCCCTTATCTTAGCGCCATTCCAGTCTGACGCTGGCATCATACCCAACGTATCTCTTGGCTACTAACCAGAAAATTTCACAGACGCCTTTGCAGCAGACCGGAATGGGATCAGACGCAAGTGGCATTTCTTGAATCGCAAACCAACGGTTAAGTAACAAAAAGCTTGCGCGCTTTTCCTGAACCTTATCATCGTATTGCTGTTGAGGTCGCGTTTCGATTCGGCGTAACAGGGAATGTCCTGGACGTGCGAGTCAGCCGTTTTACCTATACTGGAATAGCAAAATCTGGAGGCACGTATGAAAAAAGAGAAATTAACACACTGGCTATTGGAGCGGAAGACACCGTTATTTATGATCTTTGCGACATTGGGAGGATTGCTTCTGATGATTCCCACTGCCAGGGGGACGACCGGAACATTGTCGATATCATCGAGTACAGTGCTCACGGAAGACCATTTCGGAAACATCGGCATAGATGCCGACGAAATTACGTTTGATTGTGACGGCTACGCCGTTTCCGGCTCGGGTTCAGGTCTTGGAATCGCCCTAATCGGCAGGTCCAGGGTCACGGTAAGTAATTGTCATGTCGAAGCCTTCAACATCGGCATATTCCTCAGCGCTTCCTCGGGCAATTTCCTGGAGGATAATACGGCCAGCGGAAACAGTGTTTTCGCTTTCTTGCTTGCCGCTGGATCGAACAGCAACTCGTTAGAGGAAAACGCTGCTCAAGGAAACGATGGCGACGGTTTCCTTATCTCCAACTCCTCCAATGGTAATTTCCTTGAAGGGAACATCGCCGAAGAGAACAAGATTGGGTTTCTTGTGTTCAGTGATTCGGATCACAATATTTTTGAAGGGAACACCGCAAGAAACAACGCGGAGAACGGATTTCAGACATTCTTATCCCACAACAACGTATTTTGGAAAAACGTCTCCAATGATAACGGATTCGGCGGGTTCTTCCTCCTCGATTCGAACTTCAACCGATTAACGGAGAATTCCACCAGCGGAAACGTAATATTCGGCGGGATCGACCTGACGCGATCTCACGACAATATTCTGAAAGAGAACGTGTCGAAAAATAATGGCGCAGGCGGCAGCGGTTTTGGCGGGTATTTCTTGGCTACATCCGATTTTAATCGTCTCGAGAAAAATGTCGCCACGAAAAACACAGTGTTCGACGGCTTTGCAGGGTAAAAGGATTCCAGGAAGCAACTAGCTGATAAGCAAGAAGATAAAAAAAGAGCTAAACAAACCCGAGGGAATCAGTCATGTTAAGATGGGATGAAAGACAAAAAATCTTACCAACTGAATCCTTCGATAGATCGTTTAACTCTGCGTCTGGTCCTGCCCGAAGAGCAGGAGCGATTCAATGATCTATTGAAACAACATCATTATTTACACAGTGCGGGCAGCGCAGGAGAGACCCTGCGCTATGTGGCGCAGATCGACGGGCAATGGATGGGCCTGCTCTTGTGGGGGGCCGCATCCTACCGGCTGAAGGATCGAGACGAATGGATCGGGTGGGACGGGGCGCAACGGCATGCACGATTGAAACTGGTAGTACAGAACCGGCGTTTTCTGATTTTGCCCGGGGTGGATCTTGCAAATTTGGCCTCCAAGACGTTGGGTATGTGCCTGAGAGTCTTAGCCGATCACTGGCAGGAGGCTTTTGGCTATCGTCCCTTAGTAGCGGAAACGTTCGTGGACCCACAGATTCACCGGGGCACTTGCTACGAAGCGAGCGGGTGGACGCCCTTGGGCTTGAGCGCGGGATATGGCCGCCAACGCGAAGATTTCTATCAACGCCATGAGCGTCCCAAGCAGATCTGGGTCAAACCCCTCAAGGCTAATGCCCTTGAGCTTTTGCGCGCTTCAGGGCCATTGCCCGCGGCACAGAGCCAGGCGCTCAATGAAACCGATAACTCCCATGCGGTCTGCCTCAAAGTGGAACAGATGAGCAGCCTGTGGGAACGCTTCAATCAGATAGAAGACTTCCGTCGTAAAGCGGGCCTTAGATATCGGCTCGCCACGGTCCTGAGCATGATTGTGCTCGGCACGATGTGCGGCAAACAGACCCTCAAGGGCATCGTGCGCCTGGCCCATCATCTCAATCAAGCCCAATTGCGCGCCTTACGCTCCTGGAAAAACCCCAAAACAGGCCGCTATAAGGCCCCTTGCTATGATGTCTTCTATCGGGTCTTGCAAAACGTAAAGGCCGAGCTCTTCGATAAAACCCTCACCGAATTCATCTGCTTACAAGACGGCTGTTTGCCCCGCGATATTGCCGTCGACGGCAAGACCCTCAAAGGCACAAACACCGAAGAATCAAAGGCTCTGCACCTGGTGGCCGCAGTCGATCACCAAAGCGCTCAAACCTTAGCCCAAGTCGCTACCGCCGATAAATCCAACGAGATCACCGCCGCCCAGACTCTCTTGCGAAAGATGCCCATTTTGGACGGCTCCACCTTCACCTTCGACGCCATGCATAATCAAAAAGAAACTGCCCACATCGTCGTCGAAGAACTCAGTGCTGACTATGTTATTCAAATTAAAGACAATCAGCCCAACATGCATCAATACGCTCAGAATCTCTTCAGCTCCACCCCCTTTTTCTCCACCAACTCTGACTTTTGTGGATGTAACGACTTCCCATCCCCTATCATCATATACCACTAAAGCCGAAGCAAGCTTCGGGGAATGAACCGTGGACAATGACCATGGGCGACTCGAAATACGTCAAATAGCAACCCATTCTCTAAGCGCTCCCTCTGCCGGCCTGCCCCATGCCCGCCAGTTCGCCTGTGTGCAACGCACCTTCCATTATCCAAACAAAGCTGAACCTTCCTCTGAACGCTCTTACTAGACCCCATTCGAAAAGCCTTTCGAGCGGGCGGTTTAAGGTTCTCCGCCACGGGCGGACCAGCCTATGGCTGGCAGGTTTCGGGTTTTAGGCTGCCGGCGCTGCCGATGAGCAGGTATTGAGCGGCCATCGGCGTGGCTTGCTGCACAATACGTATATTTGCCGCTGTCTGGAGGCATACTCATCCCGTGGTGCTTTTTTCTCTGAGCTTCAAAGCGGTCAGATTCAGGCTGCCTGTTCCAGTTCCTCCCCTCGGCGTTTCTTCATCAGTATGATGCGGCAGAAGTTGTAGGCCAGAACCTTCTCGAGCAGTTCATCGCCTACCGCATCGATGCCGCGGCGGCCGAGTTCGCCAAAGGCAAATCCATCTTTAATCGTGAACATCAGCGACTCCACTGCGGAGCGATCGCGGCGTGCCTCGCGATACGCCTCGCTCTCCCAGTCCTCGGGGGTGGTCAACTTCTTGCCCTTCGCCCCACTGATACTGATCTGCTTTACCCCCATGCTCAGCACCTCCTTGCGTCCCTTCGCCGAAGCATATCCGTCATCGGTGCTGACCAGTTCAGCAATGACACCGGTGCGCTTGATCGAATCGCCGATGGCCGGCGCCAGCTCAATGGAGTCTGCCGCGTTGCCTTGCGGTACGATCAGGCTGGTGACAAAACCGTTTTCGCTGCGAACCAGTTGTGGCTTGTACCCGATCACTGGATTGCGGCTGCCCTTCTTGATGTAGGCCGCCGATCCGTCCGAGAGGCTCAGGACCTTCTGTGTGGACGGTAGCTTCTTTTCGTGAAACACCCGATCATGAGCATACTCAACAACCCGCTTGGCGTCGGCAATATCGCCCCTGATCTGGCTCAATGCCCGCTCCAGAAGCTCCCGGCGAGTGGGAGGCAGTGAATCCATCGACAGGCCCTCTTCAAGATGGCTCAGTTCCCCCGTTAGTGAGTCGGCCGCCTTGCGGCCCCGCTTGAGCAACCGCCGGTAGTGTTTCTTCAGCTTGCCCTTCGACTTCGGTTTGCCCGCGGCCAGACAAATCTGAAACTCCAGCTTGTCCATTTCCTCCAGCCAACGCCCAACCCATCCCTTGCGAAAATCCTCCAGCCCGAAGACATGCAACTTCTGACCCAAACGATTGGCCCGCATCAAAAGACCGCTCAGAATCTTCCCATCGGTGGGCCAGCAGCTGTTTGCTTTCACCGAGGTGCTGTCGATCGTCAGCTTCCCGAAATCGTCCCATTGCTCCTGGAGGATAAACCCAATCTGTTTATCAAAGATCAACTCGCGGGTCGTATGGCTGACCAGGTTCACGTTCTCCAGAATCGTCGTCACCGCCGGCATTCTCAGTCCCCCGCTCTGCAAAAATCCGTACAAGCTCATCGACTCGCGCACAAACCGCCGTGCCGGTTTCGTGGTCAACGAACCCAGAAACCCTCGAATCATCACGAACACGTATACCGCATAAGCCGGCATCCGCGGCCGGCCTGCCCCAAGATTCAATTCAGCAGCCAGAATATTCTCCTCCTCGATGTCCAGCTCCGGCAGCTCCGCTGTGCGCCCTTCAAAGAACCTGCGATCTTCCAATCGAAGTTTCTTCTTCTCACGCGCATGGGCGTCCAGATCCTTCTCGATCGCCTCGATGATTTGCGCCGCGAACCCGGCCAATTCTTCAACTTCATCCAGAAAATCACGGAAATCCGTGTCTGGAACCGGCAGAATGAGGTTGCTAAGGGGCGTCTTATCGCTTTTGTTCTCCTCTGTCGCACATGTTGGCATGTTTAACTCCTTTCTTAATCTTAGGTTGTTAAACACTAGCATGTTGCGACACTTTTTATCAAGCCAAAAAATGATTTTTCTCAAGTTTTTCTTGCGCCTTTTGCGCCTCTTTGCGGCCAATCAGTAGCTTTTCGGATAAGGTCTTACTACGTAAGCAGTCTCAATCCCGCCGATTTGAGCCCTCAACAGTTCCTCTCGAAAATTCGCAACCATTGGTCGATCGAAAATAAAAATCATTACCCCAGGGATCGCTTCTTCGATGAAGATCGATGTATGATCCGTAATCATAACGCAGCCAGAATTCTTGCTGCATGCAGGCAACTGGTTCTCAGCCTCAAGTCTTCCATGGGCGCTGAATCCACTCCCGCACTCTGTGATGATTTCGTCTTTAACTTACATAAGGCCATCAATATCATCACCTAATGCTCCGAGAATCAAAATACATCCGGGCTGCAGGAGTTTGTGGCCGACCGGAATCGAGTGACCTCGGATCAGGAGAGGGAAGGGGAGTGGGAAGCTGCCGTGGAGACTGCGCAACGAATGCAGACGATGATCCAGGAAATCGTATCGGTGCTGCAAGAGGAGGAGCATGCGGCTGAGTATGAGTATTCGATTGAGGAGATTAGAGAGATAATTGGAGACAGAGCCGAGCCGATAGCGAAGAAGAAGGGCGTGCATTTTCAGGCGGATGCTGCGCCCGATGGCTCGATTGACAGCCGGAGGGGAAATCTCCTGCTTCTCATATTAATGAACCTGATTCAAAACGCCATAGAAGCTACGCCGGCAGGAAATAGAGTGTGGCTCTCTTTCAAAGAGGAAGAAAACAATCTGGAGATTAGCGTCTCCGATACTGGAGGAGGATTACCGGATTATGTTCAAGAAAATCTGTTTTCTCCTTGTCGAAGCACCAAAGAGAACGGTAGCGGGGTGGGGCTCGCGATCAGCCAACAGTTGGCAAAGCATATCCAGGGCGAGTTGGCCCTCGAAGAGACCGGTCCTGGGGGTACGCGTTTTCACCTGGGTATGTGCCTTGAGAGGCGTTTGCCCAACCGCGACGAGGAACACGCCGGTTCCGCGACAGAAGTGGCGTAAGCAATGAAAGTCAGGGAAGTCGAAGTTTCCGATCTGCGCCTTCCGTCGCCGCTTCGCTGTGCCGTGACAAGTGCTCTTCATCACTTCTCGAATTTTTGAAACAATGAGGTTACGTGTTATAATATGCAGTCTCTTTGGTATTTCCTTCGGTGTGGCGGGGAAAGCGCAAACGCCGGGAGATGAAATATGGCGGTTTACCGCGGGAGATGTCATCATTTCTTCACCCGCGGTGGCGTCGGATGGAACGATCTATGTCGGCGCCCAGGATAACAATCTGTATGCCGTTAATCCGGATGGCACACAGAAGTGGGTGTTTACTGGCGCTACAGACTGGATCGATTCGTCGCCCGCAGTTGGCGCCGACGGGACCGTTTATGTGGGATCGTGGGACAACAAACTGTATGCATTAGATGCGGCCGATGGTTCGGAGGTTTGGAGTTTTGAGACTGGTAGTCTCATTGTTTCCTCGCCCGCCGTTGCGCTCGACGGAACGATTTATTTTGGGTCCTCCGACGGGATATTTTATGCACTCAATGCCGACGGCACTCTGAAGTGGCAGTACGTGACCGGTGATGAACTGGATTCGTCTCCAGCGGTGGGTGATGATGGGACGATTTATTTCGGAAGCTACGAAGACAAGCTCATCGCACTCAATCCCGATAGTTCCCTGAAATGGGAGTTTGAAGTGGAAATGGTTGAGGGAGAAGACGGGCGTGTGGTCTCTTCACCGGCGGTCGATGGAGATGGCAATATCTATTTCGGTTCCGGCAACACGAATCTCTATGCTCTCGACCCCAACGGTATGGAAATCTGGTCCTTCACGACCGATGGCAAAGTGGACTCCTCACCAGCGATCGGCCTCGATGGGACGATCTATTTCGCCTCTCGTGAGGGATATCTCTATTCGGTTGACGAAGGGGGAATCGAGAACTGGTCGATTCTGGTGGGCGACGTCTTTTTGAGTTCTCCGGCGGTAGATTCGGCGGGAAATGTCTATATCGCGGCGTTCGCCGGGAACGGTATGAGCAAGGTATTCGTTTTTGATCAGGATGCCGTATTCTTATGGGAATTTGTCGTTAGCGCTCTGGTGGATTCTTCTCCTGCGATCGGTTCCAACGGAGTATTGTATATTGGAGCGTACGATAATAATCTGTATGCGCTTCAAGCGGGAAATCCCTTAGCGAACAGCTTCTGGCCGCAATTCTCGCACGATCCCAAGCACACGGGAAGCGTGGAAGGCGGCGACCCGCCGACTATCGTGCAGTCGCCCAGTTCCGCCACCGTGGATGCGGGGGAATCCGTTACCTTCAGCGTTGTAGCAGCGGGAACGGAGCCGCTCAGCTATCAGTGGCGCAAAGATGGGCAGATTCTGAGTGGGGAAGATGGCACCGATCTGACTCTCGATAACGTGGCTGAACAAGATGAAGGCGACTACGATGTGGTTGTTGCCAATGTTCTCGGGCAGGAGGTAAGCGCAGCGGCTACTTTGTCTGTCAACAGCGGCGGTGGAAAACAGAATCAGACGATTACTTTCGATCCGATCCCGAATCAGACTTACGGGATGGATGGGGTTGCTTTGAGCGCTACGGCGACAAGCGGGCTTACGGTGAGTTTCTCCGTCATTTCGGGGCCGTCGGTCCCGAACAGCGATAACACGCTTACTATGACAGGAGTTGGAACGGTCATGGTGCGCGCGTCACAGGCTGGCGATGACAATTTTAATCCCGCCCCCGATGTTGATGAAAACTTTGCAATAAGCGCGGCCGGTTCCGGGGCGGCGGCGTTGTTGACGGGAGGAAATGCGAAACTCGTTAACGAAGGAACCTTCTTTGACGGAAATACCTACAACGGCTTTGAGATTGCCGGTCCCACGGGGACCTTTTCTTCTATCGCGGGAGAGATAACTCGTATATCTTTCCTCGAATCAGAGGGTGACCTCATGTTTGCCGAATTCGGGAGTGAGAACACCGACACGGTCCTCATTATTACCTTGGACGGCTTTGTAGCTGCTGTGCCTTCTCCGTATAACCAGGGCGACCTCACTTACGCGCAGGGACACCCCTCCTTTGAGATCAGGAATTCGACGGCACTCACCTTTGTGTCATTTTTCAGTCTCGGAAATGATATTCTGCGAGTCGATGTCTCTCTCATAAATGAAAATACTTTCAGCGGGTCGGTTAACGGGATCGCGGAGATCAATTCGCTTACAATCTCCGACGGCGCCACCGCTATTGGAGGCATCAGCGCGGCAAATGCGAATTTTGTCGGATCGGACGGCATAATCGGAATCGATGCGCCGGATCTCCAGGTGGGCGTATTCGGTTTTGTGGGTGATCTGACGCCTTCCGGTACGGTCCTGCCTGTGCTTCGGATCAATACGAATTCAATGATCGGCGGTATTCTCATCGCAGGGGGCGATTTGGCGGAGGCCACGGGCGCTTTTCAGATAGATTCCGCCGGAATTGTCTACCCATTCCCCATTACGGCAACGGAAGGGCAACGCTCTATCAGCAACAGTTCATTCCGGCCTGCTCTCGGTGACGGATTTCTACCGCCTGTTACGACCACTTTTGTGTCAGATATCGATGCCTATTTTCTGACCGACGGCCAGAGTACGGGAACTTCAGGAGAGTGATGCATAACTGCGCTTTTCCACAATGGGTAAGCGACACTTCGGCGTAGCTTTTGATTGGCCTCGAAATAACCTAGCCCGAAAATTTCACAAATCTACTACTACTACGACGGATCTCACCGCGTGTCAATGCCTTCCCTTGCCCGGCGACCTCAGAGGGTCTTAACACACTGTCGCCCGCCGTACTTCGGGAGGGCATTGACATGCAGCGATCTACGCCGTCTCGCTACGAAGTGTGTGAAATGTCCGGGCTAGCGCAGCCAAGCGGCGACCAATAAAATAAGAAGAGAACCGGTCTGCCGTACGGCAGACCACGCAGATGGACGCGAATGCAAAAGGAAACTCATACTTCCCTTGGAAACCTCGTCGCGAATCCCGCTGTCCGGAAATGTCGATACCGATCTCGTGCATCACTTTAACAGCAAGGGGATTGAGCCCGTGTTTTTCAATTCCCGCCGAGGACGGTTCAAAAACATCGCCTCGGAAGTAGCGGCATGTCGCGGTAGTCAATGCCCGGCCAGTTGAACAGGGTGATGTCGTGTTGGTAATGAGTGGGAAATTGCGCCGATTCCACGAGCCGGCGATACTTCCATAGCGGCCCTTTCGTGCCCGCCATCTCCTCGAACACCTGGTACTCGAGCCAGCCGGTCGTCTCACCGTAAATCTCGCCGCCGTGCACTTGGATACGCAGACCTAGCGTTGGTGGTCGCGGTAATGCTCGTAGTGAGTCGGCTTCGCAATGCGATGG
This sequence comes from Candidatus Moanibacter sp., assembly GCA_965215885.1. GTDB lineage: Bacteria > Verrucomicrobiota > Verrucomicrobiia > Opitutales > UBA2987 > CBDCEW01. The sequence continues at coordinate 313,851 of CBDCEW010000105.1, forward strand.
TTCTCACCCTCGGGCTTCCGTTCGAGGGCGAATGTGTATGTGCAACTTTGCACACAATGTGGCTTCGTGTCGTGCGGCTGAGCATGTGGTTCGGAGGTCTCTTGCACAGATTCCGCGCCCACCACATAATCCGTGCCCGTCAGCTGCAGCATATCACCCAGCTCCGTCGCGTCCAAAATATACTGAAACGCAATCCGCACGGCACGGCCGTTGTCGAGGTTTTGCGCCGTGATAGAAACGACGCGGTCGCCTTCCATCTGTGCTTCGGTCGCCTTTGTGCGCAGAAAAACCTTCAACCGTCCTCCCTCGACCTGCGGCGAAAGCAACTTGTCGATTGCGTCGACCGCCACTATCGCCCCCAGCGGATCTCCCTCCTCCGGAACGCGCATTACGTCAACGAGCGCTTTTAATTTTCTCTTCATCGGCCATTCATTCTGGCAGTTGCGGGAGCTGAACAAAGTATGCCTCGTCCTGATCGATCCAGAAAGTGTTCGTTGAGTACCTACTTTTCATCCGCCGCAAACAGCCGGTATCTTGTTAGCTGACTTAGTCATCTGATAATTTAGTAGAATCAGATTCGGAATCTTCTAATTCTTCTACCTGGTCAGCGATTTCCTTCTTCTCTGCGTTTCGTTCGCGGTGCCAATACTCCCTCTTACCCTCCTTGCGCAGATGTCTTGCCCACTCAGGCGAAGTAGCAAGCGTATCTTTCTTCTTTGTGGACATTCCAGGAGCTAACGTGGCGGTGAGGGACTCGCCCCTTACCTTGCTCTGCACTAGCTTGGCCAGGTGAAAAGTCGCTGTCACTCTTGAAAAACTGCAACGCGTTTAGGAATGTTTCTCTCCACCATTTTGGGCTTCTAATTGCTTGTTTGTATGTTTCGAAAAGAATACCCAAATCGCTTCCGAAGCATCAAAATCGCGACAGGTATTACCAACGATGCGAACTGGAAGATACTGTCTTGTCCCCGGCCAGGTGTGTCCACCGCCGATGACCTTGTATAAGACAACAGACACGCCAGTTTTATTATTTGTCCATTCAGTTCGTTCGACCGTTGAACCGTCGTGTTTCTCGATGTCAGGGAGACCCGTAATCACACCTTTAGCGCCGATTCCATTGTGCCTGAGCCAAAATTCTATTGTATCATCCGTCGAGATTACCTTGCCTCTGCTCGGCCGTCTACGGAGCTTAGCTAACCGTGGAAATAGCTGAGGTGTGACTTCACCTCCTTCATAGGGTACAAAGGGATCCTGTGTGCCGTTGATGATCAACACTGAAACCTGCCTCTTTGGTTTTGCCTCGGCCAGTGGCTCAGGAATCTGGGCAGTCAACGAGGCTACCGCTGCGAAATGCTGCCCCAACTCGATGGCTAGACGCTGAGAAAACATCCCGCCGTTCGAGATGCCGGTAGCGTAAACTCGTGTTTTGTCGATAGAATACTTTCTTTCGAGTCCTCCGATGAGCCCTTCTATCCAAGCAACATCGTTGATCGTCGCATCGTGGTCCCGGAACTTCTCGCTATGTCTCCCATCGTTCCAGTGTTTGTCGATAGATTGAGGATAAATTGCAATGAAACCATGCTTCTCAGATAACATGCTAAAACCTGAGAAACCGGCAATCTGGCGGGCATCTCCCCCTCCTCCATGAAACACAATTACAACTGGTGCAGCCAATTCTTCTTGATAAGTAGAAGGAAGGTGAACGAAATACTCTCGCCTGAAATCTCCTGATTGCATCACTTCCCTAAGAAGCTCTGCTGATAAACACTCGCTTGCCAGCAAGAGTAGAAGGACTCCTGGAATGATTTGGTGTGATTTGTAAATCTTCACGATTGCACTTTACCCGTTTGCCCAACGTTTGAGGACAGGTACGCGATTTATCGCGTTTCCTGCACCGGTTGTGGGCCGGGCAGATCCGACTGCTCGATGGTGATGTTAACATCAGAAAGGAAATGACACATGAAGTAAACAAAGTCCAGACCCAGCCCGATCAGCTGACCTGTCCGACGTAGCCTTGGCGAAGTTGGGACCGCCACTTACGGCATGCCACCGTCCCGCTGGGTAGGATCCTTCAGGGCGAAGACGGACCCCTACATCCCGCTCAGCGGGATCACGGCCTAAGCCGTTCGAGTGGTGGTCTAGAAGTGGCGTCCTTTTACCGTTGGATTGTAGGGCTTTAGTTCCAATTCCCTCGAGTCGAAAAGTAATGCGCTGAATTTTCTCGACAGCGATCGGCTTGCCTTCACTCCAGGCAGGACGGTAGATCGATTGTAAGACGGCTTTCAACGCTGGATCCTCAAATTCGGTATGCGATGAACTCTTAACCGCAATTCTTGCGACCGTCCCTAACTCGTTAATTCGAATATGTATTGCAACGGATCCCTCAACTCCCTTCCTCTTTAATTCGAATGGATACACAGGCATTGGCATAAATAATCGTCTCGGTTCCAGAATTTCCTCTTGTCTAAGAATGTATTCATCGATCACTGGTTTCGTGTTGATGCTACCAAATTTGACTTTACTCAATAGCGCGTGAGTGACGACGTCTGCCATTGAAATGCGTTCTCTGATTTCATGGTCCTTAAAGTAGCTAACCAGAGGTGAATCAGATTCTGATAGCCAATTTTGAGCGACCCAATCGGAGATACAGAGAAACTCCATTCCGAATCGAACAAATCGATAATATTCGAGTTCTGAAAATCGCATTTCGCCGGGAAAAAATCGACTATTCGTTTTCCAATACCTGAGATCCTTAAGAAGGGAGCGCGGAAGAGATCTCCGAAGCTGGCGCACGGCTTCGGTGATATTCCGAGGAATTTCGTTCTTCAATGCCGGAGGTTCTGCAGAGACCATTGATAACTCGAAACAGCCGTCTCCGACGTTGGAGTGCACCGCGTTTGGGATGACAGTGGAGCACAGGAAAATCATCAGTGCTTTTCGCAACCACCTTCCGGGTCGACTTCCTCGTGCTACATCTTGCATCGACTCTTGAAAATCCACCGTCAAAGCGCACTCGCGGAGGCGTAAGCCGGAGTTGAGTGCCGCCTTGTTGTGTGCCGGGCAGATCCGACTGCTCGATGGTAATGTTAACATCAGAAAGGAAATGACACAGGAGGTAAACAAAGTCCAGAACCAGCCCGATGGAGGCGAAGGTTAGCCAATGGCAAGAGTATCACAGCGATGTGGGCTCGGAGGAAGCCGGAGGCAAAGACGCGTGCTGACGAACAGGTATGCCCCGCACCGGAAACGGTGGAGGGCAGGCAGATGAGGCGGGGGAAGACTGGGACGAATCTGCAACACAAGATGAAGTCCTCTATCCATCAGAGAGTTGACCCACGTAGATCTGATCCCGCTGAGCGCATACGCGTTAACTTAAGGAGAAGAAACAAGAGAGGAAATCAAGTCGAGAACGCTTTTCATAGGTGCAGTGTTTGGGGATTTGTTTGAGCCATCGGGGGATGATCTGATCTTTGGGAAGGTGAGAGAGGATGAAGAAGTAGGGAGCAAAGAAGCCAAACCAGTAGGAGAATTTAAGGATACTCAGAGGAGAGGACAAACTGGTATTCGAATAGTGTCTAAGGGGACCATAGACGAAGTTGAGTAAGTGGGTAATGAGGATGAGACGGGCGTAGATAAGAAGCTCAACCTGGTAGGGAGTAGTCTCTTTGACCTGACCGAGATTAAGATGTTGCTTAAAGGCCTTGAAGAGAATTTCGATGCGCCATCCCGCTCAGCGGGACCGTAAAAGCTCAGAATCTGCTTAGGGCTAAAGTCTTTCTGATGGAGGTTGGTAATAAAGATTTGGAAACCGAGAAGGAAGCTGGTGCGGCTGGTATATCGAAGTCTATTGTCGCGGTTTTTTCTATGCTTGTGGCGGCGTTTATGGGCCACCTTCTGAGGGAGTTTGACGGCGATCAGACGAACCGGAAGCTTGGCTTTTTTACCCACCCGAACGGGCATATCGAGAAGCTTTTGGCCACGTAAAAGTTTGCGTAGATCGAGCTCTTCATCGCCTTCGTTGGCTAAAAGGCAAGTGCCGGTTTTCAAACGACTCACAAAGAAGCAGCCGCGCTGATCGAGTTGCTTAAAGAGGTCGAGGACAAAATAGCCTAAGTCGCGCAGGATCAGGTCGTTGGGTTGAGCAACAGCGAGAATGTCCTTGGAAGCAGCCTGATCGTTTTTTCGGAAGCTTGAGAGGCTGAAGTCCACGAAGGATTCATTGCGCAAATCGTAATAAGCCTGGATCTTAAGTTGAGCCTGCTTGGAGCCTGTCTGATTGGAGGCTCCGGGGAAGAAGGGGGCGAGGGCCTTAGGCAAGCCAATCGAAGTGCTGTCGACAATGAGAACCCGTTCAAAGCTCCTCATGCAATTTGGAACAGCTCTGCCCACAGGCCCATAAGCTTTAAGTTCCAGAAGCTTCAGGAGCACTAAGGTCATAAAAGCGGTGGCTTTTTTGGCGCACTTTTGGACCGCTTGTCTGGAAATGGTGCGGTTGGCTAAGAATCCAATAAGCTCGGCTTCTTTGCCAAGGGACAAGGCCCCCTTAGAAGCCATCGCCAGCAAAGCCAAAACAAAGTTCAGTGGGGAAATCTTGCGCGATTTCCTCTCTCTGAAACCACTCTGTTTAGCGAGGGCTGTGAGGTTCAACTTACGGAAGGTTTGACGGATACAATCAGCTTTTTTATACTTTGTATCCGAAGGATAAATCCTATATATGAACGAATGTACAGTATAAAATGCTGCCAAAGTGAAAAAAATGGGGGTAGACGGTAAAAGTAGAGAAGATAACCCGGTCAAAATGCACTCGCTCAACTGCGAATTTCCTCACCGCTGTGGTCGAAACGAAGCAAATAGAAAAGGGCGAACAAATGGAGTGGAACCTCGAGGATAGAGACACCCTCATACTCCGCCGCAAAATACCTCGCAAGTCTTTGAATCTGACTAAGTTGCGAAAATAAGGTTGACGCGTATGCGCTCAGCGGGATGCGTCGAAAGTAGTCGGAGTAACCCCGGGAGAGCCGCTATGTCTTCTTTGTTTGAGGAGTGAGCAACCCGCAAGGGGAGCCCAGCGCATAGCGGCAGTCAGCCGAGGGCATAAGAGTCGTAGAGGAAACGAGCCGGGAGTAGTCGCCGATCCACGGCGTGCCGGGATCCGACGAAGAATCCGGAGGACTCACCCCGACAAAGGCCCGAACGGTGCCTTGTGCCGAAGGGCACAGGTAAATGAGAGTGGCAAGTAGGAAGAGCGACTAATGAACTCATTGCAGCAGTCCAGCTCAGAAGAGTTTGTTGCGTCGCGAATATCCCAAAGCCCGACAGGACGGATCCGGCTCTTGGAGAGTATCCCGGAGCGGAAGAACATGCAGCGCGCGCTGCACTTTGCCCGCTACGTCGAGGACTGTGTCATCTTCGTCCGAAGCGAGCGGGGAGGGAAACGGGTGATGGAATTTCCCGTCATTCGGGCTCGTCTTCCCCTGGACCCGATCCTGCCCTGATCAGCCGAAGCGTCTCCCCGCCACTGATCAGCCGAACCGCCACTTACGGCATGCCACGGCGAAGCCCTTCAGGGCGAAGACGGGACCCGTACGAGTGGTGGTGTGGGAGGGGCGCCCCGCGAGGGGCGTCCCTCCCCCGATGGGCGGTTTTCGTTTGTTTCTGAAGCGAATTGGTTTCGGTCCAAACCATAGTGATGTCTTCTTTTCCGGAAATCGATCATTCAAATACGATAGAAAACACTTCCAATCCTTTGACGTAAATCCGACCGGCACAATTTGGAATGACTGCTGCCCCTCGAATTTTATGAGGAAAGTAACCAGCCCTTTTCCAATCGAACTATATGCTTCAAGCTGCGACCAAGAGTACTCACCCGATCCTGGAAATAGCATTCGAATCGTAATCTTCTCCTCATTCCACAATATCTCTTTCGGAGTAAACATAATCAAAACACCTACGGCTAAAAACGAACTCACCATCGCAGCCGTAAGAATCAAATCATCGATGCGGATATTCTTACCTTGGATGTAAGGTAAAAGTCCCGTGAGTATTGCCCACAGTACGAAGAAGCCGAAAAATGCCTTTAGAAATGCACGTAGGTAGTTTGGCTTCAGCATCATGATTTTCGCCCAACGCTCAAGTGGAGGCATGCCGGGCCAATCGGTAACACTTGGAACCGGTGGCGCAAACCGGCATTGCCTCGCACGCCTTGTTCGCATCAGATATGGTCTGCATAGGTAACATCGACGACGTAGATTCTCTTCACTGCGTGATCCACATAGTATAGAACCGCGTACGCATTTAAGATAACACCGTGCAGGTTTCCCTCGTCGCCTCGATCCGAAAAATCGGGATCCTTGAACGGATCTCTTCCGATCCGCTCAATTTCGAAAAGAAGCTTTGTCCCTTCTTTATTGCGTTCCGCGGAAAGAAATCCGATCGCCTTTACCGAGATAAAGACCTCGTAGTCCACAGTCTTATTCTTCCGCGATCTGTTTCTTCAGCTTGTCAAGGCTGACCCAATGATCAGGATCCTTGTCGTCCAGACGCCGAGACAATTCCTTCCGATAATCCTCGTTCTCCCGCAGACGCCGAAGAACGAGATGAGACATTAGTCTCTTTCGATCAATCGGCTCCAACTTGTCGACTTCGCTGATGATCTCAGTGATGCCCATTGCGATTCAATGCTATTTCAGTCCTCTGACCTGTCGAGCCGAAATTCCGCGCGCGCCAGCGCGCGGAACGTCTGAGCTCTCATGCGAAGGGCGTTAGCCCAAGTTATGAGCAGCATCTTGTTATGCTGACATTTCACCTCTGAGATCGATCTCGCAGTTAACCATATAAGATATCACACGGAAGCCAATCTTTTCCAGGATCGGTTGGCTCGTGGGCATTGCTTCGACACACAAGAAACGAACTTCTCTGTCAATCGCTTCTTGGGCTCTTACCCCCACAAGTGCAGAATAAAATCCCTGATTACGATAATCGGGGTGCGTTGATCCGCCCAACAGATAGGAAAACTGACTTTCCGGATGAAAGGTACAGCGCGCACAACTGACCGGCTGGTTATTCTTATGAGCAATGTAAACGCTCATATAGTCTGGATGACTGCTCAAGAAAAATTCCATGAACTTGGTTAACTTGTCGAACGGCTGATTCCAAACAGCCTCTGAAACACTTCGGAATTTATGGAGATGTTGAGGGTCGGTGATTCGTCGAATGTCGTGTTTTGAGACCTTTAGCAATTGCTCGGGTCGATCTTCCAGATCGACAACCATTACAGCGCAACGCGATGAGATTGAAAATCCAGTTCGCTTCAGAACGTCAAGTAGGTTACCAGGGGGTTCGTGTTCGTAAACTTTCCATTCGAGTGTACGGTTTAAACTGCGCTCATAGTTGATCTCTCGCTCAATCCTTTTCTCCAACTCGGACGGTGAAATACAAGAGAACTTGATCTTGGCTTCATCTTCCATGCGTGAAAGGTGCCTTACAATATCAGGCGTCGCCTCTCTTCGCATGTGCGGATAAACCACCTCACGACGGTCGAGATCGAAATAGTCAAGAACCTCTTCACGTTCTAAGGTGCTCATACGCGTTTTTGGCTAAATGAAGCATAACGTTCAAGCTCTGGCGCGGAGGCGCATGCCGACGTTGTCCAGAAGCGCCGTGTTCGCCGTCTCTATTGGGCTACGAGCGGGTACTTCTCCGGTTCGTCCAGGCTCTCCACGTCCAGATCGACATCCAGTGCTTCCCAAAATAGGTGAAAATCATGGATGAGGCGTACGTCGCAAATCTGCTCTACCGTGGCCTTTCTGAACCACGGGAAATGGTCGTAATCGAGGAAATACTCTCTCCCTTGCAGGAATATCCAAATTCCGTGTGGAGAAATATTCTGAATCTCAACCCCCGAAGTGGCTTTTCCAACTGTCTCTGATTTCATCGGCTCTCTCCTCCACAATTTCTTGCAGTTCCCGAAGCTCCTTGTCCTTAAGTCCCTTATTTACTGCGAGTTCAATTTCAGGTTCAATCCAGTATTTCGCCTCTCCGTCCGGCGAATACACATGTACATGCATTCGATCCTCCTCTCGGGAGAAGAAATAGAATCGGTAACTTCCGATTCGAAATATCGTCGGACTCATGTAAATAGCCTATCCGCCGGGTCGTCTGTCTCAATGTTATATTTCGGCGAACGCTGGAACGCAGGCATGCCGGCCAATTGGCTTCACTCTGAAACGGCGGCACAAACCGGCATTGCCTGGCGTGATTTGTTAGGTGCTTGTTTTTTTCTTTTCGATCGCTTCTTTTCCAATGATCAACCAACCCCTACGAGTCGAGTATATCAGGATCGCGGTTAAAAATAGGGGCAGGCCCGTGATGTAAACGAGATAGGCACTCAATGTCCTAATTTTTTCCCATTCTGTCGGCTCAAACATCAAAATGGCCACCCCCATCGCGAAAATGCAGACATAGAGGCCGAAAAACAGATTCTCCGCTGGCGAAACATGTCTGTGTTCTGTTCCGGACTTCATGGAATCTCGCTACCTAACGTTAAAGCGCTAAGACGGCGGCACCTGCCGCCGTTCTAAGGAGCGTCTGGTTGTGTGCCGGGCAGGACCGACTGCTTAATGGTGAAGTTAACGTCAGAAGGAAATGACACATGAAGTAAACAAAGTCCAGACCCAGCCCGATGGAGGCGAAGGGTAGCCGATGGCAAGAGTATCGCAGCGATGAGGGCTCGAAGGAAGCTGGAGGCAAAGACGCGTGCTGACGAACAGGTATGCCCCGCACCGGAAACGGTGGAGGGCAGGCAGATGAGGCGAGGGAAGACTGGGACGAGCCTGCAACACAAGATGAAGTCCTCTATCCATCAGAGAGTTGACCCGCGTATATCTGACGGTGGTGCGTCGAAAGTAGTCGGAATGACCCCGGGAGAGCCGCTATGTCTCCTGATTTTCAGGAGTGAGCAACCCGCAAGGGAAGCCTACCGCATAGGGGCAGTCAGCAGCCTGTCCTCCGAAGCTCGGAGAGCGAAGGACGGGAGGGCATAAGAGTCGTAGGAAACGAGCCGGGAGTAGTCGCCGACGGGAAACCCGTCCGACGACGAATCCGGAGGACTCACCCCGACAAAGGCCCGAACGGTGCCTGTGTCGAAGGGCACAGGTAAATGAGAGTGGCAAGTAGGAAGAGCGACTAATGAACTCATTGCAGCAGTCCAGCTCAGAAGAGTTTGTTGCGTCGCGAATATCCAAAAGCCCGACAGGACGGATCCGGCTCCTGGAGAGTATCCCGGAGCGGAAGAACATGCAGCACGCGCTGCACTTTGCCCGCTACGTCGACGACTGTGTCATCTTCGTCCGAAGCGAGCGAGCAGGGAAACGGGTAATGAAATTTCCAGTCATTCGGGAGCGTCTTCCCCTGGACCCGATCCTGCCTGATCAGCCGAACCGCCACTTACGGACCCGTACGAGTGGTGGTGTGGGAGGGGCGCCCCGCGAGGGGCGTCCCTATCCCGATGTGTGCCGGGCAGGACCGACTGCTTAATGGTGAAGTTAACGTCAGAAGGAAATGACACATGAAGTAAACAAAGTCCAGACCCAGCCCGATGGAGGCGAAGGGTAGCCGATGGCAAGAAGCATCCCACGGGAGTGGGATGCTACGAAGAATCCGGAGGACTCACCCCGACAAAGGCCCGAACGGTGCCTGTGCCGAATGGCACAGGTAAATGAGAGTGGCAAGTAGGAAGAGCGACTAATGAACTCATTGCAGCAGTCCAGCTCAGAAGAGTTTGTTGCGTCGCGAGTATCCAAAAGCCCGACAGGACGGATCCGGTTCCTGGAGAGTATCCCGGAGCGGAAGAACATGCAGCGCGCGCTGCACTTTGCCCGCTACGTCGAGGACTGTGTCATCTTCGTCCGAAGCGAGCGGGGAGGGAAACGGGTGATGAATTCCCATCATTCGGGCTCGTCTTCCCCTGGACCCGATCCTGCCTGAGCAGCCGAACCGCCACTTACGGACCCGTACGAGTGGTGGTGTGGGAGGGGCGTCCCTATCCCGATATACCTCCAATTCGGTAGCCCTGTTCTGAAATCAATCCCGATTAGCCTCGATCCACCCTACAGCGAAGTCGACTAGTTCGCATTGTGGAAAGAGAACCGATACAGCGTAGCCCACTTTGCCTCGAACGACTTGGTTTGATGCACTTTCGTATGCCTGCCCAATCTGTGGAAAGTCATCCGAGCATGAGTCAATGTCCGAAAACTCGGTCCAATAGGTGGCTCCGTCTCGGGAGATGGGCGCTCCATGCCTTACTATTTGTTTGGATGCGAAGCTTGCCCGAAACTCCGCCAGATGAAGCGAGGAATTGGAATCGTGTCCCACACCGATCAAAAGAACGCTTCCTCCACTTTCGTAGACCCTCGCCAGCGGCGATTGCTCGCCAAACGAACTTTCCAAAGCGTGGTCGCTGGTTACAAAGTCAGCTCTTGGACCGGAAGCAGCAAATGAAACGTGGGGGTGGTTGCTGCGCACCACGCTGTCCGCGCCTCGAAAGCACTCAGGGATTGCGCCCATACCCCGTGTGGGAGTGAACGGTCAAACGCCGGCATTGTTCGACGTATTGTTGGCCACCAAGTCGGATCGACTGGAGGATTACTCCATCCTGCAGGATCGGTTAGGCCGCCCGAGTGAGTGGGCATTACCAATGTTCCCTTTGGTCCAAGTGCGCTTAGGAGAGCGTTGACGACCGCCACGGGACCGCCGGCGACCCAGCCGATCGAGCTGAGAGACGAGTGAACCAGCAAGGTCATACCATCCGTTACTCCCAGTTGGGTCAAGTCGCACACGAGGCGGTCCTGAATGACCGGACCCGCGATCGAGTTACTGATGACATCTCGCTCAGTCACTGAAGACCCTTTAATCCTGTACGTATAACGATCGGTCTCACACGCGGCGGCGTTAGCCGGCGTTGTGTGAAGACACTGGTTATGCCTTCGCCGTGGCCATAGAATGAACCTCCGATGCAATCTTCTTTCCGACCTCCCGCTCGGCCACTTCGAGATCGTGTTCTCCTTGAAGCCCAACCCAGAATTCCGCCGTAGTCCCAAAGTATCTTGAGAGCCGCAAGGCGGTTTCAGCCGTAATCGATCGACGACCTTTTACGATTTCAGTGATGCGCGAGGCCGGAATTCCGGTTTCGCGTGCCAACTGAGCTTGGGTTAGGCCCATCGGCTTGATGAACTCTTCGAGGAGGATCTCCCCCGGAGGAATAGTTGGTAAGCGATTTTTCTGCTTCATTGTGGTCAGTGGTAATCTATGATTCGGGCTTCTCGGACGGTTCCTTCCTTCCAGCGGAAAAGGATTCTCCATTGGTCGTTGATTCGGATACTCCAGTGTCCCCGCAAATTGCCCCGCATTGCCTCCAGTCGGTTTGCTGGCGCAATCCTGAGATCCCGAAGTTCTCTCGCCTGATTCAGCATGCGCAGTTTTCGACGCGCACGATGCTGGATGTCATCCGGCAATCGGGTGGAGCGGATTCCCTGGTATACCTTTTTCGTCTCGCCATCACCGAATGATTCAATCACGCGTAACGACTACGAGATGCCCACTGTTACGTCAAGCGTAATTACGAAATACGTAATTTTCCCAGATGCGAATCAATCCTTATTGGCATAACGCTGCGGATCACGCGCGGCTGCAAGCCGTCGCGTGCATCCGGCTTGTTCGCACTCTCTCTGCCTGGTTCGGTCAGCCGATTCGCCATTCGATGCGTTCAACGCCCCAATCACGGTCAGGTGCCTTCACGCTTTCGAATCCCCAGAACTCCGTGGTCGAGTCCGTGGTCTGCGGCTCACCAAACAGGGGGTCGCAAGGGGAGTAGAGCGAACCCAAGGGGAACACATTGTTGCTCTTTTCTATGGGCGCGAAATGTATGCCGTCTTCCGACCAGTGGATCCAACGCTCGCCTTTCTCGCCAGCCATGTCGCCGTAGTTGGGGATCATGAGCATGCCGTGCTTGTAGCGCCAGCAGAAATGCCCGTGCCCGATCAGAAGCGGATTGCCTTCGTATTTTCTGTACGGCCCCGTTAGAGCATCTGCGATGGCCACCCCGTTCTCGGTCGGCACGCCCGCGCGAATCCCCTTGTAGTACATGAACCACTTGCCGTCGAGATACACGTGCCTCGGGTTCAGAACTCTGTCACTGTCCCAGCTCTCTCCGTCCATTGCGGGTTCCACCAGGACGTCGACGCCGGGCGGCAGTGCCCATGGCCCGGCCGGCGAGTCGGCAACTAGGCAAGAGATGCCGACCATCCGATGCCCATATTTCTCGACATTGTTGGACCAGACCTCGGTGAACAGGTAGAACCTGTCCTGGTGGAACACAACGTTGGGTTGTTCCAACAGCAGGTCATAGCATGAACCGGCGGGGCCGAGCGGCAGATGGGCGTGTGCAGTCCAGTTATGTGTGTCCTCCGAACTCAAGTAGAGGATGCGCGACGAGCGGGGCCTGTAGGCCTGGCCCTCGGGCGTCTTGAAGAAGTCGGTGTCGGCCCAGTAATGCGCTTCGGCGCAAAGGGAACGATCGAGATCGATCATCCACATGTGGTATTTGCCGCCGTGATAGATGATGCGGGACGGGTCAGACTGCCAGTTGTTGGGGCTGAGCGTGACGTCTTCGGGGTTGGCAATCCAGTTCATGTTTCTGGAGGTGCGAGTCTTTGTGATGCTTTTCAGTTCGGGCGGCCCGGTGTAACTGCCTTCTGCTGCACGAAAGTAGATTCCGTCCTCGCCCACTGTTCTCTTGTTCATGTCCCCATTCATGGCGTGCTTGGTCTCCCTGGTGCGAACAGTTTAATGGGCTCCACTCAGTCGTGGATATTATGGGTTAGGATAGCCAGAAATACAGCGATCTGGGGGAGAACTCCTACCATCGACATTCCTTTCCTAAGCTCAGGTTTCATGCGGCTTGGAGTCGATACAAGCCTTAAATATCACCAAGGTTTCCGTACGACGCAACCATGAATTATCCGCCGACAGAAGCTTCACTCGAAAACCTTCAGGAGGTTGTCGATTCCGGCCAGAAGGCAAATGCTATACTCGGTCGTGGATATTATCCTTCATGCACCGTGCCGCTAAGGCCTACTGCTCGTCTGTATGTTGTTGGGTGGCAGTGACTAATCACTCTGTGCAAGTGTCGGCATGGAGATTATCCCAACTGCAGAACCTCAACTGAGTGGCGCATAACACTTGACAACGGGAACAAATGTTCACTGTGTGGTTGTCCAATGAAAATCGTGCATTTCCCGCGCTGGGCGGAGATCCTGGAGCGTTCTGATGTCGACTCCCGTACGAGAGAATTCTATCTCATTACCATCCGCTGGTATCTATCATGGTGTACGAAGGCAGGGCTCGCAGCAACTAATCGATCCGCCCAGGAATTTGTCGAGTGGGCTGCTCGCGAGAGATCCTCATCTGAAAGGACCGTAGCGCGATGGAAAGAGGCAATTCGCTGGTTTTTCGCCAACGGTGAGCGAAGGGAGATTCCAACCGATGGATTTGGAGCGGGGTCAGGTCGTTGTTCGATGCGGGAAGGGCGACAAAGACCGGATAGCTCCAATGCTAAAAGTTCTGGAAAAGGAGCTTAGAACGCATATGGATCAACTGGCTGAGACGTTCGAATCTGATCGGGCGAGGCATCTTCCAAGAGTCTTCCTTCCGGGCGGCCTTGAGCGCAAATTCCCAAGGGCAGGGATCGAATGGGCATGGCAGTGGTTCTGGCCCAGCCGGGAACTCAGCATCGACTCAAGGAGTGGGATTAAGCGCCGGCACCATGTGCAACCGAACCACAATCAAGCCGCAATCAAGCGTGCGGCACAAAATGCCGGCATCGGGAAGAGAGTGACCAGCCATGCCCTCCGCCACTCATTCGCCACGCACCTGTTCGAAGGCGGGGTGGATATCCGCACCGTTCAGGATTTATTGGGCCATGCGCATATCGAAACCACGCAGATCTATCTGCATGTAATGACTAAGCCCGGTGCGGGTAGTCTCAGCCCCTTGGATCTGATGGCGTATTGTGCCGAAGGGAAAGAAATGTAAACTCGTGGCGCTCCGCTCCTCAATTTCTAGGAATCTCAATGGTCATCATCGGAAGCCGCTTCGGTCCCATCGAAGGAGGTGGTGCAACCCTCATCGTCAGGTTAACTGAAGGTCTGAAAAATCACCTCGGGTCCTTGGGATCAACCGCAAAATGGTCTTTTCAAATTGGAGCTTGGAGCGCGATTTTCAGCAGTCTCCCGGGTGTCTGGCAAAGCGTCCCCTACCTTTTCGCCGATTTCTGGCAACTGCGAAAGATCCAATGGCAGAGCGACACCCGCTTTTCCGTAAGCACGACATCGAGGCCTTATAACGCCTATCTACTAACCATCGTAATTAGGTGGTGCATTGCGATCATCACAACAGCAAGAGCAAGGCCCATCGTATGACAGGTCCGGAGCATGGAAAGCCTTATGAGGTGGTATCGGCTGATTAATGTTTTGCTGGCTATACTCACGACGTCATCCGCCGTTTCGCAGTCTTCGGGGGTGACTGCTAACACTTCTAACACGGTCGCCGGTAACGCTTTCGGCGCCCTGTAGTGATGAGGCGAATAGCCGATCAGCGGCCTTTTTTTCGGGTCCTGAATCAGGAATAGTGCGATAACCACATTTTGAAGAAGCTTAGCTTTGAAAGGCAATGTATTGGATCGGTTTAGCCCGCATATTGCAAGATGTCGCTACGCTCGGTACACCGCTTTGGCGCAACCGGAGTTAAGTTTCCGCCTCGAAGAGGTTTGCGGCGAACTGTCTCCCCTCCTCGAGGGAGGAGAAGACGCCGTCGAGCTGGGCTTCGTAGCACTTATTAAGGATGGTTTTGAAGTGGGGGCCGGGGGTCTGGCCCAATTCGATGAGGTGACGGCCCATGACGATGGGTTGGGGGGCGGAGTCCTTGACGGCGAGCGCTTCGGCGCGCTCGAGGAGCCAGTCACCGGCGGGAAAAGGATCACCCGGTAAAGGCGGGCGCCCCTGCATATCGGCGCGGGCGACGCGGACGAGGCGATCGATGCGGCGGACTTTTCGGGCGAGTCGCCGCACGGCGGAGTCCCCGGCCTCGACTCTGTGCAGTTCGATGGGTCGCAGGTGGGTGAGAACGAGGGGTACGACCGATTCAATGAGGGCCTTATGTTCGGTCATGCAGCCGAGAAAATTCCGAGTGGGTTGTTCCCCTTCGACGTCGTGGCGGGGCGAGCGGATGTGGTCCTTTTCAAAAATGGTAGTGGCGGGCTTTCCGAAATCGTGACAGAGGACGGCGAGACCGACGACGAGGTCCTCCCAATCGTGGTTGAGCCGCTCACTGGCGAATGCGTCCATACAGTGCAGGGTATGGGTCCAGACATCGCCTTCGGGGTGCCATTCGGGGTCCTGTTGGCAGGTGGTGAGGGCTTCGAGTTCCGGGTAGTAGCGAATCCAGCCGCATTCCCTGAGAAAGTTGAGGCCCATGGAGATCTTCCGGCCCTTAAGGATGAGCTTTCTCCACTCTTCGAAGATGCGTTCGGGAGGAAGATTCTCGGGATCGATCCCGGAACAGATCTCGACCGTGGAAGGGTGAACCGCGTATTGAAAACGGGCGCTGAATTGCATGGCACGCAGGACGCGAAGCGGATCCTCTCCAAACCTTTCCGAGGTGTGCCGCAAAATGCCCTTCACAATGTCTTCCCGTCCTTTAAAGGGATCGATGATTCGGTTGTCGGAGGGGTCCCAGAGGATGGCGTTGATCGTAAAATCGCGGCGGGAGGCGGCCTCTTCTTCGCTCATATCGGGGTCCCCGGAGATGGCAAAGCCCTTGTGTCCGGCCGTTGTTTTGGCTTCGCGCCGGGGAAGGGAAATATCGATTTCCGCACCTTTGATTTTGAAGACGCAGAAGGCCTTACCCACGAGCTCTACGCGAAAATGGGCAGTGAGGAGTTCCTGCAAGCGGTCTGCGGCCAATCCGTAAACCTCGATATCGATATCCTTGATCGGCTCTCCGAGGAGAGCATCGCGCACGCAGCCGCCGACCAGGAGCGCCCTTCCGCCGGCGGAGGAAACGACGGAAAAGACCTCTCGACATTGTTGCTTGAGGTTTTCAGGCAGGAACTCGGACTGAAAGACAGCGCTCATATGCCGGGATCGGAAGCGATCGGGGCTAGGAATCCGTCGGACTTAGTATTCATGAGGCAGCCTTCGGCCGCAACCAAACTGTAAGACAGAAGAGGGGACACAGAGCGCCACAGAGAAGCATCACAGAGGCACACAGAGAGGACATGGGTGGACGATGTCCGTGTGAAGTTACGATTGTGCTTTGCTTCTCTGTGGCGCTCTGTGTGCCCGATTTACTCACGATTTAACCCTTTGTTCGTAGCTTACTTACCTAGCATATCTACGCAAATTGCGTAGAAGTTATGGGATAAGACACTGACATCCTCGTGGTGAAGATTTCATGGTAACGGATCGACATTCCGACTCAGATGAGATCGACAGATTCCTTGTGTCTATGAGCCTGTCGGCAAGGGCTGACAGGCTGCTAAGCGAAGGCGGCTTCGTGAGCGACGATTCCGGAAATGGCTATGACAAGCCCTACGAGGAGTCCATAGGCAAGATGAGCAAGGAGATGAGCGACGCCTACTGAGAACCCTGCTTCACGAAACTCCTCGAGAGGATGTTCTTCAGCAATGGCGGCGACAAGGCCGAAACAGATAAGAATGCCGTGGCAAAATCCAAGGAAAAGACCCACTTGAATAACCCTCTCGGCGGTCATGGGCGCCATAATTTCAAACACCAGGGTGTAGAGCATCCCGAAAATCACTCCGGAAATGACATGAAGAGTGGAGCCGACGAGGAGGGCGGACTCGGTCGAGCGGGTGAAGAGGCTCCCCACGGCAAAGACCATTCTGGCGTTCGCGATGCCCGATTTTGTAATAACGTAGAGCAGGAGAGTCATGCCGGCGGTACCGACGAGACCCGCCAGAATGGAATAGACGAGAAAGGGCAAGACCTGTGGTGAAGAGAGTCATGCCGGCGGTACCGACGAGACCCGCCAGAATGGAATAGACGAGAAAGGGCAAGACCTGTGGTAATTCGACCATTTAATTTTGCAAATTTACTCGTAAACGGAAAGTAATCAATCCCTGATTGAAGTTCGAATGCTGGAAATTTTTGCCACGGATTTCCTGGCGGAGCGAAGCCGCAATCCCGCTGAGCGGGAAGATGAGTCAGCAACGAATGAATGAAGGGCAACGAATGGGGCCTGTTAGAGCTTTGAAAGCAACGGATCAAGGTAAGGTAACGGATACTTTTCGCACAGATAGCAAGTGGTTGCGATAAACCAAACTGGTAGTTGCTTCCGTGGAGAAGAGATTTGAATCCCGGCGCGCCGGGAGAAACAAAGATAAACGGAGGAGAATATGAGAGGAAGAAAAGCCCCACGGATTCGAGCCGTCTTCGCTTCGCTGCGCCGAGCCAGGGAAAATCACGGATTGAAGAAGAGGTGTCGAGACAACCGGAAAAAATCCAGAGACAATGAGTGAGAGTAACTCTATCGCAAGAGACATAAAGTCCGACAGGCTGCTGGGTCGCGTGTACGGGTCGGTGGCCATCTTGCTTTTTGGGATCCTGATGGGATCGTGCAGGAAGGCGCCGGAGTCGATTTCTTATCCGATCCGCGGACAGGTAATCTCGCTCTACTCGGAGAACAACGAAATCACTTTGAAACACGAGGAGATCGAGGGCTTCATGCCGGCGATGACGATGCCCATAAAAGTGAGAGACGTCAGGATCCTGGTGGGGCTGGTCCCAGGTGATCTGGTGGAAGGAACGCTGGTAGTAACGAGGATGGAGAGCTACTTGTCTGAATTAGAGAAAGTGGGTTTCGATCAGCTGGAAAGCGCGATTACCCACATGCCGTCCGGGGTTCGGCTGGTGCGCAAGGGTGAAACGGTACCGGACATCTCTCTGATTGATCAGAATGGCCGAGAGCGAAACCTGTCAGACTTCAGAGGCAAGCCCCTGGCGCTGACCTTCATCTATACGCGCTGCCCTTTGCCGAATTTCTGCCCACTGATGGATCGCAATTTTGTCCGGGTGCAGGCAGCGATCCATGAGGGAACGCGATTGAGCAGAGACACACAGCTCCTATCCCTTACCTTTGATCCCGACTACGATACACCGGAAGTGCTGCGGAAACATGGAGAAGCTCTTGGCGCGGATCAATCGATCTGGAATTTCGTCACGGGAGAACGCCGTGAAATTATTCACTTCGGTGAGCAATTCGGAATTACCGTGGTTCCGGGGAAGGACGATTCGGTCGACATAACGCATTCCTTGCGCACCGTTGTTGTCGATGAGAAAGGAAACCTCGTAAAGATATATCGCGGTAACGAGTGGACGCCCGAAGGGTTGATTGAGGAGTTGGGGAAGGTGAGTCCCGGCAGGCCGGGAAATGAAGGGCAACGAAAGGGGGAGGGAGAAGGATGAAGCGCAGGAGGAAGTATCTGCCGACGGATGGGAATTGCCCGCTAAACACGCGAAAATGCGCGAAAGAGGGAGGTGTAGCAACGTGAGCTTTGTCGAGAGAGCGACAGAATACCGCGACAAAGCTCACGACAAGGCTCGCGACAAAGAAACCCTGACGGGAAG
Source organism: Candidatus Moanibacter sp. (assembly GCA_965215885.1). Classification (GTDB taxonomy): domain Bacteria; phylum Verrucomicrobiota; class Verrucomicrobiia; order Opitutales; family UBA2987; genus CBDCEW01. The sequence goes on from CBDCEW010000105.1 coordinate 332,552, forward strand.
AGAAGCTTCCTCTATCCTTCATCTTAAGCCTCCTCGAGAGAGCGAGAAAAGGCGACTAAGTTGACGACGAAGCTTACGACAAAGGTTTCGGTTGCATCCCCGTGTCTCCCCGTCTCCATTTTTCCCTCTCCGCCTTTTTTTGGTTGCGTCTACGCTGCGCTAGGATGATGGGAGGACGAAGACCGGAGACAGAGATTGGGGTTGAGGAAGCAGGAGGGAGAAACACAATCACTTTCTATTGTTCGTGGAGCGAGGTTTCACAGGTGATGAAGATTTCCCAGACTTTCGGGCGATGCGAACAATAGCACGATGACGGAATCATCACAGATAAAATCATATTTCGATCTGGAAGGGGATGGCGGCTCGCATGTGATGGAGCAGGTCCTGTCCCAGAAGGCCGAGATCGAGAAGAAATTATCCGGTATCAAGGAGATGGTCGCGATAGCCTCGGGAAAGGGAGGAGTGGGGAAGAGCACACTGAGTATGCAGTTGGCGGTGGCGCTCAATGCGATGGGCAATTCCGTCTGCATCTTAGACGCGGATTTTAACGGGCCCTCTCTTGCGCGGCTCTCAGGCCTTGGTGAAACGGCACTGATTCCGGGGGCGGAGGGCCTCATCGTCCCCCGGACAGAAAGCGGGATAGGAGTGCTCTCGATGGGGACAATCGTGCCGGAAACGAAAGCGGTGGATTTCACGAGCGTGGCCAGTGGTGAATCTCATGTGTGGCGTGCGACAAAGGAATTCTCGACCCTGGCGGAATTTCTAAGAGGGACGGATTGGGGCGATTTGGATTTTCTTCTACTCGATTTGCCTCCAGGCGCTGAGCGCTGCTTTCAGTTTGCGGAGTTCTTTGGGAAGAAAACTCGTTTCCTGATGGTCACGATTCCTTCCGATGTGTCTCAAGGGGTGGTATCGCGATCGGTGGTGGCGGTGGAGAAAGCGGAGTCAACGATAATTGGATACGTGGAGAACATGTCCGGCTTTTATTGTGCGGAGACTGGTGAATTGAGGCCGCTCTTCCCAAGGGGTGATCTGAAATTGGATTATCCTCTTCTGGGGCAGGTGCCTTTTGATCCGGAGTTGGCGCGGAATTGTGACAAAGGACGGACCATTGAAGATATGCCTGGTACTCCCGTGGCGAGTGCAATTTTTGAAATCGGGCGGGAGATTGTGAGGATTCTCTCACAGGAAGGAACCCCTTCGACGGGGCTCAGGGCAGGAGAGAGAAAAGAGAATTGAATCCCGGCGCGCCGGGAGAAACATAGAGAACGGAGAGAGATGAAGAGGGAGAGTTACCCATCCCGGTGCGCCGGGACTCCGCAGTACTACGAATTTCCTGGCGCAGCGTCGCCGCAACCAATCGACAAGCCAGCAGCTGTTTGCTTTCACCGAGGTGCTGTCGATCGTCAGCTTCCCGTTCGGGACAAGGTTCGCGACGAGGTTTGCTCCGCATAATCCGAAGCAGCCCTGCAGTGAGTGAATCGTCGCGTAAAACGGGATCGTCGAAGTCCTGCCGAACCCATAAACTGTAAAGGAAGTATCTAAGAGTGCGTGGCTAGATTATGAGTCCAATGAAAACGCTCCCTAATATCTTGAACTCTCTTAAGCAGGCGTTCAGTTTCTTGGGGCTCGGGAAGAGTGGTTATGATTTTTCTATGCGTTAGTTGCAACACCCAGATGAAGCTGGTAAAGGGGGACGGGAGCGTCACGCCGGATGAAAGGGGATCCCTTACGCTACGGTATGAATGCCCAGAGTGCTTAATGGAAGTCGCTATGCTGACCAATCCTTTTGAGACTCAGTTGGTAACTTCGATGGGCGTTGAGATCGGGGGCAAGACGGTTTCTGAGACGGATGGAATTCTGATTGATGCGCAAGGTAAGGCAACCGGCGCGAAGAATTCGGAGATCTCTTCCTCGGAGGCTAAGTGTCCGTTTTCGCAAGTGGCGAGGGATGCGATAGTTGATGGCGCAGAAAGGACCGGCGCGACGAGTGAGGAGTTGATTATTCCCTGGACGGCGCAGGCCATGGTGCGGCTGCAGAACATTCCGGAGTTTGTGCGGCCCATGGCAAAGCAGGGGATCGAGCAATTCGCCAGGGAGAAGGGGTATCCGCAGGTCAATGAGAAGTGCCTGGACGAAGCCAAAGAGGAGTTTGGGATGTGAGCCGCCGCCGCCCTACGGGCTGTGGCGAGCCAAGAAGTGGAAGGAAGAGTAGGTGGAGTCATTGACCAGATTTGAGAGGCCGTATGTTATTTCGTGGAATCTGACGCACCGGTGTAATCTGAAGTGTGAGCATTGCTATCTGGATGCCGGGGCTAAGAAGATTCAGAGGCTGAGTAGCGACGGATTTGAGGACCGCAGCGAGCTGAACACGGAGCATTGCCTGGCGATTGTCGACCAGATCGCGGAATTCGCGCCGGAAGCGCTAACGATTTTGACAGGCGGAGAACCGCTCTTACGGCGAGATATCCTCGAAATAATCCGCTATGCGAGCAGAAAAGATCTGTGGGTGGTCTGCGGGACCAACGGGGTCCTGATAACTGAGAATCTTGCGAATATTCTAGGTGAAGCTGGGTTACGGGGTCTCTCGCTTTCTTTGGACGCTCTTTTGCCGGAGGTTCACGATCGATTCAGAGGCGTTGAGGGGGCGTGGCGAAACACGGTAAATGGGGCCGCTGTCCTGCGGAAGGCAGGGCTTTCATTCATCGTCCAGACAACCGTCGGCAAGCACAATGTGGGGGAGATCAGCGCCATTGCCGATTTCGCCTACAAAGAGATGGGTGCCAAGGTATTCAATCTCTACTTTCTCGTGCCAACCGGTCGTGGGCAATTTGTGTCGGATATTGCTCCCGAAGAATACAATTCAGTGCTGCGGACGCTAGCGCAGATTCAGACGAGGTACGATGGCCAGATGATTACAAATGCGAAGTGCGCGCCGCATTACGTAAGACATCTATTTGAAAACGATCCCGATTCGAAATTCCTGAAGTCTTTTGCGGGTGGTGCGGGTGGGTGTCCGGCTGGTGCGCAGTATATGGGAATTCGCCCGAACGGCGATATGACCCCATGTCCCTACCTGCCACTCTACGGAGGAAATCTGCGGGAGCAAGCTATGGCTGAGATCTGGAACGAATCGGAGCTCTTCATTAATATCCGCGCGCGTAGTGCCCTTGGAGGCCGATGCGGAGAGTGTGAATTCAATGGAAAGTGCGGGGGGTGCCGGGCTCGCGCTTTCGGAGTGACGGGTAACTATATGGCGGAGGACTCACTCTGCGACTACACGCCGGGAAAATATGAGAGGGAGCAGCTGAATTTTGGTTCGGGTATGGAGTACGGCCTCGCCTATGAGATGGATTCGAAGGATGAAATTCATTGGGATGAGAAGGCCCGCGAACGCATGAAAGAAATACCGGCATTCGTTCGTGGAATGGTGAAACGGAGCGTGGAAGGTTATTGCGCGAAGAACGGGATACTACGAGTGACACCCAAAGTATTGGCGGACATTCGCAGCCGGATGCCGACGCCGAAGATTTTTGGGAAGAAAGAGGAGAGTAACGGATAGAAGGAAAGAAGATTTCTCACGCAACGGTCTTCGACCCGCGAGCGGGACTTCGCCCTGTCAAGAAGTCGCAAAGACGCAAAGATTTGAATGGTGGAAGGGTGGGACGGGAAGGTTGTAGGTTTTTGGTGGTTGGGTGTTCAGAGGTCGGTGTTGGATTTACTGAGCTCCTGAGATTAGAAATTGGTTGGGTGAAATTGGCGGCAATTCGTTGACAACCTGAGAATTAATTGGATGCTGGCGTCTGATGGAAAACCGTGTTGGGTAATCGTATTTGAGCACTATGGAATTCCCAGGCGAAAAGAACAAATAGAAGGCAAGATTTATGTACAAGTCCGTTCTGGTCCCGGTAGATAACTCAGAATATTCCAACCATGCCGTAAAGGTTGGTATCGAATTTGGAAAACGTTGTGATTCTAGGCTGACCGGTAATCACGTGTATGCCGCAAAGATGCATGATTATCGCTTCAAACAGATGGAGTTTACGCTACCGGGGGAATACCTGCAGGAAGACGAACTGGAGCGACAGAGAAAGATCCATGACAGTCTGATCACGATGGGGTTGAAGCTCATTTCCGACTGCTACCTCAATGACATGGATAAGCAGTGCAAAGAGGCGGGTGTGAAGATGGAGCGCAAGATGATGGACGGAAAGCATCATGTCGAACTTCTCAGGGACATCGAGGGTTCGAGCTACGACCTGACAATTCTGGGAATTAAAGGGATCGGGAAAACGAAGGACAGTCAGATCGGAGCAGTGTGCCACCAGATATCGAGCGAGGCCAAAGGTGATGTCTGGGTGGTAAAACATGTGCCGAAGGAGAATGAAGCGCCGAGGGACACGATTCTGGTCGGGATTGACGGAAGCCCGCAGTCATTTGGCGCTTTGATGACGGCTGTCGATCTGGCCAGGAGATTCGAAAAAAAGCTCAGCCTGATTTCTGTATATGATCCCTACCTTCACTATATGGTATTCAATGGCATCGTTGATGTGCTGACGGAGAGGGCGGCCAAGGTATTCAGATTCGAGGAACAGAATCAATTGCATGAGGAGATCATCGATACGGGGTTAGCGCAGATATATCAGTCGCATCTGGAGGTTGCGGCTCAGATGGCTAAGGATGAGGGAGTGGAAACCGACAAGGTGTTGCTTGATGGCAAAGCGTTCCAGAAGATGCTGGATTTTGCGCGCAAGAATCCACCTTGGGTTCTTGTTATAGGAAAAATCGGGGTGCATAGCGAAAACGGAACTTCTGGACTGGGGAGCAACACGGATAACCTTCTGAGACTTGCGCCCTGTGATGTTCTTCTGAGTTCGAAACTGGTGCATCCCAAACTCGATTTAAAAGCGGAAGAGAGCATCCAATGGACGCCGGAGGCTGAGGAACGGATGGAACGCGTGCCCAAGCTGGTCAAAGGGATAGCGCGGACGGGCATTTTGCGACTTGCGGTTGAACAGGGGCACAGCGTGGTTACGAACTCGCTAATTGATGAAGCTGTCGATCGATTTATGCCCAAAAGCGCAGCGAGGGCGACAAAGGACCTGGCGGAAGTCTTGGCGTTTGAAAAGGCGAGCCGAGGAGGCACAGCAATGTGCAGACACTGCGGCACGACAGCGACGGAAGAAAATCCCGTAAAATGTGCGGTTTGCGGAAATTCAGATTTTGAGCTGATTTCAGCCGAGATGGTTGACAAGATTGTGGCCTCGGAAGGGGGAAGCGAGGAGGAATCCACTTATGATGGGAAGAGACTCTCCTGGACGCGGGAGGCAAGGCGTCTCTTGCCTGCGATAAAGGATAATTATCAAAAACGCCGTGCTAAGGCCTACATCGAAAAGGCTGCCCGCATACGCAAATTGAATACCGTAACTCTGGAATTCGCCGAGAAGTTCCTTGGGGAGCTTGGCCATGAAGAGAGCGTGAAAAGGCATCGCGAGGAGCGGGCCGATGGCGATTCGGCTGATTTGGAAGAATCGATCCTCGGAAACGGAATGAAATTGATCGCTCGAGATAGTCAGAATAACCCGTTGAAGTCTGTCTTTGATTGGACGGAAGAGGCGGCGGAGCGCATTCTTCGGGTTCCTGCCGGATTCATGCGCGACAGAGTGCAGAAAAAGGTTGAAGACATGGCCCTCGATGAGCGGATTTTTGAGATTGATCTCACTCTCATCGAGAGAGGAATTGCGGCCGGCCGGCAGATGATGGAAGAGATGCTGAAAACTGCCGGACTCGACCCGAATTCGGCCGGCAATGGAAATGGAAGGGAGGATGTTTCAGCGGTACCGGAGTATACCAGCACCCAGAGAAACGATTTCCCGCCTAATCATCCACCAAAAGAGATGATGAATGAAGAGGGAATCATGTCGGCGCTGGAGAAGAAGCGTTCAGGAATGTGATCCGCAGTCCGAAGATTTTGAGGATCTCCGGACAGAAAGAGTGTTACCTAACGCGCTTTCGAATCAGGGTTTGTATCAGAAGAATCCGTCGGTCCCTAAGTCCGACAGATTCCCAATTTAGGTGCCTGTCGAATTTCGCTCATGGCCTCTTTTCGATTTTGTCGGCCGGATGATATAGAGGAGTTGGTCGATGCAGTCAACCGGACCTATCTCGTGCATTTTCCGGGTCTGGCTCCTATGACTGTGGAGACTTTCAAGAGGGAGATAAAGGAACTCAACTTGTGGACCAGCTCGTGTATGCTGGCGACAGAGGATAGTGGACCAGTAGCAGTGCTGATCGCGGCGAAGCGACGGCGCTCCTCAGTCATACTTCGCTTGGGCGTTCATCCCGGATTCCAGCGATTAGGATACGGCTCTCATCTATTGGATTCTCTGCAGAGTAAGATGCACGTTTTAGGTCCCCCTTTGCTCACTGTAGAACTTGAGGAAAGGGACGCCGAAAATTGCAGATTCTTTGAGAAACAAGGCCACCAGAAATTAGGGAGATTTACAGATTTTGAATTGAAGGGGAAACTCGAGCAGCCGGAACTCACTGAGCTCATAAGTGAGATATACATAGGAGATTTGGAAGACCGCTACCTGTTAGGGGAGGAGGGTGAGGAATTGGATGTAGACGAGGCGCTACCGTGGATTCGACAGACGGAAACACTGCGGAACCGAATGGAAGAAATGAGAGGATTTGGTATACCTGATCTGGATGGAATTGCGGCTTATGTGTTTGCAAGGGACGCCTCTGAAGAGAACAAACGATTTGTTGATGTTTGTGCTCTCGGTTGCCGCGACGGAGAGAAAACGCCTCTATATATGAGCATCCTTCTTCGGTACGTATCGAAGACGTTCGAAATGGGCGTCCGCATCCCCCGCCTTTCGGAGCGAGAGATTCCTTACGAAATCTTGGAAGATCTCGGATTTGAAAAGAGGCGAGAGTATATTCAGTATGGGATGCGGACGCAGTAGTTTGGGGTTAGTTTCTCTATGCCTTCTGGTTTAATCACAACGTCCAACGTCCAATACAAGGCTAGCCCGAACATTTCACAAATCTTCTGCTACGACCTCGGATGTCACTGCGTCTCAAAGCCTTCCCTTGTCCGGCGACCTCAGAGGGTTCCAACACGCTGTCGCCCGCCGTGCTGCGGAAAGGCACTGATACGCAGTCCCGGCGCGCCGGGACAGTCTCACTACGAAGTGTGTGAAATGTCCGGGCTAGGAGAAGACTAACATAAAAGGAGAGAAAAGATGAGCAAAAAGAAATACAACTTATCCGGATTTTTTTCACCAGCATCCGTACGGCAAAAGAAAATTCCGATGAATAAAGAGTACAGCCACGGGCCTGGTCACCAGAATGTTGCACTTGGACGTTGGGCGTTGGATGTTGAGCGTTGAATATTCAGATTCGTCCCATTGGGCGGGACTTCGCCAAAAATAAAAACCCGACAGTCCCATCGAACTTTCATTGCACAGGTATAGACAAATAGCTCGAGACTGGCTCCTCCCAACGAGCGACGGTCAGTCCTATCATCGCGCTGCTGTGATCTATTTCATCTACGGAATGGTGTATATGGGAGGAGCGATTGCGCAGCTTACACCTGAGCGCAAAGTAGACTTCTTCGGAACAGTGCCGTGGTGGACTTTTTATATTTTCGGCGCGGTCGTCCTGGTCGGGTTTCCAATTCTGGTTTGGTTCCGCTTCAAATGGTTTACCAGGATAATTGCGTTCGGGCCATCTGCAAAAGCGATCACCCTCATCGGCAGGGAAGTGCGATCGTTGATGAAAGGTGAGCCAATGAATCTGTTCTATTGGATCTTCGCTGTCGTTGCGGTTTGGGCCGCGGTGCACCTTTTCCGGGCAGGATGGGGTAGGGAAAGGAGGAATGATGAAAGATGATGGGCAAAAGGAAGAATCTGCCGACGGATGGGAATTGCCCGCTAAGCACGCGAAAAAGCGCGAAATTGGAGGGAGAAGATGAAGGATGAAACGGCCAGGGACCAATCGCGATCAGGCGGATTGGGGGGCGGGTTCCGGCGATCCAGTGTATTTCCTGCGCACGAAAAAGATGATGAGGATTTCGGCGAGAAGGGTCAGGAATCCGTAGGTCAACATTGGCCCAATGGGAGATTGGGTATCGGCGGGAGTGAGGTAGATGCTGTACCAGGGAGTTATCCCCGTTCGAACGCCTGTTTCGCGGTTAAATCCATCCCAAACGAAAAAGGAGAGGGGCAGGAACTCGCCCTCGACAAACGGTATTGCATCAGTCTGGTCCCGCCTTTGCTTGAAAATGACGGACCATTCACCGTTTTCGTATTTCGAGGAAACCAAAACACCGTTTGACTCGCTTGCGATGAGATTCTGAAAACCGTTTCCGGTATACTGCTTTACGGTCTCTCCCTGAGCGAGGTCGACGAACCATACGTTCACAGCATTCTTCGCGTCCCCAAAAAGAAAATACGGTTTCTTGAACCCCTCCGGCATCTTTTGCGGCCACTGAATCGCGATGGCATCGGAAAATTGCGGGTTCTCCTGGTCTTCTTCACTGATTACACGGGACGTCTGGTGCAAGTCTTCCTCCCCCAGTGAAGCATCGGGTGCATTTTCTCCGGTTGTGTCAGCGGTCATATCGTGCCATGTTACAAGGATGGCGAATTCCTCGGCGTTGTAGACGGCCTGCACTTCGATCGCGTTAGTCGATGGCGCGAGCAAGCGGCCCGGTTCAATAACCTGGCCAACGACCGGGAAATGAGAAATGGTGGCGTTCGCGAACAATTCCTTTCCCCGCGCGGGATCTAAGTCGCCCTCGACAGGTTCAGCGACGAGCGTCGTTGAGAAATCAGTCTCATCACGCTCCGAAAGGGAATAGATATAATTTACGAGGTCCCAACGCTCATTTTCGGGGATCGAGTCCTGGTAAGAGGGCATTGGGGTGCCGTTAAGCCCCGTTGTGAAGGTGCGATAGATGTCTTTGCGAGTGGGGCCGCCACGGAAGGACCATCGTTTTGTGAGGTCGGCGGGGCGGATATGGTACTTTTCCGGGCCGAAATCATCCTCGAGTGTAGGCGCGGAAACTCCATCCGACCTGCCCTGATCTCCGTGACAGGTATAGCACTCATTCTTTACATAGAGGTCACGGCCGCGAGTTGCGGATTCTTCGGAGTACTTTGGAGCTTTCTCGAAATCGATTGGAACAGGCACGAAATCCGGGTCCTCGAAGTCTTCGTTAAACGTCTTCAGGTAGTAGACAAGATTGGTAATCTCTTCATCGTTGAAGTTGGAAAACGCCGGCATGGCGCTGAATGGCATGCCGACACGGATGATATGCTTAATATCTCCCGTAGTGGGCAACTCTCCGCTCGGTGTGGTACGTACTTTGTACTTGCCGCTAGTGAAATCTCTCGGCTTCGGCGCGAAATGGAGGAAGGCGCTTCCCTTCCCGTCACCGTTGTCGCCATGGCAGTGGGCGCAAAAATCCTGGTAGAGTTCCTTCCCGGCATTTATCTGCGCTTCGGTTCCCAAATCTGTCCCCTGTGAGTGAAGGAGCGGTGATAAAAAGAGCCAGAAGGCAATCAATCCAAGATAGTAGCGAAAAGACGGTGGCGTGATTAGGTAGCCACTGCTTACTGAATATTGCCTTTGTCCGGGAGCAATCATCAGTGTGCGAGTTCCATGTCGGCACGGGGTATGGTGTTGGTGAATCGATAAACAAACATCGTAACATCCCAAATTTCCTTTTCGGTGAGAAATTTCTCCCAGGTCGGCATGGCGGAACTCCAGGGACCCGACTCGTCAGGGAGACCCGGTCCCCCTTTTGCGATTCGCCAGAATACGTAATTTTCCTGTAGTTGGGCGATGGTGCCGGAGTCGGCCAGATTGGCCGGAATGGGGTTAAACCCATGAGCAAAGAGACCGTTCCCTTCGAGCGTATCACCGTGACAGAAAACACAGTTGTCATAGTAGACTTTACGCCCGTTTTGGACGTGCTTCATGAATTCGTCCGGATTCTCGACTTCCAGTTTTCGATACGGATTCTCGAAATCCGCGAGTTGGATTTGCTTCCCATCAAACGTAAACTGGGTGGGTGGAGCGGGGTGAATGGAGCGACCGAACACGGGCGCAACAATCTCAACCTGCATTCCGGCATAGACTCTCCAGGCGACGAAGAGGGGAAGGAGAATAGTGACCAGGGTAAGTGGAATTCTAAACTTTCTGTTTACGATAAACTGGGTCAGAGAACCCGTAACTTCCTTCAGAATTCCTGTATCTGAGGAGATGAAAAAGAGCAGGGCAATTGTGATGATTGCCATGAACATCTGGACGATAGAGGCTGGGAGAGGCGGGATGATTGAGAATCTTAAGATAACGAATAGTCCAATCCACCATGCCACGATCCAGAAGAGAACATTCATCCAAAATGGGCTTCGGGTCTTTCCATAAATGGAGAGGGCGACCATCACGCCTACAACACTGGCGAGGATAATGAGATTCATTTATTCACCTGTCCTGGAAGCTAGAAAATCAACGATTGATTTAAGCTGTGCCGGTGTGATCTGTTCGTAAAAGCCGGTACCGTTCAATGTCGCAATCATAAGGCCCGGTTGATAGCCTTCGGTGAGGAAGGCATCGGGTTCGATGATGGATTCGTAAATCTCGCCTTTAGTCCGATTCGTTCCAATATCGTAGAGGCTGGGACCGAGCATCTTTACAGGAGCTGTATAGTTATGGCAAGCGATGCAGGCGTATTTTGTCATCAACTCTTCCGGTCCGAGATCCGCTGCCACCATCTCCGCGGGTGAATCCACTGCCTGTCCCGGTTCAGCGGCAACCACTTCGCCATCTCCTGCAGATTCAGTTTCGTCACCACCGGCGAAATACTTGAGCATGGTATCGGGAGTCACCGTAGGGGTGCCGCCCAAGCTCTGCAGGTAAGCAATAACTGCGAGAATCTCCGGTTCGGTAAGGTTGATCGGCGCCTTATTGACGGGTGTCATGATCGGATTGAATCCTTCCACGACATAGACGAGGGGTTCGAAGAGAGATTCGGCGAGGTAATCAATATCGTTGTATCCCTCCCGGCGGGTCGAGGCCCGCTGCCCGATTCCGGCGAGATCAGGCGCCCTGTTTCCGGGAGATCCGATTGTATGGCAGAGAGTACAGGTGCCTTTGGCGGATGCGATCTCCTGCCCCGCGGCGACCATATCATCCACGCTCATGTCGGCGCGAATTTCCGTGCTCTCGGGGGGGTGTGTCTCCTTCTGGGGAACCTGCTGCCCTACATACCAGTAGAAGAGGGTCGTGAAAATGGTGAGGAGGACGATTTTCAGAAGATTCGTCATGCTCTTTCGTCCACCGGTTTCCTGGGCTCCCAGTTCCTTCGGTTGTGGAGATCCGCCAGCCAGAAGTTCACAATAATGAATCCAAAAAATATGAGGACGACAATCGAGACGACGGTGCTGGCGAAACCGAGCGTGGGCGTGAATGCATCCGCGGAGGTATCCTGCATGACTTCATAGACATGCCAGTGCAGGCGCAGGCCGGAGCGGACGTAGCCCATCAGCCCCATCAGCCAGGTAAAAGTGACAGCCAGGAAGAAGAGCGTGTACTGGGCGCGGTTGGAGATTTTCCCCCACCTGATTTTGCCAAACTCAGGCGCGTTCCGAAATATGACAATGTCAAGCGCGGTTGCCAGAATAAGCACCATGAGGACAGATGATACCTGAAGGACGGAGAAGCCGATGCGTATGGTTGCTTCGACAAAGTACCCGTAGATTCCGTAAAAAATAACGATACCGGACGAAAGGACAAATAGGAGCGCCTGTCCCCAGACACCGCGGCTCTGAAATGCAAGCACAAGTGCCGCGGTGATACCGATCGCTTCGATCAATATCAGCATCCAGGGATTGCGAAACAGGATTAGAAGGAGGAGAGTCAGAAGAGCTGTCAGAAGAAGCGCAATTTTAGAAGTAGTGGACTGTTGAGCCATCGGGAGGGGCTTGCCCTTATTGCCGCGGCGATACAACAGGAAACTGAGATAGGTGGTGAGGATGAGAATGTTTACGGCGGTGTTCTTTGCCGACATGACCCCGAGGATACCGAGAACGGGGTGATGCGCGCCGCCCATCTGCCGCTGTTCCTGAACACTGGCAACAAGCGAATGCGGGGTTGCCCATACGATGAAACAGATCGTGACGAGGCCGAGAAGATATTTTATGTATTTCCTATAGCGCTCGGCGCCTTCGATCCGTTCCATTCCAAGCCAAAGGTAGTAATTCGCGCCGAGGAAGAGCATGCCGATAAGGACGGCTTGGATGATAAATAACCAGGAGAATGCTCCGCCCATTAGAACCATGCCCAATTGAGCGCGAAAGGCGTAAATCTCGCTACCCAGCCAGTAACCCGCAAAAGGGAGGGGAAGGAGGGCGCAGATGGCGATGAAATTTCCAACGTAACCCATCCAGTCGTAGTGAGCCCGCTCTTCGTCAGTAGTCGCACTGAGAAACTTGAAACCGCCATAAGCCGCGGCGATGGAACCGCCGAGGCAGAGGTTTGCGATGAGCCGGTGGATGTTGATAGGCATCCAGGTATAGTTGTTGACCGCGTCCCAGGTGCTGACGAGGTTTCCGGCCTCATCGATCCCGCTGGGTGACATCATAAAGGAGAGCCAGGCGTTGGCGATAAACATAATAAGGGTACCCACGATATTAAGGCAGATACCGAGGAATAGATGCATACGCGGCGAGAACTTTCCCCAACCGTAATAGTAGCTGTAGAGAAAGACGGCTTCCCCGAAAAAGAGCAGACCGTATGGCCAAAAGGTGACGCTGAAAATTGATACGAGGTAGTTGGTGAACCTGGGGTAGAGGATCATCAACATGAAGGTGAGGAGGGCGCCCAGGGTGGCGGTAAAAGAAAAAGATACGGTGAGCAGGCCGGTAAACTCGTGGGCAAGTTTATCGTAACGTTTGTCGCCCGTCTTGTAACCGATGAACTCGATGAGAAGGGCAAACATGGGAACAGCCAGGACGAAGGCCGCATACATGAGGTGGAGTTCTCCTACGACCCAGATCGCGACACGACTTCCGATCTTGGGAAAGTCGCGGTATTCAGCATCAACTCCTGCTTCTGCCTGGGCCCAGAGACGGGTTGCACCCATTAGGAGGACGAGGAGAAGGAGCGAAAATCCAAGGAGCTTGCGATGCCGATTCAGTTTCAGGTATCCTTATACAAGAGGGTTAGGAATTGATCGTTGAACCAATGCAGATAATGGACTTCGCGGCAAGTCGAGAGTGCGAAATCTGGGAAATGGATTGCTCGCACAAAGAGCAGCGAGTATCGAGGTGCCTGGACCGCGTCGCGAGACCACTGATGACTCTCTTTGCTAGGTACTTGAGTACTGAATTCCGGGCGAACAATACCGGGCAGGAACCCGGCGCGACGGATTTCTACCAGACATCCTCTTCAGCGGTAGCCTGGGCCTTTGCCACTTCCGCAGCCATCCAATCGTCGAAGCTGTCCTGTGACATGACTTCGATAAAGCCGCGCATCGCGGAATGCCCGTTACCGCAGAGTTGGCTGCAGGCAATAAGATACTTTCCTTCCACGACCGGCTTAAAAGTAACGGGAATGCTGACACCTGGAATAGCGTCCTGTTTTACTCGCATGACGGGTATTCCGAAACTGTGAATCACATCTTTCGAACTCAGGTGTACCACAACCGGCTTGTCTACCGGGAGATTCAGTCTCTTTGCTGTGACATCGTCCTTGGCATTGGGATCGTTGGTATCGAGACCGAGGATATTAGTCTCAAGATCGATTAGTTCCGGCTTTGTGTTTCCAAAAACACCGTCGGGACCCGGATAGTGGTAACTCCATGTAAACTGTTCGGCCACGACGCGAACGACGACAGAATCTTCCGCGGCTGGGAAATCCTCAGTCCATTGGGCCCAGAGGGGAATCGAAAACCCGCCGAGGAGGATAATCTCCGCGACGATTACTACGACCTCAGTAATAGATCCGATCTTGGATTTGGTCCCTTCATAATCCGCTTTGGGATTACGTGACTGCCGAAAGCGCACCAGGACGTAGATGAAATACGCAGTCCAAGCTATAAAGAGAAAGAGCATCAGCCAATGGACGATCAGGTTTAGCTGGTCTAATGCGGCTCCGTGCTCGGAAACGTCAATGGGCAACCAGGGAAACCCAAAGAAATCTTTCATCGGTTGTTCCATAATCAATCTCCGCCCGTGTTTGTATTACTTTGAAAGTGATCACCAAGAGATTGGTGAAGGTGATAAGCCTTGGAGCGTCTCCAAAGGTAGATAAAGAATGCCGCGAATCCCCCCAATACGGAAGTCGTGACGCCGAGAAGAAGAACCAACGCCAAATTCAATCCTTGGGCGAGATCACCATTTACTTTTCCAAAACAGACGGTGCAAGCTGAGAGGGAGTTCGTCGCCGACAACAGGACTGCGAACAGAATGAAAATCGGCAGAAGTGGAGAGGTATGCTTCATCGTATTCACAGATTCTGCATCTTGTTGAGAAAGTAATTGCCGTAGAAAAAGAGGGCGATACCGGCGGCAAACGACGACATGCCGACTAGCAGGTAGGGCCCTGATTGCCGAACGGACCACCATCCGAATCCGAAGCAGAGGATGATGGAAATCGTAATGAAACAGATATGGAAGATCTTCAGCGACACGGCCAATATCCCTAGTGCCGGACTTCAACTCTCAGTGTGGTAATGTCCTGATCCGTTGCGATGGGCAGAACCATTAGGACGAAAAAGAATATCACAGTTAGCGAGAGCGACCAGAAAATGAGTTTCTTTTCCGATATGAGGTGCATGAAAAAGGAGACCACCATCGAACCTTTTACCAATGCGATACTGAGGGCGATGCTGATGGTTGCCGGCACTGAGAGGTCGAGATAGGAGACTGCGACGGTGATCAGTGTGAGGGCCAGGAGAGCAACGAATATTCCGATACAGGTCCGGACGTGCTGATCCAGTTCTTCAAGGTTTTCTGCCATTTTTACAATACTCCCTTTTACATGAGATAGAGAACAGGGAAGAGAAAAATCCACACAAGATCGACGAGATGCCAGAAGAGGCCGGCGCACTCGACCCGGCCCGTGAAGCGCACCGGTTCAGTCTTCCACATTTTGGAACCGGGCCAATGCAGGTAAGCGAGCGTGCACATGCCGCTGAAGACATGAAGGCCATGTAATCCGGTAATGGTAAAGTAGATTGCGAGGAAGGTGCTGCTGGAAGGATAGAGATGGTGATCGAATTTCGCGCTGTATTCGAAGTATTTTACAATGAGGAAGATGAGGCCGCAGGCCAACGTCGCGTAGTTATAGAGGCGATATTTGTTGAATTCTCCTCTAACCAGCGAAGCCCACGCCAGGACCATCGTGATACTGGAAGTGATCAGAACCACAGTGTTGACTGTGGCGAGAGGGACGTTCAGAATGCTTGAACCCACCGGCCAGACTTCGGCACCGACTCGGAGAAGGACGTAGGAAGAAAAGAGTCCGCCAAAGAGCATTACTTCGGAGGCGAGAAAGAGCCAGATGCCGAGCTTGGCATTGGTGAGGCCGGTATCCGGCCTCGGCGTATCAACATAGGGTATAACAATGGCAGACATACTCACTCACTCCTGGGCTTTTTGTGGCTTTGAATCCTTTTCAAACTGTGGGCTGAAATCGCGAGAGGCGCCGGGAACGCTGTATTCGTAGGGGCCGTGATATGCGGCGACCGGGGTTTCAAAGTTGCCGTGGCCGGGAGGAGAGGGGGCGGCCCATTCGAGGGTGGTGGCCTGCCACGGATTTCGGTCGACCGATTTTCCTTTTCTGATGCTCCAGATCAGGTTAAAGACGAAAACGATTTGAAAGAGACCCAGAAGCCAGGCGGAGTGAGACATCACCTTGTTCAGATGGAGCAGATTCGCGGCATGTGAATAGAAACCAGGGTCCAGCACCGCGGCCTGATCGGCATAGGCGGCCCCACCGTCATAGAGCCTGCGATTGATACCTGCCAGACCCTGGATCATCATGGGAAAGAAGACGAGGTTCATGCAGACGAGGGAACCGAAGAAGTGCACTTTACCCAGCATTTCGTTCATTTGGCGTCCGGTTATCTTCGGGAACCAATGGTAAATTCCCGCAAAGAGGGCAAAGAGCGTCCCAGGAGCTACGACGTAATGAAAATGTCCAATAACGTAATAGGTATCGTGAAGATGGATGTCGGCGGCACTGAGGCCGAGAGGCAATCCCGTCAATCCGCCAATACCGAACATGGGGAGGAAACCGAGGGCAAAGAGCATGGGCGTATTAAAACGGATGGAGCCGCCCCACAGGGTAATAAAGAGGCAGGAGAGGATGATCACGGAAGGTATGGAAATGATCATCGTGGTGATTTGGAAAAAGGCATTCATTGTTGTTCCCATCCCGGTAATAAACATGTGGTGCGCCCACACGCCGAAAGACATGAAGCCTAGAAAGATGAGCGAGAATACGATCGACTTGTAGCCCCAGAGCGGCTTGCGCGTATTGGCCGTAAGAACCTCCGTGACAATGGCGAAACCCGGCAAGATCAGGACATAGACTTCCGGATGCGCCAGGAACCAGAAGAGGTGCTGCCAGAGGATGGGACTGCCTCCCCCGCTGATCTCGGCGACCTCGCCGCTCACAACGAGTCCGGTGGGAAGGAAGAAACTGGTGTCGGCCAATCGATCCATCAACATGAGAACGGCGGCTGCTTCGAGCGGAGGAAAGGCGAGGAGGAGCAGGAAGGAGGTCACAAACATTCCCCAGACGAAAAAGGGCAGGCGCATAAATGTCATGCCGTCAGCGCGCAGTTGAATGGTGGTAACGATGAAATTGATGGCGCTTAAGAGCGACGAGGTAATCAGAAAGACCATACCGAAAAGCCAGTAGGTCTGACCGTGACCGGCGTCGATATCGGCGAGTGGCGGATAGGAGGTCCACCCCGATTTGGCGGCGCCTTCGGGAAGGAAAAAGCTCGCAACCATGATAACACTGCCGACGAAAAGGCACCAGTAGCTGGCGGCGTTAATCTTGGGAAAGGCCATATCGACGGCGCCGATCTGCAGGGGGAGGACGTAGTTGGCGAATGCCCCCACAGCCAGGGGGACGACTCCCATAAAGACCATGATGGTTCCGTGCATGGCGCCCAATGTGTTGTAATTATCGGGAGTGATGGCGCCGCCTGAATCTCCAAAGAGAAATCCGAGAAACGGCACCGCCTGGTCTGGATAGGCCATGCTCCAACGCATGAGCATCATGAGGCAGAACCCGAAGAGGAGAAAGGATCCCCCGGTTATGCCGTACTGCAGGCCGATCATCTTGTGATCGGTGGCGAAGATGTATTTTCGCCAGAAGGCCAGCTCGTAATGGTGTTCGGCTTCGGTCGCTTCGGTAGTGGTGACGGTATCTTCAGACATTTATGCGATGGAGCGTTTAAGGCAGACAGTTGATTAAATCTCCTTGTGGAGCAGCAAGATTAGAGAGCATCTGAATTTCGGGAATTTGGCTATGTTCCTGAAATGGGAGCTACTCTCTGGAAAAGGCGAAATTGACGGTCTGTGCCTCGTTGGCTGCCACAGTTACGGTGGCGACCCGAGTACCCATCTTTTCGTGCCAGGCTTCCACTTCATAGGTACCGGCCGCGAGTCCGCTGATTTCGAATGATCCATCTTCGCCCGTGACGGAGAAAAACGGGTGTTCCATAACCGCGGCATACGAGTTCATCCATGGATGTTTGTCGCATTTCACCCGGAACATCGATTCGACCTTCTTGAAGGACCTAGGTTTCGAATTCTTCATACTGCCGGGCATGGCGAGATTGAATTCGCGATTTTTCTTGGGCAGAGCATGGACGTTGTGCAGGACTCCGTCGGAGTTTTTGAACACGATATTCTGCCCTTTCATCAGTGCGAAAACGTGGGGAGCGTATTTACACCCGATCTGATCGATCACCACAGGGTCCGAGGGCGGTATGTAGCTTGCCGCGCCGTGTCCACTCTTTACCGAGACAAAAATGTTTCCCAATGAGTTTCCCTCTCCCAGCACGAGCGCCTCGCTCCTGGGTGAGTGCCCTTTCTTTTCCCACCGGCCGACGCAGACAGGTTCATCGGACATGTCAATCTCCTTCAACTTGGGAGCATCTCCTTCGAATTTAACGATCCCTGATATCTTGGCCCCGCCGGTCGGAATTGGAATGGCGCCTTCGGGGGCGGCGCTGGCTGGAGAGGGAGCGGCTCCCGTATCAGCAGTCTCACCACCGCCACCGCAGCCGGCCATAAACAGCAGAATTAACCCAATGAAGAGGAATGAAGGAAACCGGAAAGTATTAGCAAATCTCATATGCTGTCTCCCAAAGTATAAATAATAGTTTTAATTTAGTCCGCCGCAAAGGAACTGTCTAGTCGGTGCCGTGTTTGGGTTGGAACCCTTGAGGACGAGAGTAAGTCAACGGGCAGGTATCTATTAGTCGTGATTCGCTTCTGTCAAATTATATTCACGAAATAAATCAATACCTGTTTCCCGGGCTGGCAACCTGTCGGACTTTGCCGACAGGTTACTAGCAGGAATCTGACGGACCATAAGTCCGATAGATTCCTAGTAGGTGGGCGCCGCGGCGATACCGGAAAGCGCGATCACGACGCCGACAAGCACGCCGTAAATGATGTGTCCCACGAAATGAGCCAGAGCGACACTGTAGCCGGCATGACGAAATTCCTCCAGAGGATGCTCCTCGGCAATTGCTACCATGAGGCAAATACTCGTTACAAGACCATGAAGAAAACCGAGACCGAGACCGATACCGATTATTAAACCGCCCGATTTTGGGCCACCGGCAATGAAAACGAGGGTGTAGAGCATGGCAAATACGATACCCGATATGGTGTGGAGAATCGCACCCACGAGCAGAGCCGAGTCTAGCGATTTCGTAAAGAGGCTGCCTATCGCCACTACCATTCGTGCATTTGTGATGCCGGCCTGCGTGACGATGTGGAGAAAGACCGTCATCCCCCCGGTGCCGATAAGGCCCGCCAATGTGGAAAAAACCAGAAAACTGAGTATTTGCGATAACTGGTCCATGCCTGTTGGCTTTTCTAAAGGCAGCCGGATTATTCTGGTGTAAGCGTCACGAGGCAAGGACGTTTTTCCCGATGTTGTTTTGAGCTCTATTAAACTGACCCTTTTTGCGACCCCGTGGTCGACTTCAGAATATGAGAAAATGGGTGTCTCGGAATTTCTTGCAGTGACTGTCGGAGAGGCCTACAAGGGAGCGAACATAGCTCAGTGAGTCGCGTCTCTAACCGAGTTTGAGGATCACGAATCATCGCTGATGGATTCAGGACGGTTCTGGTTGATCAGGAGGAATGCACTGGACGGGAAGGGCCCGTCTGTTGAGACGTTCGGATGATAAGGTGTGTGCAACCGCAATGGGGCCGCTCCGAGAAGCTCGTTGAGCGTCTTCTTCATTGTTGGCATCTATCATGCTAGCGGTTGCCGCTATCTATTCCAATATTCCATCAGCCGAATAGTGTAGACAACAGATTGTTCAGTTGAGCGCAGTAGGGGCCAAGATACACATATGAGTCCGTTCAGAGAGGACAGAAAGCCTACCATCCTGGTTGTAGACGACGACCCTTCCGGCCTCTCATTCTTTCGGCTAAGTCTGAAGAGGCTCAATTACCGGGTCTTGACTGCTCAAAGTGTGAGGGAGGCGCAGTCGAAGATTCGAGGGGAAGGGATTGATAAGATCGACTGTATCCTTACGGATTTCCGAATGCCGATCCAGTCCGGACTGGATTTGTTGGAATGGGTAATGAGGGAGGATGACAGCCTCTCGACGATAATCGTAACCGCCCAAGGGGAAAAGAACCTGGTGCGCGATTCTCTAAGAGGTGGCGCCAGTGATTTTCTGGAGAAACCTGTAAATCGAAAGACGCTCGCCGAAGCGGTTTCACGGGGAGTGGTGGAGACGGAACGCAGCCGCCAGTTGCGGGCCACTGATGAGGAGGTCAAGGCAGTGGGGAGAATGGAGCAGATATTTCAGGCTGTTCGAGCACCGGAGATCGCCCCCTTCTTGCGGTATTATTCTCGACCCCTTTATGAAGTTGGAGGCGATTTCATAAATGTGCTGCCAATGGGAGAGAATCGTTGCGTATTTATCATTGGAGACGTCTCAGGACACGATGTAAGAGCAGCATTCGTATCCGCCTATTTCCAGGGAATGGTGAGGGGTTTGCTTGAACATGAAGCTTCCCTCGAGGAAATCTTCCACAGTTTTAATAGGACACTGAGCGATGAATGGGCACCGACGGACGGAAATGATGGAAGCAGTGGTATCAAGATACAGGTATCCCTGGCAGTATGTGCTGGAATGGTTGATCTCAGGAAAAATAGCATATCGTTACTTAGCTGCGGATTTCCCCCCTATTTGATTTGTTACAAGGACGGAAGGTGCGCGTTTTCGAAGATCCGAAATCCTCCTTTGGGGTGGTTTGCTTTGGACCGTCTTTATGAGGAAGTCCCATTGCTGGAAGGAGGGGACTTCCTCTGTGTCGCTACCGACGGTCTTACGGAATATGCGGCACATTTAGAGATTGATTCATGTAGTCTGATTTACAAGCTGTTGGCTCCAGTAGAGCAGACACGTGATCAGTTTGTTATTCATCCTCCCGACGACATACTGGTAATGGGTATTCAATTGGATAGAAGTGCGAAAGTGGACGACCTCTTCCAACCGCTAATATACGAGCAGTATTCAGGTGAGGAGATCAGTAATGTGGATCGCCTGCAGGGTTTGTGGCGGCGCAGTCTTCAATATGCGATATCTGAAGAGCTTGAGGACCGTATCTACGACTTGCTCCTTTGCTGTCGTGAGGCGGTCATTAATGGCCTGGTTTACGGGTGCGATGAGTCATCCGACAAAATGTGTACTCTTCAGATCACATTTAGTCCTGGCTTGGGTATTGTGCGTGTGAGAGTGGATGATCCGGGCCATGGACACCGTTTCGATCTTTCTGAGAGGTTGACGAGACTGGATCCGACCGATGGAACACACCTGGGGATGGCCATAATTCAAAACTTGAGCGATACCTTTGAAGTGAAAAACGACGGAGCGACGGTAGTATTCGAATTCCAATTGCGTAATGAATAGACCCCATCATTTCAAACGGCTTCTTAAGGGCGGGTGATCTCGGGTTTTTGAAACAATGGGGTAAACTCCGATGGTTACGGGAGAGCTAGACGAAGAGCAACGAACGTTATCCATCAGAGTAAGAGGCGATATTCTAAGCACCAATGCCGAGGCCTGCCTCTCTTCCGCAAGCGATATACTGCGGAAGGAAAGGGCCAAGGATTGGGAGAAGCTGAGCCTGGATCTCAACTCCGCGCGAATGGTCGACTCAGTCGGGCTCAATGCGATCATCGGTCTCGTTAAGAATCTGCAGGCACAGAACAAGCCGGTAACGGTGTATATATCGAGCGCCGCGGTTCATCGTGTTTTCCTTTTTTCACGATTGGATACGATCGTGAATATCGTCTTTAAAGCAAAGCGCCGCCGCCGTTGAAGGCGGATCCAGAGGTAGACTCTTAGCCCGCTTTCCAATGCGTGACCGACCTGTTCTGAATCTGTCTGGGAAATCTGAATTCATCGATCGTTCAGATTATATAAACAGTCAGTACTGTCCGGTTATAAGTCAAACAACTCCAACTGTTTAGGAATGCGGTGTTCATTGAAAGTGTAATCGGTTTCTGTAAGTAGTTCAGTCATAGGAGTTTTCTCAAATAGGGTGAAGCTGAGAATCTGTAGGATTTTGTGCAAACTGATCTCCAGGCGAAGGCGTTTGCGGATGATGGCGATGAGCACATAGACGCTGACGGCAATCCAGATTTGAGTCTTCACAGCATTCTCGGAGGTGCCGAAAAAGCTCTTGATGCGCAAGTGCTGTTTGATCCATTTGAAGAACAATTCGATCTGCCAGCGTAAACGGTAAATCTGGGTGATGATTATGGCTGGGAGGGCAAACTGGTTGGTGAGAAACACGAAGCGCTCGGAACTGTCGGGGTCGAGGTAAGTGATACGCCGGAGTCTTTCGGGGTAGGCCTTGGCAGGATAGAAGCTGACCAGGGCAACGGTCTGGTCCGAACGCAGACCGGTTGATTTGTCGACCTTTTGAGAGTAGAGGCGGCGAAACTGAAAGCCGCGGCGGGCGCGTGTGACGAAGAAAGAACCGCATTGTGCGATCCGATAGAGGCGCTCGTAATGCAGATAGGCTCGGTCCATTACATAGTAAGCACCGGCCTCGGGGATGATGAGATCCAGAATGTTTACGTCGTGAACTTTTCCATCGGTAATCTCGATAAAATAAGGGATAGAGCCTCTGAGATCGAGAAGCGTATGGACCTTCACCGCCCCCTTGTGCTTGCGGAAACGTGCCCACGGGAAGAGTGATAGACATAGATCGATCGTGGTGGAGTCCAGAGCGTAGAGCGTATTGTCCAGGTCGATGCCCAGATCCTCGTTTGAATACAAAGGACGAGCCATTGCGATGAGGACCTGTGCAAAGTCGGCGTAGATGCGCCAGTCTCGTTTCTCGTTGGCATCGGCGAGCGTGCTTTTGGATACTCCGCTTCGAATCCCTGCGTGGTATAGTTTTGGTTGTACTGCCCGCAGGCAGGTTTCGATGTCGCGCAGACTCTCCCGGTAGGTCAACTCGGCAAAACCCATGCAGAGAAATTGTTCGAAGCAACTGAACTTTTGAACTTTGTAGTCGCCTCCGTAGCGTTGGACGCAACGATGGAACTGATGGCGCGGAAGATAATCTATGATTTGAGAAAAAACGAATCGACCTGTATACATGATTTGGACCCTCGAAATTTTTGAGAGTCCACAAGGCTTTTTGCAATTTCAAGTCGAAAACAGCAGAAATCATATGTAAAATGTTGGTTATCAATCGATTAACCTGCGTTCCTAGAAAAACAACCGGACAGTAGTGATAAACAGTCTGTTCTGAGAGGGAACCTTTTTGCCGACGGGATGGATTGTCGCTCCGCAAAAGAGTTCAGTGGCGGGATGCCGAAAAGACTAGAGAATATCTCGATTGTGGCTGCCGCAACCGTAGGTTCGCGCGTTTTGGGATTGTTGCGTGACATTCTCCTCTTCGCGCTACTGGGTGCCTCGGCGCTGAATTCCGCCTTCTTAATTGCCTTTACTCTGCCCAATCTGTTTCGAAGACTGTTAGGCGAAGGCGCGCTTAGTTCGGCCCTGGTTCCGATGTTGTCGGAAGAACTGGAAGAGAATGGAGAGCAGGGCGCATTTCGCCTGCTTAATCAGGTATTTGCCCGGGTGTTTCTTGTTCTCCTGGTAGTGATAGTTCTGGGTTGCCTGACACTCTTGCTCCTGGGATACATCCCGGGTCTGTCGAATCGTTGGTATCTGTCTTTCGATCTCGGTATCGTTCTTCTTCCCTATGTGATATTTGTTTGTCTGGCAGCTGTGCTCGCGGCCGGATTAAACGTTTTGCGCCGTTTTGCCATCGCCGCCCTCTCTCAAGTCTGGTTGAATCTGGTAATCCTCTTTGCTTTGGGTTTTCTGGGCTACCTCCTGGCGGAGGACAATGTGGAGCTTGTCGGTTTTCTTTGTGGCGG
The DNA here is from genome assembly GCA_965215885.1 of Candidatus Moanibacter sp. GTDB lineage: Bacteria > Verrucomicrobiota > Verrucomicrobiia > Opitutales > UBA2987 > CBDCEW01. Next base: position 356,242 of record CBDCEW010000105.1, read on the forward strand.
AGTCCTGGTGGGTGGGCTATTGCAGCTTCTAATACCGGCTGTGGCACTGCGGAGAAGCGGATGGAGGCCTTATATAAGTATGGGTGGGTCCGATCGCCTGAAGCAGGTTTGGAAACTGTTTCTGCCCAGTGCGTGGGGGGCGGCGATTCTTCAGGTGAACTTCATGGTCTCGCGATTGATTGCGTTGGCTTTGAACGATGAGGCGGTATCCATACTCTATCTCGCCAATCGTCTGGTTGAACTACCTCTCGGTATATTTGTAATCGCTGTCACAACCGTGGTTTTTCCTGAATTGGCCAAAGTTGCCGCAAAAGGAAATCTCCAAGAGTTCTTCGTTGCGTATCAAGAAGGAGCACGCCTGATACTGGCGATAACGCTGCCGGCAGGTTTGGGCCTATACCTCTTGAGAGAACCGATCTTAAGCCTTCTTTTCAAGTGGGGATCATTCGGAGTGAATGATGTGGCAAACACCGTGCCTGTATTAACCGTTTTCGCAATTGGACTCCCCTTCTACGGTTTGGCGGCCATCGGCACGCGCGGGTTCCATGCCTTGAAGGACACGCGGACACCGTTCCGGTTGGCAGTGGTTAACTTCGTTCTGAATATAGGATTCAGTCTGCTTTTGTTCAGGCCATTTGGCATCGTGGGTTTGGCTGTAGCAAATGTCTCCGCCATAATGGTACATAGTTTCGCCATGCAGATACTCTTAAGGAGAAGATTTCGGCGGTCCGGAAGGAGCGGGGGATTTGCTCCCCTTCTGAAGATCTGTGGAGCCGCGATACTGATGGCGCTGGTTACCGATCTGGCGTGGGCGCTAGTGAGTGTCCTGGAACTGACCGGGAGAGCGAAATCTTCGATCGCCGTGTTTGTAATCGTTCCGTTTGCGGTGATACTGTATTTCCTGACGCTCCGTGCCTTTGGTCTCCGCGAGGTAAATGATTTGCAAGAGATGGTTCTCGATTTCATTTCGAAGGTGTTCAGGCCACGTGTTTGAACTTGATCATTCCTGTCCTTCGGCAGGATTCTCCGAAACCCCACCAAGAGGCGGGAAATAGGCCAAAAAGGGGTTGTTCAATTTCGAAATTATGAAATTCTATAGAAGTTAGGCCGGGATGAGAAATTCTCGGTGGCCAAAGCATCTGCAGATTTGACCGTTATGAGGGAAATTCGGAGCAGTGTCCTTCTTTTGCCAGAAAATGGAACTTGCAGAAAAGGGCTGAGCCTTGTATTCTCTTATTGGTAAAAAGCTTTGGTGTGCAGTAGATTACTTAACTTATTACTTATTGGAGCTTAAATGGATACGATTTATTTAGTAGAAGATAACCCGGATAATGCCGATCTGGTAGTGGACATGCTATCGGGAGACTTCGATGTTACCCATTTTGTGAGCGCGTTGGATCTGTTGGATTTCCTGGAGAAGTCCGAGAGTGTCGCACCTGCCGTATTTATCCTCGATATCAGCCTGCCCGGAATGGACGGAGTCGACCTTTTAAAGGCACTTAAGGAGGATGAGGAGTATAATAGGATACCCTCTTTGGCTCTGACAGCCCATGCTATGAAAGACGACAAACGGAGATTTCTGGATGCAGGGTTCGACGCCTATATGAGCAAACCGATAGTCGATGAAGAGGCATTGATAAGCGAAGTGAAGAGGCTTGCCAATTCGCCTTGATCGATGAAATTGAGGAAACTGCTACCGAGATTTACGCTCTGGGCGCTGCCTTTGGTGTTGCTTGTGTTTGTCTTGGCGATTCTCGCCTTTCCCAAGCAACTATCGAGTGAATTGATTAGTAAAGAGCAGGCGATCTTTACGCTCACCAGCTGCATAGTAGTCGTAATTCTGTTTCAGTTTAACCGCACCGACATGCGTTTGAGCAGGCTTTCTCGGGTGGCGAATTCCATTGGCAAGGGGAATTTCAGAGCGCGTTCAAACGACCCTGGGGATGATTCGCTCGGACGGCTGTCCAACTCCGTGAACGAGATGGCAGAGAGGATCCAGATAGCCATTGATGATTTGGAGGAATCGCAGGAGCAGTTGGAAGTGTCGGGCGCCAAACTTGAAAAGCAGAACGAGGAGTTGTCTCTGGCAGTGGGGCGGCAGGAGCAGTTTGGCGAATTTCTCTCCCAGATCTCCTCTATCGAAGTAAACGTCATAACGAACGCCGCGATCGATTCGCTCACACAACTGACGAATTGTCAGGTAGGCCTTTTCTATCTTTACGATAAGCAGCGGAACGAATTGAACTGCATAACGAAAAGGAGCGTGGACCAATCTTTTCTGAGGAGTTTTTCGGGTGGCGGGGCGATGGATGGCCTTCCGGGAGAAGTGATCAGCAGGAGGGAGTGGATTTCGCTCGAAGATATGGATGAGGAAGCGCTGCCGCAGATAAACCTGGGCTTGGCTCGTGCCAAGATTCGCTGTCTCTATGGTATTCCCGTGATCTTTCAGAAGCGTTTACTCGGTGTCGTTATTCTGGCCGGACTGAAGAGCATGGATTCGTCGACGAGACAGGTGCTCAAGAACCAGATCGATGCCTTGGCCAATTCCATTTCCAACGCCATAACCTACAGCTCGGTGCAGAAACAATCGATCCTTCTCGAAGAAGCTAATCAGGATCTCTTAACGGCGCACAAACAGAAGAGCGAATTCGTTGCCAATATGAGCCATGAGTTGCGCACACCCTTAAATTCCATCATCGGCTTTTCCGGTATTTTGCTGAAGAACAGAAAGGACAATCTTAAAGAGGCGGAGCTGAGCCGGGTGGAAAAGATTAACCGCAACGGTAGACACCTGCTAAGCCTGATCAACGACATCCTCGATCTCTCGAAGATTGAGGCTGGCCGGATGGATTTCGTCTTTGAAAATACCGATCTTATTATGGTGATCCGAGATGTGGTCGAAATGCTGCAGCCGCAAGCCGAGACAAAAGATATCGGGCTGGATGTCGAGGTCGCAGATTCAGATATGATTGTTGCGGAGACCGATGGTCACAAACTCAAGCAGGTATTGATCAATTTAGTTGGGAATGCCATCAAATTTACCAAGACAGGATCGGTTACGGTGCGTTGTGGCTGGCTAGATGCTTCTATGGGAAAGATTCGGCTCGAAGTCAACGATACCGGAATCGGGTTGCGCCGAGAGAGTGTCGAACAGATTTTTCAAGCATTTTCCCAGGCTGACAGCAGCACCTCTCGAGAATACGGGGGGACCGGTCTCGGTCTAACTATCTCGCGTTCCATGATCGAACTCTTGGGGGGCAGCTTGGAGGTAAGCAGCGAGGGTATCAACAAGGGTTGCACCTTTTCGATGATTCTGCCTGTGAAGAGAGGAGCAGCCGAGGAATCAAAGCGAAAGAAGGAGCCGCAAGAGAAGCCTGCAAGAGTGGCAGTCGAGGGAGGTGGCGACAAACAGGTAGAAGGAGAGAAGAAAGAGAAGGAAGAGAAAAAAGAGGAGAAAGTCGCAAAACCGGATTTGGATAGCAAAATGCCGGAGGACGCCGCCGCTAATTCCTTCAGAAAGCTGGTTACCTCTTCGGCGCCTCGACTTTCGACAGTTGAACAGGATTCAAAATTGGAGTTGAGAAATGTACTTCCCATCCAGCCGGGAAAACGGATCCTGGTGGTTGATGACGATCCCGATGCGCGCGAGTTTATTATTCAGTATGTGAAGGAACTCGGTGCCGATTATAAAGAATGTGGTGAACCTCTCCAAGTCGTCGATCTTGTAAAAGAATACCATCCTGACCTGATTACACTCGATATCATGATGCCCGAGAGTAACGGTTGGGAAGTACTGGCTAAGCTCAAGTCTGATACCGATGTTTCCGATGTTCCGGTGGTCATAGTGAGCATGGTGGCGGATAAGACGAAAGCAATATCTCTGGGAGCGGTGGATTCCTTGACGAAACCGGTCTTGCAGGATGATTTTCTGGCCTGCGTTAGACGATCGATCAATTCGGATCAAATAGCTAACCGCAAGATTCTAATAGTTGATGACCAGGAAGATTATCAGGAGCTGATGAAGCTGTGGCTGGACGATAGTATTAACGAAATACGAACAGCGGGCAACGGACGGGAAGCACTCGACATGCTCGAGACTTTCCGGCCCGATGTGATATTCCTGGATTTAATGATGCCGGTCATGGATGGTCTGAGTTTTCTCCAGGAATTTCGATCGAATGACAACTACGCGGGAATTCCAGTTATCGTCGTAACGGCCAAAAATCTCTCCCTGGAAGAGAGAAAGTTTCTCGAAACACGATCCGAAAAGATACTTCACAAAGGTGAAGAGATATTTAATGAAGTCGTGCGGTAGAGAGGTGCAGAAAAATCTCCAGGAAGAGCTCTTGCGGATGAACATCCTCGTAGTCGACGATTTCGAGGATAATCGTGATCTCATCGTGACCCTCCTGGAGGATCAAGGATACAAGAATTTCCTTGAGGCGGAAGACGGGAAAAAGGCTGTGGAAATACTGGAGAGCAATGAGGTCATCGATCTCGTTCTACTCGATATCAACATGCCGAAAATGAACGGCTACGAGGTTCTCGATTATATGAAGAGCCACGATCAATTGCTCCCTATTCCAGTGATAATGGTGACGGCGGTCGATCAACAGGATAGTGTACTGAGGTGTATAGAGAAAGGGGCTGAAGACTATCTGACGAAACCGGTCGAGGAGACGCTCCTGTGGGCTCGCGTTCATGCCAGTCTCGAACGCAAATATCTGCGCAATAAGGAGCGTGAGTTACTTAGGCAGGTGCAGTCGGAAAAGAGGAAGACAGAAGAGATCCTCGATCACGTAATTCCGGAGAGCGTTGCCGAGCGTCTGCGTAGAGGTGAAGAGAGTATCGCCGACACGATCGATGACACCACGGTGCTTTTCGCCGACCTTGTGGGTTTTACCGCCCTGTCGGCGACCGTAAACGCTGCCTCTTTGGTCCACATGCTCAATTATGTATTCAGAGCCTTTGACGAGTTTGGGAAAGAATTGAAGTTGGAAAAGATTAAGACAATTGGTGATTCATATATGATCGTCGGAGGCATCCCACCGAATACCGAGGATCACGAGATTCGATGTATGCAATTCGCAAACAAAGCTTTAGATCATATCGACGTTTTTAACGAGGATCACCGGATGAATCTTCAACTGAGGGTCGGTTTACACAGCGGTCCCGTGGTTGCCGGTGTCATCGGCCAGACCCGGTTTACTTACGATTTATGGGGAGAGACGGTAAATCTTGCCAGTCGAATGGAGACGCTGGGAGTTCCAGGGAGAGTGCAAGTGACCCTTTCGACTTATGAGAGATTGCGGAGTCGTTTTGATTTCGAGCCGCGCGGTAAGATCGAAGTAAAGGGTAAAGGTGAAATGGAGACTTACCTTTCTCTGGCACCTTCTTTAACCGAAAGCGCCAGGATGAGTCTACAAGAACCGGAGGCTACCGCTTCCCATTAGTCCGGAAATCTCCGAGATTTTCGGACTAACTAATAATTCTTTGCCATTGTCGCTCTTTCGCTTGATTGGCGGCTTTCAGTGCACCATTGGCGACGTGCTGCTTATAATTCTCTCCGATGGAGCGCACCTTCGGTTCAGCAAAGCCGTCATTTTCAAGCAATCTCTGGAGAGTTGGAGCGATATCCCGAATACGGCTGCCACCTCCGGTCAGAACAATGTTCTGAAGCAGTTCCGATATGCTGTCGCCGTCGGCTTTGCCAATTAGATTTCTTACCTTCTCAAAAATGCGATTGAGCAGCTCATTGCAGGCAGTTGCGATTTGCTCACCAACTTGGAGTCTACGAGATTTTCCTCCTATAATCACATCTACCTCGATCGTGGGATCCGCTTCTCCGACGTAAGAGAATTCCTCTTTGAGTTCCCGGACACGGTTGAGTGACAGCTGGCAGTCCGGGTAGGTCTGTAGGATTTCCTTCAAAAGGAGCTCATCCACCGCGTCGCCGGCGAAATCAATGCTGACTTGATCATCAGTGAGGGGAAAGTACCCCTGAACGAGACAGATATCGGCACTTCCCGCGCCGATGTCGATAAACATGGAGTTTCGGACCGGGTCGACGTAATCCGGATCGTCCAGTCGGGACTCATCCCGGTAGCCGAGTGCCGCCAAAAAGGGTTCGGGAATAAGGATCACTTTGTCGAACACGCCCGTAACTGCAGTTCTCACGTTTTCACGGGAAGCGCTATCGGCCTGAGCGGGTACCCCGACGACCGCACGAATTTCAGATCCGTTCTCGATATTCAACCTCGATCTGAGGTGCCGGGCAAAATCGCGAGCCGGTTTCAAGTTCTGTATGATCCCTTTTCGGAGCGGCCGCTCCATATTGAGGTGTAGGCGCTGTTCAAGGGCTTCGATTCCAAAGAGAGTCTTATCGCCCCTCGGAAGGATTCCATCCAGGATGCCTTCATTGGCGTAACCGACAATGGTGGGAACGATTGTGTCGACCTCCGTCTGCTCGGAACCGCGAAATGATGCCTGGAGGCACGAGGTGTTGGTTCCCAAGTCGAGTCCGACCATCACGGGACGTTGCTGAGTGAGTTCCGAATTAGAACTCGAGATGGGTTTTGTGGTTTTGACTTTCTTAGACATGGTGCATCTGAGATTTCGGGTTAGGTAAATGCTCGCAGAGGGCTTAGAGATCGTGCCATCGGTTCGAATTCTTCCGCATTGAGCGCATCTATCATATCTCCGATATTGTGTAGAGGAATCTTCCTGCGTGTTGTAAAGAGTGGCATATGGTTTGTTTCTCGCGAGTCATCATCGATAGGCAATGCGGAGTCTGATTCTCTCTTTACGGCCGGATTACTGATTTCATTAATGGCTTTATTTGATTCGGTCGGATAGGGCAGATCATTCGTGTAATTCGTCATTTTCGGCAGCACATGTTTTGCCACGTGGTCGATCACTATTTGTTGGATTTTTTCTGCCTCGGTTATCTTGCGATATTCATCAGAAATCATAGCGCGTACTCTAAGTTTACATTCCTCAGTACTCATTTCTGTAATATCGGCCCATTCGGAAATGAGGTTGGGTAGCTCATCTCGCATCAAAATACGCATCGCATCGCTTTCGCCCTCCCTGTAATGTATACAGGCTTCACGATAATGCGAAACGATCTCAAACCATAATATCTCAACCTTTTCAGTTTGCATGTCTTACGTTGGTGTTTGGTTAGAAGGTAATCCGCGAATAGCCCTGCTACCAACAGTTTCACGGAAAAATTCGACAGCCGTTCGAAATCCACGCGCTTGGAGGACAGACTTGAAGCAACTAGTGTACCAGGGGCATTCCGTTTGAACGTGACGTCGGTTAACACTGAGTATTTACCTTTACGATATTGAAAAGGTTGGAGTAGGTCCGACAGGCTGCCAGGAGCGCTGTGCGGAAAAAAACTCCGGAAATTTCAACGTTCAGGCGGGAAATTCCTCCCTCACACCTTTTTCTTCACGTAGGTTGGTGGGCTCTTATCAAAACCCCACTTTCGACTTCGAATGCAACCGGCCAGGGGCTGAGAGAATTTTCTCTACAGTGGCACACCCGGAGGGACTCGAACCCCCAACCTCCTGGTCCGTAGCCAAGCGCTCTGTCCAATTGAGCTACGGGTGCTTGAATTCGAATTGCGTTCGAAGAATTAAGAGAATCGGGCCGCCCTTTTCAAGTCGAACTTTTAGCCAGGAAAATCATCCGATTTCCTGGCCAGGAGCCCGTCGTACTTTCGATCCGACAGTTTCCTAAGCTGCCGACACTTTGGGAAGTTCCGAAGGTATATCGACTCCGTGGGGGTGTTTGCGCTTTACTTTCTTAAGTCGAGACCGCCTACGCAGCATCCGGTCCAGTTTGACGACCAGCTGATCAATTGACCTGTAGAGATCGTCCGTTGCGACCGAAGCGATCTTGGGCGGACCGTTTATTTCGATATGCCCTTTAGCGATATATTCATTCTGTTTGGAATTATGAGCATTGTACTCAAGTTCCACCCTTATCCTGATAATGTGACCCTCGTGACGAAACAGTTTGTCCATCTTTTCGGTAACGGCACTCTTAAGCGCCTCCGTGAGTTCGAGATGCACACCTGATATAATCAATTCGTCACTATTATCACTCATTTGTATAGCCTTTCTTTTGGTTATTAGAGGAATAATCAAAAATTCCTCGTTGAATAATACGCCGTTTGAAGCGAATTTCTGAAATTCGCCAAGCATATTGTAGTAGTGCAGGCCCTTCGATCTTCTGTGCAGAAAGTCTTCTCAAAGCTTCTCTAAACCTATACTATGAATCGCTTATTTGCAACATTCCTTTTCGAACAGGCTCTAACCAATGCCGGATAACCGAGAACCCCCAGTAGGAATCGGCCCGGAACCGGATCTTATCTCGTTGGAAGAACTCCGCGGTTGGATTCTTTTCGAGGATGAGAATTATCTCGTAGTAAACAAGCCGGGTTGGGTTGTTTGCCACCCGTCTAAGAGAGGTCCGTATTCAAGCCTGGTTGGAGCGTGCAGAGAGTATACCGGACTTGAGGTACTTCGGCTGGTGAATCGTCTCGATCGTGAAACCAGCGGTGTTGTCGTCTTCGCCAAGAATAGAATATCGGCGCGAGACTGCCAGAAAGCCCTGCAGGAAAGGCGGGTCGATAAGATTTACTGCGCCATTCTCGATGGTAGACTGCAGGAAAGTATGATGATCAACAAGCCGCTCGCCCGCGATATTGAAAGCCCCGTCTATATCAAACAGACGGTTCGCAAATCCAATAGCGCCCGGCGGGCCCGATCGTACTTTGAACCGATGGTGTCGCGAGAGGATTTCACTTTGACGAGAGTCTCGATCTTTACCGGTCGAAAGCATCAAATACGTGCTCATGCCGAGTGGATGGGTCACCCAATTGTTGGAGACAAGATGTACGGGCCCGATGACACGCTCTATCTGGAATTTATCGAAAATGGATGGACGGACCGGATGGAGACGCTCTTGCCCATTCATCGGCAGGCGATCCATGCGGCGTTGCTTCGATTCAGGCTATCTGACCGTACGCTGCAGTTTTCCGCCCCTCTCCCGGAGGATATTTCATACTTCTGTGCTGAGAAAATGCAACTGACAGAGATTGATATGAAGAATCTGGAGGCGAAACTTATTGGCGTGATTGGCGAATGCGGAGGAGCGAACAGATTGCCGCTTTGACCGTTGCAACATGGGAATCGACTTGAACTTCGAATGGTACGTTCGATGGGGCTTCAAACGTGTAGACGAGGGGAGAGTGGTGTGCCAGAAGATAACATGATTCAGGCCAGTGGGGCCGAATATCGAGTACCAGAGAGGGGTAGAGGACACCGTTCCTGGAGGGATAGCCTTCGATGATTGGAGATGGATCGATGCCGACGATAGGTTCGACCTCGGCGAGGGCGGATTCCGCCACGGAGGGGCGTTCGTCGGGATTCAATTCGTAGATATAATACCCCGTGGCATCGCAGTCCTCGTGCAGGCATATGGCGAGATCGAAGCTGGCGCGATGTTCCCTGAGCCAGGCAGTGTGGAGACGTGCTTCTCTTGTCGAAAGATGCCGATAGTCGCGATTGATGTCCTGGCCATCGGCATTGTCACGCTGATCGCGTGAGGCGCCTTCCGCGTTGAGAAGTGGAAAGAGGCACCAGTTGACGTGGGCGGCGAAATCGTGATTTCGAAGGAGACGTAGAAGACTGAACGGTCCAGCCGTTTCGTTACCGTGAATACCGGCGGATAAGTATATGGCAGGGTCTTTGCGCTTAGACCGTCGAGTCAGTGTCACAAGCGGTGCCGCTCCGTCGTCACCATTGTGATGGATTTGAAAACGGGCACCTTTAGCGGCCTCTTCAATATCGGTAAGGTATCTGCTGAGATTGAGCTTCAACTGCCTTAATCTGGTATTTTCCCGCGGGATTCCACGGGCAGTTTTCATTTTGCTCGAAATTCACCCTTAAACGTATAGATATGGACCCAATTGGAAGGTGGTCGCAATGTTCGATTGCCCGTTACTTTCGGGAATTGCCGAGAGTTGAACATAAAAATTACGCTTTCTTGTTGTGGTAAGAGTACGATTCGCACCGAGCCCGACGGGCAGTTTTCATATTGGCAGCGCGCGCACGGCGTTGTTCAACTGGCTATACGCGCGGCATACCAAAGGTGAATTCATATTGCGAATAGAGGATACCGATAAAGAGAGGAATACTCCTGAGGCGCTGCAGGATCTTTTAAATGGGATGCGCTGGCTCGGGCTGAATTGGGATGAAGGTCCCGAAGCTGGAGGGGAGTCCGGACCCTATTTCCAGAGCGAGCGAACGCATATTTACCGTGAATATCTTGAGAGGCTTCGGGAAAGCGGTAGAGCCTACGACAGAGATGGCGCGGTCTACTTCAAGGTATCGAACGAGCCGCAGACTATCAACGATGCAGTACGAGGTGAGGTAACCCGCAAGGAAGAGAAGGATTTCGTGATTTTCCGGTCGGATGGCACCCCGGTATTTCACTTCGCCGTTGTGGTTGATGACATCACAATGAAAGTGACGCATGTTATCAGGGGAGAGGATCACTTATCGAATACGAGCAAGCATACAGAACTTTTCTCCGCTCTTGATGCGACTATCCCGGCCTTTGCCCACATCCCATTGATTCTCAAAGCGCATGGAAAGGGCAAGATGAGCAGTAGAAACGAGGGATTCCTGTTGGAGGATTACGAGAACCGTAATTTCCTCGCCGAATCCGTTCGAAATTATCTCTGCTTGCTTGGTTGGTCGCCTAAAGACGATCGGGAAATCATCCCAATTGATGAGATCATATCAATTTTTGATTTTCCCGGTATCAACAAGGATGGGGCGCGCTTCGACGATCGTAAACTGGCCCACATCAATACCACCTATATGCGAAAACTTCCGGTCGAGACCTTTGCCTGGATGGCGAGACCATTGCTTGAATCCGCGGGAGTAGTAGGGGAGGGGATCGGCGAAAATTACTATCAGAGCGTTGTTGGATTATGCCAGGAGAAGGTTCGTTCACTGGATGAATTGCCTGCCTATACCGGGTATTTCTTCAGCGAAGACTTCCCGATCGACGAAAAGGCACGCAAGAAAGTTTTTCGTAAGGGTGAACCCCTGGAGCGCCTGAAAGAATTGCTCACGGAACTGGAGACCTTGTGCGATTTCGATGAAAATGAGCTTGAAGCAGTTGTCAAAAAGCTCTCTGAACAGAAGGATGTATATACCGGCGAGTATATTCATCCTGTTCGGCTAGCTGTCTCCGGAACGAGCGCCGGACCCGGCATTTACGGCCTCTTGCGTGTTCTTGGTAAGGAGAGAACGTTGACCCGAGTACGAAAATTCTTGCAGAACTATGGAGAAATTCACTGATCTGCATCTCATCCGATATTTGACCGCATTCGCGCCAGATAATTCCAAATAATGTTGAATCCAGTATGACTTCTGAAGAATCCGGAGTGCCAAAGCATTTTATCAGACAGGCTGTTTCTGATGATATGGAGAGTGGCCGTTGGAATGGTCGCGTGGTGACACGTTTCCCGCCGGAGCCGAATGGGCATCTCCATATCGGGCATGCCAAGTCGGTCTGTCTCAATTTTGGGATTGCCCGAGAGTTCGGAGGCACCTGCCATTTGCGTTTCGATGACACGAATCCGGAAAAGGAGGAAGCCGGCTTTGTCGAGGGGATTAAGGAAGATATCCGTTGGCTGGGATGGAATTGGGGTGAGCACCTCTATTTCGCTTCGGATTATTTCGACACGCTGGCCAAATTTGCCATTCAGTTGATCGAAGCGGGAAAGGCATATGTCTGCGATCTCAGTAGTGAAGATATCCGAAAATATCGCGGCACTTTGACAGAGCCGGGGCGGAACAGTCCCTACCGGAACCGAACGATTGAGGAGAATCTCGATCTGTTCGGGCGCATGAAAGATGGCGAATTTGAGGAAGGGGCTCGGGTCCTGAGAGCAAAGATCGATATGTCGGCGCCCAACCTGAATATGAGGGATCCCGTGGTGTATCGGATCATCAAAATTCCTCACCACAGGACCGGGGATAGTTGGCACATATATCCGATGTATGATTTCGCCCATGGGCAGTCGGATTCGATCGAGCAGGTAACCCATTCGCTCTGTACGATGGAGTTTGAAGACCATCGCCCGCTGTATGACTGGTTCCTCGATGCGCTCGAGATTTACCACCCGCAACAGATCGAATTCGCCCGACTCAATCTGAGCCATACGCTCCTGTACAAAAGGATGCTTTCGAGGCTTGTTGCTGAAGGTCATGTTGCGGGCTGGGACGATCCGCGTATGCCGACGCTTGCCGGGATGCGTCGCCGGGGCTATACTCCGGAAGCAATCAGAGAATTCTGCGAGCGGGTCGGAGTAGCCAGGCGAGACAACGTGGTCGATTTTGCGCTTCTCGAGCATTGCCTTCGGGAGGACTTGAACAAACGAGCCCTTCGTGTGATGGGCGTTCTACATCCGTTGAAGTTAGTGATCGATAACTATCCCGAGGATCTGATGGAGGAACTTGATGCCGTCAACAATCCGGAGGACCCGGCCGCAGGAACGCGCAAAGTGCCGTTTTCTCGCAACCTGTATATTGAGCGAGATGATTTCAGAGAGGAGGCTCCGCGAAAGTACTATCGCCTCGCTCCCGGAAGAGAAGTGCGGCTACGCTACGGCTACTACGTTACCTGCACGGGAGTGAATAAAGACGGGGAGACCGGGGAAGTAACCGAACTGCGCTGCACTTATGATCCGAAGACACGTGGCGGACATTCGCCCGACGGCCGAAAGGTAAAGGCGACGATTCATTGGGTGTCTGCCGCACATGCGATCGAGGCGGAGGCGCGGCTCTATAGTCGACTGTTTTCCAGTGAAAAACCCCACCAGGCCTCAGACGGGAAAGACTTTATCTCGAATCTGAATCCCGATTCGCTGGAAGTTGCCAGATGCTTTGTTGAGCCGAGCCTGGCCGGGGCGCAGGGAGGTGGCATCTATCAGTTTGAGAGGCTGGGATACTTCTGCGTCGATACGATCGACTCAAACGAGGAACGACTCGTTTTCAACCGGACGGTGACTTTGCGCGACTCCTGGTCGAAGATTGCAAGGAAACAGAGGAATCTTTCGGACGCATCTCCGTCGGAATCTCAATCCATCACCTAAAAATCCGTACCTCAAGGGAGTTTCTAAAGCTGGTTTCGGCAGAATCCTAGTCCTATGACATCTCCTGCAAAGGTTCTATTTCTTGGTCTGGATGCCGCCGACAAGGACTTGATCTTTCGATGGTGCGAAGACGGGTTTCTTCCAAATATCGAAGCGTTTCGAAAAGAGAGCCTCTGGGGGCTTACGGCGAATCCTCCCGGTCTCTATACGGGCGCCGTCTGGCCTTCTTTTTACACTGGCGTTTCACCGGCGCGGCATGGCCGGTATTTCCACACTCAGCTCAGACGAGGGACCTATAAGACCTATGACTTTCGGATCACCGATCTCAAGTGCGAACCTTTTTGGGACACATTGAGTCGAGCTGGTCTTCGTCTTTCCATAATTGACGTTCCCAAAGGCCCGCCGTCCAAGAAGCTGTGTGGAATTCAGATCTGCGACTGGGGCACGCATGATCCCGAATTCTCGTCGCCGCGATTCTTCCCGCCCTCTCTCGCTTCTGAAGTGACTTCACGCTTCGGCAAGGATCCTGTTGGGCGGTGCTTGCCGCTTCCATTCCTTGATGCACGGGAAGTTCGATTACCTTTAAGGCGAGATCGGAAAAATCGGAAAGTAATGAGCGTGTAGTTTCGTCTGGACCGTCCTGAACTACTATAATTTCGATGTTGTTGATATTCTGTATCGTGATGCTTGCGATCGCCCGCATGAGGAGTTGCGGCCGATTGCGGGTCGGTATAACGACGCTCACGCTGGGAACTGCTGTCATTCCTTGTCTTCGGGTTTTGCTGTTGAATAGGATGCTCGATTATGCATTCCTGTAAAATTGAAAAATCTGAAAGGCGAAATTATGGTTAAGACACTGTTCGAAAAAGTCTGGGAGCGCCATATTGTCAGAGAACTGTCCAACGGTGAGTATCAGCTGTTTATTGGTACACACCTTGTCCACGAAGTAACCAGCCCCCAGGCCTTCGGCATGTTGCATGAGATGGGTCTGGGGGTGCCTTTTCCTCACCGAACCTTTGCCACGGTCGATCATATTGTTCCCACGGATGATACTAAAGAACCTTTCAGTGACGCTGTGGCTGATGAGATGTTGCGCTACTTGCGACGAAACTGCGAGGAATACGGAATAACCTTTTTCGATCTGCATTCGGGAAGGCAGGGGATAGTACATGTTATCGGGCCCGAGCTGGGGATTACACAACCGGCTACGATGATCGCATGTGGAGACTCACATACTTCGACCCATGGCGCCTTTGGTGCGATTGCCTTCGGAATCGGGACATCACAGGTTCGCGATGTATTGGCTACACAGACACTGGCGATGGACAAGCTGAAAGTCCGCCGCGTCAATGTGGACGGCCAGCTTAGTCCAGGTGTTTACGCTAAGGATGTTATTCTGCATATTATCAGAAAACTTGGTGTTAACGGAGGTATCGGGTTTGCCTATGAGTACGGTGGCGAGGTGTTTGACCGCTTCTCAATGGATGAGCGTATGACGGTGTGCAATATGTCGATTGAAGGGGGTGCGCGTTGTGGATATGTGAACCCCGATGATAAGACGTTTGATTATTTGAAGGGGCGTCCCTTTTGTCCCTCGGGTAATAAATGGGAAGAGGCCGTTCGCGATTGGCGCGAAATGGCGTCAGATCCCAATTGCCGATACGATGATGTGGCGACGTTCCGAGCGGAGGATATCGGACCGACCGTCACTTGGGGTCTCAACCCGGGGCAAGCTATCTTTATTGACGAAGAGGTTCCTTTTCCGGAGGAATTTCCCGAAGGGGAGAGAGCCAACGTCGAGGAAGCGCTGACCCACATGAAGCTCGCTTCGGGAAAGCCGATTAAGGGGACACCGATCGATGTCGCCTTTATCGGCAGCTGTACCAATAGCCGGCTCTCCGATCTCCAGGAGGCTGCACGCTTCGTGAAAGGGCGAAGGGTAGCGCCTGGAGTAAAGGCTCTTGTTGTTCCAGGCTCAAGTGGAGTCAGTGCACTTGCGGAGGAAATGGGAATTGCGGAGACATTCCGTGAGGCCGGATTTGAATGGCGTGGCGCCGGATGCTCGATGTGCCTGGGAATGAATCCGGATAAGTTGGTGATGGACCAGCTCTGTGCGAGTTCGAGCAACCGAAATTTTAAGGGAAGACAGGGTAGCCCTTCGGGGCGCACTGTGTTGATGAGTCCGCTTATGGTGGCGGCGGCGGCAGTGGCCGGTGAAATCAGTGACGCACGCGAAGTGTTCGACGTCGCAAGTTAGTCGGATTCCTGAACGAAACTTTGCACTCCAATTCATAAATGGCGCTAGAGAAAATCACCCAGATTACCGGAAATGGTGTATACGTTCCGGGCGATGATATCGATACGGACCGAATCATTCCGGCTCGGTATCTCAGGTGCATCACTTTCGATGGCCTGGGCGAGTATGCTTTTTGCGATGAGAGGAAGGGTAAGGATGGCAGCGACACATCGCACCCGCTGAACGATGAGCGCTTTGTTGGCGCTACCATTCTCCTGTGTGGCTCCAATTTTGGGTGTGGGAGTTCCAGAGAGCACGCGCCCCAGTCTCTTTTCCGCCACGGTTTTCGGATTATTATTGGCGTCAGTTTTGCGGAGATTTTCTTTGGTAATTCCATCAAATTGGGCATGCCCTGTCTAACGGCGCCTCGTGATGAAATTGAAATTCTGGCTTCGGCGATCGAGAGTGATCCGAAACTGCGCGTAACCGTCGATGTTGGCAGCGGCAATGTCTCTTACAGCGACCACACGTTTCGTGGTGAATTACCCGAGGGAGCGCGAAACAGTCTCCTTGAGGGAAGGTGGGATCCCATTGCTGAGCTCTTGGAGGGGAGGGAACTTACGGATCGAGTTGCTTCGACCCTATCCTATGTTGCTGATAAAGCGACCTGACCGGTCGATTGGTATGAGACATGATCAACCTGGTTGAAGGGGCGGGAGTATTCATCTGGCCGCTGGGGATATGCTCATTCCTGGCGGTTTTTATTATTGTGGAACGGCTCATCGCCCTCAGACCAAGCAGAGTAATCCCCAGGGAACTGATAGAGAGCTTTATCGAAGGAGAGATTCCTGAAACCGTGAATGAATCCGTCGGTGGAAGGATTCTGGAGTTTTACTCCCGGCACGATCGCGATCCTGAGCAGCTCAAAGCCTTTGCACGTCTCGAAGTTTCGCGGATGGAACGCGGATTGTTCATTCTGGAAATCGTCATCAGCGCGGCTCCCCTAATTGGACTGTTGGGCACTGTTACCGGGCTGATCAAGGTCTTCGCCAATATCTCCCCTGAGACGGGAATGCCTGACCCCGCTTCTTTCATCGAAGGAATTGCCCTCGCTCTTACTACCACCATGATCGGTCTCTCGATTGCTATTCCGGCTCTTGTCGGAAATAGCTTTTTGATTCGACGTGTCGATACTCTCGCCGCCCGCCTCGATGTGGGGGTAGAGAGACTGATCGATCTTAGAAAAATCAATACCGAAGCATGAGTCTGGTCGACAGACCCCGTCGAAGGAGAGTGGAAATCAATATTGTTCCGCTTGTCGATGTCCTCACCGTCCTGATTTTCTTTTTTCTTGTCTCTATGCAGTTTCGTAATGTCACCACGCTCAACCTGATTCTACCGAAAATAGAAACGGCAGGTAGAAACAGGGTCGTTGAACAATTGGAGATTGCCGTGGATGCCGAGGGAAATCTTTACCATGGAGGTACCCCCGTTACAAAAGAGAAACTCGAGGCCGCTGTCAGATTTCAGGCTGAGGTCGATAGAGACATTCCAGTCCTGGTTTTAGCCGACGAGGAGACTTATCTAAAGAATGTTACTTTTATTATGGACACGTGCCGCGCCGCCGGTCTTGAGAAAATCCGGCTCCAATCCCGCTAGCCCGGACATTTCACACACTTCGTAGTGAGACTGTCCCGGCGCGCCGGGACTGCGTATCAGTGCCTTTCCGCAGCACGGCGGGCGACAGCGTGTTGAAACCCTCTGAGGTCGCCGGACAAGGGAAGGCTTTGAGACGCAGTGACATCCGCGGTCGTAGCAGAAGATTTGTGAAATGTTCGGGCTAGGAATCTGTCGGAGTTAGCTTTTGGAATGAATCCGAGTAACTCCTCCGAAAGAGGCATAGAGTCCGACGGGTTAGTACCCGTAGAGGTAAGTCCGCCGCCATCCAGTCCCGTCAGGGTAGGGCGTAGGAAAATTCCACAACCGGATCGACATCGGCATCGTAGTCGACACCGTCGAGGCCGAATCCAAAGAGGCGCAGGAATTCGCTCTGATAGCCCGCGTAATCCGACATTTCATCGAGATTTTCGGAATTGACCTGATGCCAGTATTCCTTGGCCGCTCTTTGCACATCTTCCCGCATCTCCAGATCGTCGATGCGAATGCGTCCGTTGGCATCAAGTTTGGGACCACCTGCCGTATAGAGATGATCGTGAAAGAGACGATATATCTGCTCGGTGCATCCCTCGTTGATACCCTTTTCTTTCATTACTTTGAGCAGAATCGACATATAGAGGGGTACGACCGGGATAGCCGAACTGGCATGGGTCACTACGCCTTTATTGATAGATACGAATGCCCTGCCGTTTCCGTTTAGCATCCCATTTATCCTTCCAGCGGATTCCTCGAGATGCTCTTTGGCCAACCCGATTGTCCCATTTTTGTAAATTGGCCAGGTAACCTCCGGTCCAACGTAAGAATAAGCCACCGTCGTGCACCCATTCGCGAGGACACCCGCTTTGACGAGGGCTTCGACCCACATCTCCCAATCCTCGCCTCCCATTACGCCCAGTGTACCGCGAATCTCTTCTTCCATCGCGGGTTGTGTGGTTACCTCCCTGATCTCCTTTCGATCCGTGTCCAGACTCTTGCTTGTAAAGGGATTTCCTACCGGTTTCAGCGCCGACTTGAGCACTTCTCCGGTCTTTGGATGTGTCCTTCTCGGTGCCGCCAGACAATGAATAAGGAGGTCGATCGATCCGAGATCCTCTTTAATCGTTTCAACCGCCTTATTTTTTATCTCGTCGGAGAAAGCATCTCCCACAACGCTTTTTGCGTAAATTCCCTCCTGATGGGCGGAGCGCTCAAATGCTACGGAATTGTACCATCCCGGGGAGGCAGTTCTTCCCCTTTCCGATGGCCTCTCAAGAAAGACGCCGAATGTGGCCCCGCCGCAACCGAACGCGCTCACAATTCGAGTGGACAGTCCGTATCCGGTCGATGCCCCGATGATGAGGGCTTTTTTCGGGCCCCCGCTGATTGAGCCAGCCGACTTCACGGCGGCAATCTGCTCGTTCACATTCGCCGCACATCCGGCTGGATGCGCGGTGACACAAATGAATCCTCTGATTCGCGGCTTTATGATCATTATGCCTTCAATCTGTGGGATTTACAGTGAGGCGTAAACTCGAAATAGCTTGCTTCGAGCTGATTATCACTTTGTTTTCTCAATAGTTGGGCCCTTGGGATAGAGGACTCTTCCATATCCGGGAGCCCAAGTTGTCTTTTCGAGTCTAGCAACCCCTTTTTGAAAGTTATCGGATGAATCCTCTGAGGTGGAAATTGCATTGGCAGATACTGTCGGCGCTCGGATTGGCGCTCATTATTTCGGTGATTGTTAAAGGGGCCTCGCTCGAGGGGAGCGGGTTTGCGGCGGGTCTGCTATCGACATGCGAATTTCTGGGCAGGTTCTTCATGAATGCGTTGAAGATGATCGTGGTGCCGTTGATCGTCTCCTCGATAATCTGTGGCATCATGGGTCTCGGGTCGGAGCGCAGTTTCGGGCGTATGGGCATCAAAGTACTGCTTTACTACACAGTCACAGGTTTCCTGGCAATTGTGGTCGGTCTGCTTATGGTCAACACGGTCAGGCCTGGGGTCGTGGAACGGGAACTGGCGGAGCAAATCCTCGGTCAGGCGCAGCATCCCGAGGAGTTCATGCACAAGGTCGAAGGCAGGGGCTCAACCGACATTGTGAATATCTTTTTGCGGATGGTTCCACCCAACATCATTGCGGCAGCTACCGATAACGGCCAGCTCCTGGGGTTAATCACATTCAGTCTATTCTTTGGATTCTTCATCAGCAAGCTTCCAGAAAAGCTGAGGGATTTTCAGCAAAGTCTGTGGGAGAGCGTGCAACAGGTGATGATGATGCTGACCGATCTCATAATCCGATTCGCCCCGTTTGGTGTGTTTGGTCTGGTGACCCCGATACTGATACGGACTGGGTTCAGCGCATTCGAGCCGCTACTGTGGTTCTTCTTAACTGTTCTGGCGGGACTGGCCTTTCACATTTTCGTCAGCCTCGCGATCCTCTTGAAATTTGTCGGAAACGTTAGCCCCTTGCAGCACTACCGGGCGATGGCCCCTGTTCTTCTGACCGCTTTCTCCACCGCCTCGTCGGCTTCGACACTACCTGTGACAATGGAGACGGTAGAGAAGAATGCGGGGGTGTCCGACCGGACGGCCAGTTTTACGCTACCTCTTGGAGCGACCGTGAATATGGATGGCACGGCGCTCTATGAATGCGTAGTAGTAATATTTATCGCCCAGATATATGGCGTTCTGCAGGGATTCGAGATAGGAATCGCGACTCAGTTTACAGTCCTTCTGCTGGCGCTTTTGACTTCGGTTGGGGTGGCTGGAATTCCGGCGGCGAGTCTGGTGGCGATCACCGTAATTCTGGGGGTTGTCGGGCTGCCCCTCGAGGCGGTGGGCTTGGTCTGGGTGACGGATCGCGTACTCGACATGTGCCGTACCTCGGTAAATGTTTTCAGCGACACGTGTGGGGCCGTAATCATCGGGAAATCAGAGGGGGAAAAGTCGATTTATTCGGGCTGAGACCGACCGTCTTCCGTCGTTTGTAAAGGCAGGCCGGGGAATTCGAACGGCCATCGACCGAACTTTCGGATTGATTGAGGGATGCACGATGGAATTTAAGCTCCAAGCCGATTTCGTGCCAACCGGTGACCAACCGGAGGCCCTTGAAGAGTTGGTAGGCTCGGTGGAAAGAGGAAACCGGTACCAGACACTATTGGGAGTAACCGGGTCGGGCAAGACGTTCACGATGGCCAACGTGATTGAACGTTTGCAGCGACCGACCCTGGTAATTTCGCACAATAAAACCCTTGCGGCTCAGCTATATTCCGAGTTCCGAAACTATTTCCCCGGCAATGCGGTGGAATATTTCGTGAGTTACTATGATTATTACCAGCCGGAAGCGTATATTCCGCAGACCGATACCTATATCGAGAAAGATTCCTCGATAAACGATGAGATCGAGCGCCTCCGCATTTCGGCAACGAGTGCCCTGATCAGCCGGCGCGATGTCATCGTGGTAGCAAGTGTTTCATGCATATATGGCCTGGGGTCTCCGGAAGACTTCCGCGAGATGATGATTCCGCTACGGGTAGGCGAGGAGATAGGGCGAGATGAATTGCTGCGCCGGATGGTAGAAAATCTATATGAGCGCAACGATGTGAAGTTCTCCCGCGGACACTTCCGGGTTCGGGGGGAAATCGTCGATATATTTCCCGCCTATATGGAAAGTGCGATTCGATTGGAGTTCTGGGGTGATGAAATTGAGTCGATTCGCGAATTGGATCCACTGACCGGAAATACGGGTAACAAATTTGAAGCCTTTCAACTCTACCCGGCCAATCAGTTCATCACGCCAAAACGCAGAGTGGAAAAGGCCTTGGACTGCATCCGCGAAGAGCTCGATGAACGTGTCTTGGAGTTTGAAAAGAATGAGCGATTGTTGGAAGCCCAGCGTATTCGCATGCGTACGGAATACGATCTCGAAATGCTGCGAGAGATGGGTTTCTGCAGTGGCATAGAGAATTACTCGCGCCACTTGTCCGGAAGAAGGCCCGGTGAGCGCCCGTGGTGCCTGATTGATTTTTTCCCTGAGGACTTTCTCTTAATCATCGACGAAAGTCATGCTACGGTGCCGCAGATCGGGGCGATGTATCGGGGGGATCGCTCGCGAAAGGAGAAGCTGGTGGAATTTGGATTTCGCTTGCCGAGCGCCTTGGACAACCGGCCCCTTAAGGCGGAGGAATTCCACGAGCTCACGGGGGTGACGATCTTTGCTTCAGCGACTCCCGCGGAGTATGAATTGAAGACGTCCAGTGTTATTGCTGAGCAGGTCATTCGGCCGACGGGACTGTTGGACCCACTAATGGAAGTTCGTCCCGCGCAAGGGCAGGTGGAGGACCTCATAGGGGAAGCGCGCAGAGCGGTGGCGGAAGGGGAGCGCGTTCTGGTGACGACTTTGACCAAGCGAATGGCGGAGGACCTTACACACTACTTGAGGGAACGGGAAGTTCGGGTGGAATATCTACATAGCGATATTGATGTGATTGAACGCATTGAGATCCTGCGAAATCTGAGAAGGGGCGACTTTGATGTCCTCGTCGGGATTAATCTCCTTCGTGAAGGGTTGGATCTTCCCGAAGTTGCCCTGGTAGCGATTCTGGATGCCGACAAAGAGGGATTTTTGCGAAGTTTAACGAGCTTGATCCAGACTGCGGGCCGGGCGGCAAGGCATGAAAAGGGACGAGTAATACTATATGCCGATGTGATGACGGAGTCTCTTAAGTCGACCCTGAGAATCACGGACAACCGACGCAACAAGCAGATTATTTACAATCGTGAACATGGAATAACCCCAAAGGGGGTGAAAAGGGCGGTACAAGCCAGTCTGCATTATCATGACCGCAACGAAGATATCGATCCCGTCACCGTCTCTGAAGCGAGAGGGGATGAAGATGTGGCTGCCGTTATTGTGGAACTTGAGTCGGAAATGTTGGAAGCCGCAAACGGCCTCGAATTCGAGCGGGCTGCTCTATTGCGGGACCAGATCGACGCTCTAAGGCGAGGCGACTTTGGGAAGACCGGTTCTCCCGCAAGAGGGAAGAGGAGAAGCTATGGTAGAGCTCGTTATCGGCGTAGGTGAGGGGCGAGTCGGTCACCCAACTTCACTTCCCACAGGAAGTTGACCGGGTTTGAGAAACGTCTTAATAAGCTCCCCTTCACCACAGACGGTTACACCCGGGAATCTTTTGTGCCACTTTTCATCGGGTACATTCGGCTCGGAGTCGAGCCAGTCTGCAAGTAAACCCAATTGGTCTGCCGGGATTTCTCGCTCCTTGATGCGATCGAGCAAATGGGTGAGCAAGGCGCGAGGAATGTTGTGGCGGCGGACCTTAGGCATCGTCCCCGGTCCCGTAGAACCCACGGACGATCGCCTCGCGAACTACGGCAGCTTCCCTCGCGTCACTGCACTTCGTCATCTGCTCCGCCAGCGCCGACAGTTCGTCACTTGTCAGCCTGCGTTCGGCGTCCAGCTTATACGCGAAGCGAATCACCTCTGCCTGTTCTTCCGGAGGCAGCCTTTGAATCTCTGCGATGATCTGCGTCAACGTCATAGTAATTCATATCTTACCTGACACACAAGCTTTGCGTCAAGCTCGCAGCACCTGACCACTTGGAGAGATGTCTCCGCAGCCCTGAATCCTGACACCCTAAGCCTATAGAACAACAGTCGAAAGCGAAAAGTCAGCCTTGGTAGATCGTGAAAAGAGCTTCCGCGATGGAGGAGGGAGTTTCCGCGACTGCGATATCAGCCTTGCGTAGAGCCTTTATCTTCGCCTCCGCCGTGCCGCTTCCACCGGATACTATTGCTCCCGCATGACCCATGCGGCGTCCTGGAGGGGCGGTCATGCCCGCGATAAATGCCGCCACCGGTTTTCGCACAGATTCCTTGATGAATTGCGCGGCTTCCTCTTCAGCGGTACCGCCGATTTCACCGATCATGATAATCGCTTCGGTATCGGGATCTGCGTTGAATGCTTTTACGGCGTCAAGGTGAGTTGTCCCTACGACCGGATCCCCGCCGATACCGATACAGGTGCTCTGCCCGTGACCACGGGAAGTGAGTTGCCAAACAGCTTCATAAGTCAGTGTACCCGAGCGAGATATGACCCCAACTTTTCCGGGTTTGTGGATATATCCGGGCATGATGCCCATTTTACATGCTCCCGGTGTAATGATACCGGGGCAGTTGGGACCGATGAGCCGGGAATTGCTTTGCCCCAACTTCGCTTTCACGGCAGTCATATCGCGGACCGGGATTCCTTCGGTTATGCAAACGATGAGTTCGATTCCCGAGTCGATCGCTTCGAGGATTGAATCAGCGGCGAAGGGAGGCGGCACAAAGATGAGTGAAGCGTTTGCCTGCTCCATGGCAACCGCATCACTGACACTGTCGAAGACGGGCACCTTGTCTTCAAACTTCTGCCCGCCTTTTCCTGGAGTGACACCGGCAACAATCGTAGGGGCGTATTCCATACATTGGTGCGCATGAAAGCCTCCCGCCTTGCCGGTAATGCCTTGGACGACGATTCTTGTTTCTCTATTTACAAAGATGCTCATGGGAGGGGTCCTCCTACTCCCGCTCAGCGCATACGCGTAAACCTTATTTTCGCAACTTAGTCAGATTCAAAGACTTGCGAGGTATTTTGCGGCGGAGTATGAGGGTGTCTCTATCCTCGAGGTTCCACTCCATTTGTTCGCCCTTTTCTATTTGCTTCGTTTCGACCACAGCGGTGAGGAAATTCGCAGTTGAGCGAGTGCATTTTGGCCGGGTTATCTTCTCTACTTTTACCGTCTACCCCATTTTTTTTCACTTTGGCAGCATTTTATACTGTACATTCATTCATATATAGGATTTATCCTTCGGATGCAAAGTATAAAAAAAGCTGATTGTATCCGTCAAACCTTCCGTAAGTTGAACCTCACAGCCCTCGCTAAACAGAGTGGTTTTAGAGAGAGGAAATCGCGCAAGATCTCCCCTCTGAACTTTGTTTTGGCTTTGCTGGCGATGGCTTCTAAGGGGGCCTTGTCCCTTGGCAAAGAAGCCGAGCTTATTGGATTCTTAGCCAACCGCACCATTTCCAGACAAGCGGTCCAAAAGTGCGCCAAAAAAGCCACCGCTTTTATGACCTTAGTGCTCCTGAGGCTTTTAGAACTTAAAGCTTATGGGCCTGTGGGCAGAGCTGTTCCAAATTGCATGAGGAGCTTTGAACGGGTTCTCATTGCCGACAGCACCGATTGGCTTGCCTAAGGTCCCTGGCCCCCTTCTTCCCCGGAGGTCCAATCAGACAGGCTCCAAACAGGCTCAACTGAAGATTCAGGCCTATTACGATCTGCGCAATGAATCCTTCGTTGACTTCAGCCTCAGTAGCTTCCGAAAAAACGATCAGGCTGCTTCCAAAGACATTCTGCTCTCGCTCAACCCAACGACTTGATCCTGCGCGACTTAGGCTATTTTGTCCTCGATGTCTTTAAGCAACTCGATCAGCGCGGCTGCCTTTGTGAGTCGTTTGACCGGCACTTGCCTTTTAGCCAACGAAGGCGATGAAGAGCTCGATCTACGCAAACTTTTACGTGGCCAAAAGCTTCTCGATATGCCCGTTCGGGTGGGTAAAAAAGCCAAGCTTCCGGTTCGTCTGATCGCCGTCAAACTCCCTCAGAAGGTGGCCCATAAACGCCGCCGCGAGCATAGACAAAACCGCGACAATAGACTTCGATATACCAGCCGCACCATTCCTTCTCGGTTTCCAAATCTTTATTACCAACCTCCATCAGAAAGACTTTAGCCCTAAGCAGATTCTGAGCTTTTACGGGCTTCGCTGGCGCATCCTTTAAGGCCTTTAAGCAACATCTTAATCCGCAGGTCAGACTACTCCCTACCAGGTTGAGCTTCTTATCTACGCCCGTCTCATCCTCATTACCCACTTACTCAACTTCGTCTATGGTCCCCTTAGACACTATTCGAATACCAGTTTGTCCTCTCCTCTGAGTATCCTTAAATTCTCCTACTGGTTTGGCTTCTTTGCTCCCTACTTCTTCATCCTCTCTCACCTTCCCAAAGATCAGATCATCCCCCGATGGCTCAAACAAATCCCCAAACACTGCACCTATGAAAAGCGTTCTCGTCTTGATTTCCTCTCTTGTTTCTTCTCCTTAGGTTAACGCAAATGCGCGCAGCGGGAGTAGGACGATGTATGAGTGTGAGAATTGCTAGGCATTTCTGGCGAGGGCGACGATCCTTTCGGCCGCCTCGCTTAAGCTGTCCACAGAAGTGATGGTTAATCCACTTTCGGCGAGAAGAGTCTTTCCTTGATCGACGTGTGTGCCTTCGAGACGTACAACAAGGGGAACTGAGATTTTGACTGCGTTGGCGGCCGCGATAATTCCTTTTGCAATGATATCACAGTGCATGATACCGCCGAAAATGTTTACGAGGATGCCCTTCACTTTGGGGTCACTAAGTATGATTTCAAATGCCTTGGTGACTTGCTTTTCATCTGCACTGCCGCCGACATCCAGGAAATTTGCCGGATTTCCGCCAAAGTGTTTTATGATATCCATAGTAGCCATGGCGAGACCCGCTCCGTTTACCAGGCAAGCGATGTTTCCATCAAGGGCGATATAGCTGAGGGAATATTTCGAGGCCTCGATTTCTTTGGGGTCTTCTTCATTGAGGTCGCGCAGCTCCACAATATCAGGGTGCCGGTAAAGCGCGTTTTCGTCGAAACTGACCTTCGCATCGAGCGCCTCAATGTCTCCCTCTCGGGTCGTAATGAGGGGGTTGATCTCAACCATTGAGGCGTCTTTTTCGCAAAACAACCGATGGAGAGCCTGAAGGATCACAACCATTTGCTTGAAGACGCTTCCCGCAAACCCCAATCCGAAAGCTACCTTGCGAGCCTGGAAAGGTTGGAGGCCCATGACGGGGTCGATGAAGACTTTAACGATCTTTTCCGGAGACTCTTGGGCGACTTTTTCGATTTCGACTCCGCCTTCCGTAGACGCGATAATAACAGGTTGAGAAGTGGCTCGATCGAGCAATATTGCCAGGTAGTACTCCTTTTCAATCTGGCTGACCGCGTTGAAATACACCGTCTGGACCTTCCTCCCCGACGGTCCGGTCTGGTGAGTAACGAGAGTATTCCCGAGCATGCGGCGGGCACTGGCAAGGGCTTCTCCATGGGAAGGAGCTACGACTACGCCCCCCTTAACCCCGTCCACAAAGGTCCCTTTCCCTCTACCGCCGGCGTGAATTTGGGCTTTGACGACGACCGGTCCATCGGCGAATTCCTGAAGGGCGGTTTCGAAGTCTTCTTCACTTCGGACGGCGATTCCCTTCGGTACCGGGATACCGTAATCTTGAAAGAGCTGTTTTGCCTGATATTCGTGTATATTCACTCTAGGAATCTGTCGGTCTTAGCATTTCTAACTCTAGCAGCCTGTCGGAATGAAAACGAGTAATATCTTCGAAAGAGGCATAAAGTCCGACAGGCTGCTAGGTTAAAACCTCGATATCTCCAGTTTCAGCACTTTTCGAAACGGGGGTTACGATGTTGTTCTGCATTTCGGTAATCTCCGATATTCCTTTCCGGGCGAGAGAAAGGATAGATTCGAGCTGTCTTTGAGAGAATGTTCCCTCTTCGCCGGATCCTTGAAGTTCGACAAACTCCAGGCTACCGCTCATAACGACATTGAAATCGACGGATGCGACCTTGTCTTCGGCATAGTTGAGGTCGAGGATTTCAGTGCCGTCGCAGATCCCGACACTGACCGCGGCTATTGAGTCGAGGAATGGATTTTCTTTGAGTGCTCCTGAGCGGATCAGGTTGTCGACTGCCAATCTTGCCGCTACGTAGGCACCGGTGATAGAGACGGTGCGCGTCCCTCCGTCGGCTTGGAGGACATCGCAGTCTAACCAAAGTGTAGATGCCGGGAGTTTCCTAAGATCTGCGACGGCGCGCAACGATCTACCGATCAACCGCTGAATTTCAATTGTTCTTCCGTCAATTTTTCCGCGTGTGCTGTCACGGGCCTTCCTATACAGTGTGCTGTATGGCAGCATCGAGTATTCCGCTGTAATCCATCCTCCATTGACGCCTTGCTGAGTCATCCACCTGGGAACCCTCTTTTCAAAGGTGACGGCGCAGATCACCCTTGTATTTCCAAAGCTCGCGAGTACTGCTCCGGCGGCGTAGGGGGCGATACCGGTCTCGAATTTAACATTGCGGAGTTCGCCGGTCTTGCGGCAATCAAGTCGTTGAAACTCGCTCATGTATAGTTGGAAGCTGTAATGGCCTGTTGCAGATCTTCGGCATCATTGGTGCCGGCGGGAGGAAGTTCCCTATTCTTTTCGGGAGGTGGATCTGTCCATTTCCCTTCGTTCACAATTAGTTTGATCAGCTCGTCAACCGCTTTCGCCTCCGGGATATGATAATCCACACAATTTTTCCCAACATAAAGATTCACTTTTCCCGGAGCGCCTCCCACATATCCGAAATCGGCGTCCGCCATCTCTCCCGGGCCGTTAACGATACAACCCATCACCGCGATGGTGACCCCTTTTAGGTGATTTGTCCTCTCCCTGATTTGCTGAGTTGTCGACTGCAAGTCGAAGAGTGTCCTTCCACAACTGGGGCAGGCGACGTATTCGGTTTTAGTGATACGAGCACGAGAACCTTGCAATATGTTGTATGCGAGAGCGGTGGCGCGATCCAGGGCCGGTTCTGTTTCAACACTGACGAGGTCTCCGATACCGTCGCATATCAGACTTCCGGTCAATGTACCCGCCTCGAGCAGGCGATTTCCAAAATAATCCTTATAGTCGATGGAATTGAGGCGGGTATTCCTTATCCAGATGGGCGCGTCGAATTGCTCTTTATTCAGAATTTGTGCGAGTTGGCGATAAGTTCCCAAGGGGTGGGTATGCTGGAATGGCTCTGAGCAGGTAAAGAGGAAGTTGACAGATTTCAGCCGCCTAATTACCGGGGCGAGTGTCCGTAATGCTTCCAATTCGCAATCGAGCGCCAGAACAAGCCCCTTCTCTTCGGCAAGAGAAGCGAACCGGGCGAGTTCATCGGCTTCGTTGGCGGCGAATTTGCGTAAGATAACCCAACCATTCTCGCATTCCCAGTCAAATTGGCGCAGAACCTCTGCATCGATTCCGCTGTTCAGATTCAATACGAAAAACCTTATGGACTTGCTCAGCGCCCTTACGAGGGCGGCCAATTCCGGCAGGGAATCGCAATCGTGGAGATCGACCATTAATCCTTCAATTCTCGATTCCCGCAGGCGTGTATGCGTGCGACGGACTTCCCCGATAATGGCTTCACGCTCTTTAAGAGGATGCCCTGTTTGAACAATAACGCGAGGAGGTTCTCTTGATGAGATTGCACAATCTGGTCCCAGCACTACCTCATCAATTGATCTCCGGTCGAAACTGAAAGGGTCCAGGTCATCATGTTCGTATGGGGAAATGGTAATTTCCTCGTGTAATTGCCAGAGCTTCATGGCTTTATCGGCCAGTTCTTCCGCTACGGGGATCTCATTTACCGAATCTTCAGTCAGAGAGACACGGATGGTGTCTCCCAATCCGTCAAAAAGGAGACTGCCAATCCCAATGGTACTTTTTATGCGCGCATCATCGCCGTCACCCGCTTCCGTTACGCCGAGGTGTAATGGATAGTCCATCCCCTCACTTTCCATCCTCGAGACGGCCAATCGGTAAGCCTGAATCATGACCTTCGGATTGGAGGCTTTCATGGAAAGGATGATATCTCTGAAGCCGTGAGATTCGGCGATGCGAATGAACTCGAGAGCGCATTCGACCATACCGAGAGGGGTGTCCCCGTACCGATTCATGATTCTATCTGAGAGTGATCCGTGGTTTGTGCCTATGCGCATGGATCTTCCCAGCTTCTTGCACCGTTTCACGATGGGAGAAAATGCCTCGTAGAGCCGATCCAGTTCGGCATTGTATTGATCATCCGAGTACTCTCGGATATCGAACCGCTTTCGATCCGCATAGTTTCCCGGGTTGATGCGGACCTTTTCGACATGATTCGCTGCTTCCATGGCGACATTCGGGAGAAAATGGATATCGGCGACCAGCGGGACTTCTATTTTGGCCTCTCGCACCCTGGCGCTTATATCGTGCAAAGCCTTGGCTGCGGTAATATTTTGCGCCGTGATGCGGACGATTTCACAACCGGCTTCAACGAGAGCGAAGGTCTGCTTGACAGTGGCATCGATATCCTGGGTAGGAGTAGTGGTCATGGACTGGATGCGGATGGGATTGGAACCACCCACACCGACGTTTCCTACCATGACCTCTCTAGTCTGGCGTCGCTTGGCAATGTAGCGGGATTGGCAATATGGAGACATGTCACTCCTCGGTCGAAGGGCTCGAGTGGAAAACCGGTTGGATATAGAGCGCCTTTTGCAGTTCGTATTGCTTATCGGTTTGGGTGTCGCCCTGCCAACGCCTGACGTCGAAAAAGCTTACGTATATCATAAGGGAGAAGAGCAGGATCATGAATACACCCTGTGTGGCGGCAATGAGGTTCGGAGGTAGGGCTTTCCCTCTCAGTTTGGCCAGCGTAGCGAAAGCTATGTGTCCTCCGTCGAGGACGGGTATAGGCAGGAGGTTGATAATCGCGAGATTGATATTAAGGAGGCAAATAAACCAGAGGACGTGGCGAATGTCGATTTTGGAAAGCTGGTTGATTACGCGAATTATTCCAGGTGGGCCGCTCAGATGGCGAATGCTGATATCGGACTTCGTACTGATCAGGCTTCCGAGAACCTGAAACGTGGTTGAGACAATTCCACGAAACTGTCGCAGGGGGTCGAGATGTACGACCATTTGCCGGCTTCGAAATTCCGCCCCGATCATCGGCCTCTCTAGAGAGGGGGTCAAATATGCTTTGGCAGTTCCCAGGATCGGCACAATCTCCGACTCTCCATCGCTCGTCACGGAGATGCTTAGAGTGCCGTTCGGTTGATCATTAATCGCCGAAATCCAATTCTGCAGCGAGGTCACGGGTAAACCGTTTACACTTTCAAGGGTATCCCCCATATCGAGCCCTCCGAAAACGAAACCGGTAGGATCTTTCAATCCGTGGATGGTCAGAGTGGAAGTCGAACTGAAATCGGCCGGATCTTCTCCCGAATCGGAATTATATATCGGCTGGACGGTAAGTTCCGCTTCACGATTCTGATCTCTGATTTCAAGTTTGCCGAGCGGTTTCGTAAACGCCACCGTTTGAGCTGAAAGTTCGAAGTCCAGAACTTGAGAATCGCGCCGAATGTTCAATGTAAAGGGCTCGGGACCAACTTTCCCCAGAAAATCGATCAGACTGGCAAGTGAATAGAGTTTTTCGCCATCAACCGCGAGTACGGTATCATCAACCCTCAAGCCGGCGTTTTCAGCGGGGGAGTGCTCTTCGACACTCCTTACAATAAGAGAATGGGAGGGACGGATCCCCACCAGTCTGATGCGTTCACCGGAAACGGGATTGATTTCGGTGAGGCGTGGAAATACTTCGATTTCGACTATATTGTCATCGCGCTCAATCGTAAAGACAGCACTTGGATTTCCTTCCGCATCTCTACCCGATCCGGTAATCAATGTATGTGTTAATTCGGGAAAGTTAGAGACCTTTCTGCCGTCGATCTTCAAAATTTTGTCTCCGGGTTTCAGGCCGGCGGCGTAGGCCGGAGCCTCCACTTCCGTCTCCCCATCGATTGTCAGAGTCTTACTTACGTAGCCTATGACTGTTGTTTGCGCCTCTTCGCTGGACGGCTGGCCAAAGGCCCAAAGGATGCAAGCGATGAAGAAGGCGAATAGAACGTTAAATACGGCTCCCATAACCGCTACAATTACTTTATCGCGGTAGCTAATGGGGGGGAGCGGCTCCTCCTCGGAAGCTTCCTGCCCTCCTTCGATTGCGCCCATATCCGCTAGCTGAGGAAGCGCTACGTAGCCGCCGAAAGGAATGGCGGATAATCGATAATCGACTCCATCTCTCTTCCAGGAGAGGATCTTCGGCCCAAAACCAATGGAAAATCGCTCGATCTTAAGTCCTCTTTTCCTGGCGGCCAGGAAATGTCCTAATTCGTGGACAAAGATGGAACCACCAAAGAGGACAATGATAAGAAATATCGACCAGGTGTTGGAAAAGAGAATGTTAATCAGTTGAGGATCCATGAGACGGGATGGTACTCTCCGCGATTTCCCGCGCGGAAGAATCTGCTTCCATTATGAAATCTAGGGACGGCGGATCAACGTTTGAAATTTTGGAGAGTGTCTCCGCAATAACCGCACTGATTGCCGGATAACCGATACGAAAGTCCAAGAAAGCAGAAACGGCAACTTCATTAGCAGCATTAAATGTGGTTGGCGCAATACCGCCCGCTTCGAGGGCCTCGCGCGCGAGCCGAAGACAAGGGAACCGTTCCATTGAGGGTGGTTCAAATTCCAGCTTCCAGTATTCAGCAAAATCCAACGATTCTTCAACACCCGTTGTGCGATGTGGATACATGAGCGCATTCTGAATGGCGAAGGTCATGGATGGAGGGGACAATTGAGCGAGGATAGAACCGTCAACATACTCGACCATTGAATGTATAATGCTCTGAGGGTGAACCACGACGTCGATCTGATCCGACTCAAGCCCGAAGAGCCATCTCGCTTCAATGAGTTCCAATCCCTTATTGGCCATGGTGGAAGAATCAACCGTGATTTTTGTGCCCATCGACCAGTTCGGGTGCCGAACCGCATCCTTGGGCTTCACATTGTTCATTTGTTCTCTGGTGTATTCGCGAAAGGGTCCGCCTGATGCCGTAAGGATGATACGTTTGACCTCATTCCTTTCTCCGCCTTGCAGGCACTGAAAAATGGCATTGTGTTCACTATCTACAGGTAGGATACTGACTCCATTCTCCTGCGCCGCCGCGGTGACGAATTTTCCGGCCATGACGAGGACTTCCTTGCTGGCCAGAGCGATATCCTTGCCCGAGCGGATTGCGGCAAGGCTTGGTTCCAGACCGGTGGTTCCGACAATGCCGATCACTACGATGTCGGCATCAGGCATCGATGCTAATTTCGTCAGGCCATCCAATCCCGGCAATGGTTCAACGCCACTTCCCAGGCAACCCGAAGCTTTCGCCTTTTGGCAGGCTGACTCGTCGAATATGGCGACATTTCCGAGGTCAAATTCCCGGGCGATTTTTCCGAGTTTTTCATAGCGTGAATTTCCCGCGATGCCGACCAGTTCAAGGTGGTCGGAATTCGCCCTGATCACCTTCAGAGTATTCTCACCTATAGAGCCGGTAGCTCCTAACAGAACGATTCGCTTACGCTTCATGGCGCGTTAATCAATAACGATATATTTGAGAATCAGGTAGCCTAGAGGGCTGCAGAAAAGAATGCTGTCGACAAGATCCAGAGCGCCCCCGATACCGGGGATCAGTCTGGCCGAGTCCTTTTGCCCGGATAGACGTTTTATGATCGATTCGACCAGATCGGAGAGAATGGCGACAGCGGAGAGGGGAATGACGGCAACAACCGCTTTCCATAGATTGAACGATGGCGGCAAATAGAGCCGAAAGGCCCAGACAAAGAGAGCAGTTACGACGGCCGCCAGGAGTAGGCCGCCGATGGCCCCTTCCCAAGTCTTATGGGGACTCACCGCGCTGGCAAGTTTGTGTCGGCCGATCATGGAACCGACCAGAAGACCTCCGACATCCGTAAACTTTGCTGCCACGATTATCCACACTGCAAGGAGTACTCCAGCTTGTTCGGAAACGGGAAGGTGGTGGAGGGTCAGAATGAGAAATTTCAGAAGGAATGGCACATAGAGGATGCCGAAGAGGGTAGCTATTGCTCGAGAAAAGGCATTAAGCTTATTCCCTGCCGCCAAAACCATACCGCAGGAGAGGAGGATTGCGAGAAATAATATCGGGACTTCGGGTGTATAGTAGGCGGAAATAACGACCAGGACTCCGATAAACAGGCCTGTTCTTCGATTTGAGGGGTGACCGAATCTATGGAGAAGCGAGTAAAGTTCGTTCTGTGAGAATAACGTGAGTAATACGACCAAAATTAGTCCGGCCAAACGGCCAAAGAGCACTAACGATAGGATGATGATAGCCCAGAGGCCTGTCGTGCTTAAGAATCGTTGAATCACCGATTGAGGATAGGCTCAGAGTGAGGCCGCCTGACCTGTTCCCCTGTTTTCCCGAAGCGGCGTTCCCTCTGCTTATAACACTCGATCGCGTCGTAAAAATCCTCGGGTCCGAATTCCGGCCAGAATTTCGGAGTGAAATAAAACTCGGAATAGGCTCCCTGAAGGAGGAGGAAATTACTCAGTCTCGATTCACCCGATGTCCGTATGATCAGGTCTGGATCCGGAATGTCATGAGTGTAGAGAAAGCGACTGAATTCTTTCCAGTCCAGCGTATCAGGATCTACTCTACCTTCAATCCGAGCTCTGGCGTAGGCCTTGACAGCATCGACGATTTCGGTGCGGGCTCCATAATTCAAAGCGAGCACAAAAGTCCAGTTATTGTAATGGGCAGTTGCCTGAACTGTTTCCTGAAGTATACGTTGGACTCTTCCCGGCAGTTCTCCAATCCGTCCGATGACCTTTAGACGGATGTTATTCTTATGCAGCTCTTCCACCTGGCTGGCCAAAAAATGTTCGAGCAGCTCCATGAGCAGACCGACCTCTTCCTCGGGGCGATTCCAATTTTCGACCGAGAAAGCGTAGACCGTGAGGTAATGAATTCCGGATTCTCCCGCGCAGCGAACAATTCTCCTCACATTTTCCACACCTTGTCTGTGACCTTCGTTTCGTGGTAGACCACGCTTCAGCGCCCACCGTCCATTTCCATCCATAATGATGGCGACATGAGTGGGCGTCTTTCCAGAAGCAAGATTTTCGTCTTCTTTCACAGTTACATCTTTACCTGACATAAGTATTGAAAAAATCTAAAAAGGCAAAATCAAAAGCTAGGCTAGGAATCTGTCGGACTTCGCTTTGCGATATTGCGGTGCGCTGGATCTATCCGGGTCACAGCATTCGTGGTTCGCGGTCGATTCCATCACCGACATCTTCCTAAACCGTTCTGCCCGGGACAGATACGTGTTTAGCGTGATGCCTTCGATTACCGGCTGCCCCGGTCTTGTGCCCATAATTACGAAATTGGGTTGGAGAACCCAAAGTAAATGTTATTCAGGCACTTGCAAGATTCTATTGATTACATAGTATGCCAGAATGGAGTTTCAACGATTGTTGTGTGTGGGTTCGTTAGAGGTAGAGAGCTTTTCCTGCAGGTTTGTTTTCAGTTAGAAACTTGTTGAGTATTAATCAGTTACAAAAGCGCTTTGAACGGGGAGTTGATTTCTGGTGGCAATTGAGTAGAAGCGAAGGGAGCTGGAGAAAGTTGGTATTGGCATTGTATGTAAAATAGAGTTTGCAGTTTTGCCTCCTTTCCATACTGTGCCGGTGCATGCAAGAAGAGCTTTCGCGTAAAGAGAGGGAGGTGGTCGAAGCGGTACGGCGGGATCGGGTAAGCACGGTGTGGAGGCTGATGAAGGAGCAGAGGGTGTCGCGGCGAACGGTCTATCGGGCTTTGCAAAAATATGGCCATTACTCCAGTTACAATGCCAATTGTGGCTACCTGAGCTTGAAAGACATTCCGCGCTTTGACGGGGCCGGTTTGTGGCGTTTTCGCAAGGGGCGCTTTTCGCGCCACGGCACCTTGGAGGAGACCGTGGAGGCGGTGGTGGGAGCTTCGCTTTGCGGCTACACGGTGGCTGAGTTGGAGACCCTCCTTGGGGTACGGGTGCACAACCCCATAAGCGTGCTTTGTAGAAAGAAGCGGTTGAGTCGATACTATGAAGGGCGTCACTGCGTGTATGTCTCGGCCGGGGAACAGGGCGGGGCCGAACAGAAAAAGCGGCGGCAAGGGCGAAGAACAGCGGCACAAGTTCAGGCAGGGGACCCCGGGGGCGCTTTGCAGGCAGCTCCCGAAGGGCTCGAAACGATGGTCGTGATCGCTTTGCTGGTCGCCTGTATCGGCCATCCCGAGGCCGGGGTCAAGGAGCTTGTCGAGCTTATGCAAGAGCAGGGAGTAGAGCTGAGCGGGGAGCAAATTGAGCGGGTGATGGCGTTTTACTCGCTCAAAAAAAAACCGGACCGATCGCGGTAGCGGAGCTGTTACATGATTTGCGGGCAGAGGCTGAACGGGCCCTGCAAACGGTGGGGGCTGTGCCTGCGCAAACGAGTTATCGCTTCGATGCCCGGGAGGACGAAGAGGGTCCTTCAGAGGTGCGCAAGACCCTGCGCCGCAAGGTGGTCAGTTTCTCCTATGGATGCTTCCAGGCGGTGGAAGTTGTGCGCGAGCAGGGGCAAGGGAGCCACCGCAACAGCTACCGTTCTGCTCGCCTGGAACAGATCGTGCCCTCGCATAGTCGCTACGCTTACGATCTGATTGCCTATGTGGGCAAGCGATGTTTGTGCGAAAGCGCCACCCTCAAAGAGGTGCACAGGGAACTGCGCGAGGGCCCGGGGCAGCTGCAGATTGCTCAAAGCAGCCTCTATGAGATGCAGCAGAAGTTTCTTTTTTATCTGGGTCGGCTGCACGCCGCGGCCGCTCCGGTGCTTAAAGATTACCTGAGCGCTCGCCCTTGCCTGCGCTGGCTGGTGGATGGGACCGTGGAACCGCAGACGCCGGTTTTCTTCGCTGTTCAGGAAGCCGACGAAGGGATCCTTTTGGGCAGCTGGAAAATGCCTTCCGAACAGAGCGAAACGATCAGTGGCTGTTTTGCCCGGGCGGCCCGGGCTTTTGGCCAACCCCACCATGTCTATCATGATTTAAGCGCTCAGATCAGCAAGGCCTGCGAGAGCGAAACCTTCCAGGCCCCCCATGGCGTCTGCCATTATCATTTCGCCCGCAATGTGGGCGAACAGCTTTATCGAAAACCCCAGCAGATGCTCAACGGGCGCTTGCGGCAATTGAAGCTCATGGAGCGCATGCGCGAGCAACGCAAACACATCACCGCAAAGCTCCGTGACGCCCTCCGTGAAAAACACGCCCTCGTCCTGGCCGATTTGCTCACCGCCAAAGCGCTCGCAGTGCCCTTCGATCCCACCCTTGCACGGGAACTGCTCATGGCCCTGCAATTGTGGATTTTGGATTATCCCTGCGACGGTCACCGCCAGGGCTTTCCCTTCGATCCTTACCTGCTTTATTGGCATCGGCGGGTCGTGCGCGCCCATGCCGCCCTGGAGCAGTGGCTTGCCCGCGCTCCTGCCAGTTGCTCTGTTCTGCGAAGCTTCTTTCATCTTTCGACCGGGTTGAAGCAGTATCTGGCTGATGCCCTCGTCATCGAAGCCGCTACTATCTATGAAAACGCTTTTTGCATTTTCAGCGCTTTGCGCGATGCCCTTTGGCTCAGCGCCAGCGGCCCCTGCCCTTTAAGCGACCCTTATCTGTTGCAAGCAGGACAAGCCGCTGAGCTCACCGAGGCTCTCCAGTTGCTGCGTGCCCAATATCGCCAAAAAGGCGCCTCCCTGACCAACCCCTCGAAAGCCAAACTCTACCGCACCGTGGTCACTCATCTGGACAAATACTGGCAGCGGCTGCTTCCCCCACCGGCCCATCCAGACAGCGTACGCACGACCAATGAGCTGGAAGGCACCTGGCGCACCTCCAAGCGCAAACGCCGTCAAACCCACGGGCGCAAAAATCTGACGCGCGACTTTGAAGCGCTCCCCGAAGAATACATGCTCCTGGCCAACTTACACAATCCCCGCTATGTGGAGCTGGTTTTAGGCAGTATCGATAATCTGCCCCAAAAGCTTGCCCAGGCTGCACAGAAAGCACCCCCCTTCAGTCACTGGCGGGCGAACAGAAAAACCCTCGCCGTGGGTCGATTGCCCAAAAAGCTCCTGCGAAAAGAAAACTTCCTTGAGGAACTCTTCGAAGTCTGTAATCGCCAGGATCAATCCTTAAACCCGCAACCCCATCGGATTGCCTCCTGACAACGACTCCAGTGCCCTCCCTCTGCTCCCCATTTTCTTCATGCTCTAACCAGAGAACTCCACGCAATTTGCGTGCCAACCGAAATTCAGAACGATGGGCACAAGACCGGGGCAGCCAGCAATCAAAGGCTCACTAAACACGTACCGCGATTTGCCATCCAGGCTCCTAGACCGCATTCTCAGTTCATTCCAGCATATTGACGCGGCGTTCATGCCGACCGCCATGGAAAGGGGTAGCGAGCCAAAGACGAACGATCTCCAGAGCAGTATCCATATCAATCATACGCTGTCCAATAGAGAGCATGTTGGCATCGTTGTGCTCACGCGAAAGTCTAGCCGTTTCAAGATTCCAACAGAGAGCACATCGAATCCCATTCACCTTGTTTGCGCACATCGCTTCACCATTTCCCGATCCGCCGAGAACGATACCGCGTTCGCAGCGTCCTTCCGCAACTGCTTGAGCGGCGGGACGAATGAAGAGAGGATAATCCACCGAATTGTCGCTCTCTGTTCCAAAATCCTCCACTTCATGGCCCAATTTGAAAAGGAGCGTCTTTATGGCCTCCTTGTATTGGTATCCCGCGTGGTCTGTCCCCAGTGAGATTTTCATGGAAAGTGATCGCTAATTTGAGCCTGTTCGAAAAGGGTAAACGTCCTCTGTTGTGAGCGCTTTGGGAGTCCCGCCCAGCGGGACAATGCGGATCTGCTCGGAACAACCTGTAAACGAGGTTTTCCTATTCCGGGCCTCGACTGTCAATACGGTACCATGGTTACGCACGGAATCATCCAAGAATAACCTTCGAATTGCCAGATCTGAAGAAATCGGCAAGCATTCATTCCTTTTCCGGGATAGATTGCGGCTAATGATGCTACTCCATCGCTATATTTTCACATCAGTGTTGTTCTCAAGCGTTGCCGCAGTTGGCCTTTTCGTATTTGTCCTTCTCACGGGAAACGCCTTGAGGGATATAATCGGTTTACTGGCGGCCGGCCGTCTCTCCTGGAGCATGTTTTTCGAGCTCTTGCTGCTTCTTGTTCCCTATGTGTTCTCCTATGCGATGCCTCTGGGGATCTTGACGGGCATCCTGATCGTGTTGGGCCGCTTATCTGCCCAGCGCGAGATTGTTGCGCTGAAATCGGCCGGTTTATCCATCTGGCACCTTGCCGCTCCGATATTTGCGATCGCTTTGATCGGCGTTGTTGTTTCCTCCTTCATTAACAATTACTACGCGCCCAACGCCAAGATCCGCTATCGAACGATGCTATTAAATGTTGTCAGGGAAGATCCTTTGCGTTTCGTGCGGGTCGGCGCCCCCATACACGAGTTTACCGGTTATGTTCTCTACGTAGGAAGCAAAGCGGGAAATTCCTTGGAGGATTTCTGGATTTGGGAACTCGATGAAAATCATCGGGCGACAAAACTCTTAAGAGCCCAAAGGGGGGAGTTTGCTTACGATGAAGACTCCGACGCTCTCGTCCTTACTCTGCGGGAAGGGTTCTCAGAACTTCGCAACCAACGAAATCCAGATGATCTTAGCAGAGTGGGGTTCACCGCATCATTCAAGGAAGCGCGCATTCGCCTCCCGCTCGATCACATTCTCGGAAAGAGGCGCGCATATACGAGCCTCTCGGCCCTTAACCTGGGCGCTCTTTTGCGAAGGAAATCTGAGTATTCCCCTGACATAGAGCAGTTCGATCACCTCCCCGAATCGAAGGATGGGCAGCGGTCCAGATTGGTCGAAGAGAGAGTCCGGGTGCAGTTTCAGATACAGAGAAACTTTGCCATGGCATTTTCGATCATTTCCCTCGCATTTATTGGTGTTCCTCTCGGTATCAGGGTAGGGCGCCGGGAGACGTATGCCAATCTCGCCCTCGCGCTCTTTCTTGCCCTTGCCTATTACTTCCTGATAATTGCAGTGGGATGGTTCGAAAAGCAACCGGCGTTCCGACCGGATCTGCTTGTCTGGTTGCCTAATTTTGTCTTCCAGGGGTGTGGTCTCTGGATGATCGTGAGGGCGAATCGGGTTTAGCTTCTTGACCCGGTCTGTCGGGTCAGATATCCTCTGGTGCAATACTGAAACTGCTTCTACTTTGATTGTTTCTCTATGAATTTGTTAGTGGGCTTGGTGTCGAAATTTCCGAAAGCAAAGGAAGAATCACCGGGGGTTTTCGTGCGAATTTTTATCCGAACCTTATTGTTCGGCTCTATTGGAGTTTTCTGGCTGTTCTCTTCCGGTTATTCCCAGGTCACGAGCACTTGGGAGTGGAAACAGGATGGCAGTGTCATTCCATGCCAGCCAAGTGATCCCAATCCGGCTGCGAGCATCGTTTGGACAGATACCCCGGAATGGCAAAAAGACGAAATCATGGGTCCGTCGCCATGATTCAACATTGACCCGCCTCAGGTTATCTTGCAGCCCGGGAACTGGTCGACCGTTCTCTACCCGGACAACGCCAGAGGCGGCGGCGATTACAATGTCGTCATCAGCTCCGGTCCGGAGCCGGTCCTCCTGGATACGGCGGAAATCAATCAGCTTACTGTGTCAGCTCCTCTCCAACTCGGATTCAGGGGACAGCTGACGATCGCCGGTGGATTGGGGGAAAATACCAGTACCATAAGGCTGAACGACACATCGGGATCTTCGGGTCAACCTCCCGGCGCTGATACATCCCGCCTGCGATTCAGCGCGGACGCTCAGCTAATGGGAGCGACATCGGGACAGATTCAATTCGTCTCGCCCAATTTCAACGTGATCGAGTCGACTGCTCCTGGAATAACGCTGACGATTGATTCTAATCAATCTATTGTCACGACTCCGGGAGGCGGTACCGCCTCCGGTAATAAGGGAGAGATTGGGATCGATCTGATCAATAACGGCCTCATTCATGCCGACAATGGAACGATCCTGGTCAGTTCCAGCACGGTAACGAACAATGCGACATTAAGCGCGACCAACTCCGCCAACCTCGATATCTCGACCGGAAACTTCGACAACAGCAACGGTCAGATTACCGTTGATGCCACAAGCGGAGGGGAATTTATGAACAGTTCCATCTCGGGGGGAAATATTACTATTTCGGGCTCCGTCTTTTTTAACGCCTCCACCTTCTCCAATCTGAACATAGACGGAGGCGGGACGGTTACAATATTTAACCCCTCTTCCTTTAACAGCGTGGAACTGGATTTGGGCCAAATCAATGTGAACACGAATCTGACTATCTCGGGAGAGACCGGCAACAACTCTTTGTTAATTTTGATTTCTGCCAGTCTGAAAATCGAAGGCAATGTGGACTTGTCGGGAATGGGCCGGATCGAGTTCAACACAGGCGGCGGAAACGGTATTTCGGGCAGCGGCGCCGGGCCTAACGTATTGAATATCGGATCCGATCAGACCATCACGACAGATGGGGACGGGACCTTCGGTCCGATCGATGTCGACTTCGTTAATGAGGGGCAGATATTCGCCGATGGGGACGGGAGCCGGATTAATTTTGGCAATAACACGAATTCGACAAACAATGGTACCATCGCCGTGATCAATGGGGCGGATCTCGATTTTTTTATTACTTTGGATAATTCGAACGGGCAGATCAGCGTGGATGCGACAAGCACAGCCGAGTTGGGAGGCACTATTATGGGAGGAAACGTCACTCTCGACGCGGGTGTTTTCTTCAACGCAGTCACATTTGAGGGGGTGAATATGAACGGAAGTGGAACCGCGACCGTATTTAACGGTTCGCGCATTGACGGTGGGGCGTTGAGCCTTGGAGGCGTGTCCATTTCCAACCAACCGCTCACCCTAGGCGGCGCTCTGGTTAATAATGCGACCATCGCGCTCAGCGATCCATCTGCAGCGCCGGGTGGTGCGTCGCTTTTGGTAGACGGTGCGGTAAGCCTCGGTGGTAACGGCCGGGTTGAGTTTTCAACTGCGCACTCCAACTCCATCGGGATCGCCGCGAATCCGGCGACGGATATCCTTACAGTCGAGGCAAATCAGACTATCGCGACTACAGCCGGCTCGAGCGGATTTATAAATCTAATGGTGATCAACAACGGAATTATCGAAGCCGATGGGGGCACCATAACGTTCAGCAATGCGTTGACCAACCCGGGGCTTTTTCGGGCGCAGAATGGAGGCACCATAACCCAGCAGGCGGATATCGACAATACGGGAGGGACCATCTCAATATTGCCGGGGAGTACTTTCAATCTGGGCAGTGGCACGGAGATTGTCGGCGGCCTCATCGACGGCGGTGGATTCATGGGATTTATCGGTGACGGAATCGTTATCTTCGATGGGGAGGGTATGGAGATTCGCGACGTAACGATTCAAATGAACACGCGGCAAACGATTGAGCCGAAGGGAATCATTACCAATAACGCCACAATCCTTCTCAATGACACGAATTTGGGGTGTGGTCAGTTCTTCAGCGAGGCTTCAAATATATACTTCAGAGAATCTGTTACAATAAACGGGACCGGGGAAATTGTCTTCAACACTTCTGAGTGCAATCAGTTTGTTGACTTGGTTGCCGGCATCTCATTCACCAACAGCGGCGGGCATACCTTAAGCGTACCGGAGGGCAATTACGGTCTCATCCGGATCGGTATGATCAACGAAGGGCAGATAAAGGTCGAAGGAGAACTGGAATTCTCGTGCTTCAACTTGACCAACGCGGCCGGTGGGAGCATCACGGGGAGCGGCATCTTGGATCTGCAGGGTGGAACCTTAATAAGCAGCGGTGATTTCGCGCCGGGAGATTCTGCCGGGACACTGAATATTCAGGGCACCTATACGCAGGATGCATCCGGATCGCTTTCGATCGAGATCGGCGGTTTAACAGCCGGCGGTAACTATGACCAATTGGCAGTTACGAACATTGCGAACCTAGACGGTACTTTGGATATTTCCCTCATTGACGAATTTACCCCCAGCGAAGGGCAGGTCTTTACAGTCCTGACTGCTTCGTCCGTGAGCCAGACGTTTTCCAACATCCATCAGCCTCCTGATATGCCAAACGACCTGTTTTTCAGGGTAACTTACCTGGCAAGTTCGGTTACTTTGACGGTGGTTAAGATAAATATCTACAGTCTTTGGGTTGAGGCCAGGTTCCAACCGTCGGAACAGTCTGACGCCAACATAAGCGGGTTTGACAAGGACCCGGATGGAGACGGGCTGGCAAATCTTCTCGAATACGCCTTTGTCCTCGATCCCAATTCCCCAAACGGCCGACCGATCGAGGTCGGCACAGCGGCGGAGGGAAATGATACTCTTTTTACGATTACCTTTCCCTTTCCATCGGACTCGGGGAATACCGATCTGATACTGGACGTGGAAAGTTCAACGACTCTCCAAACGGCCAGCTTGGTCAACCGTAGGCTTTAACACCGAAACGCCGGTGCCCCAGGGAAATGGAATCGACCTCGTGACCGTGAAAGTGACTGTTCCGATTGGAGTTGGGCCGACATTTTATCGGCTTGTCCTCCAAATCGATTGATCTAGCAATCTGTCG
Organism: Candidatus Moanibacter sp.; assembly: GCA_965215885.1. Lineage (GTDB taxonomy): Bacteria > Verrucomicrobiota > Verrucomicrobiia > Opitutales > UBA2987 > CBDCEW01. The sequence goes on from CBDCEW010000105.1 coordinate 398,879, forward strand.
GGCGTATTCCGCCTATTCCGTGAAATGGGCGGAATACGCCCGACAGATTCCTTCGAAGTTGTAATCTGAGAATATCTCCCCTATTTATTGCGCAGATTGAACTGAGAAATGTATCTGAAGAATCTGCGGATAAACGGCTTTAAGAGCTTCGCTGATGCCACCCAGATTGCCTTGGAGCCGGGTGTTACCACGGTGGTCGGACCCAACGGCTGCGGTAAGAGCAACATCGCCGACGCAATTCGTTGGGTATTGGGCGAACAGAGTGCGAAATCGCTGCGTGCCGGCCTCATGCAGGATGTCATTTTCCAGGGTGCGGAAACGCGAAAACCGGTGAATCTGTGTGAAGTGTCTCTCCTCTTCAGCGACTGTGAAAGTGAACTTGGAACCGCTTATAATGAAGTGGAGATTACGCGCCGCGTATCCCGGGATGGTGCCAGTGATTATTTCCTAAACGGTAAAAGTTGTCGGTTGAAAGATATTAATAGCCTTTTTCTTGATACTGGTGTCGGGCGCGTCTCCTACTCCTTTATGGTTCAAGGCCAGATCGATCAGATTCTCTCCACCAATCCCGCGGAACGCCGGACGATATTCGAAGAGGCGGCGGGCATCTCCAAATACAAGGCACAACGGCGTGAAGCATTGAATAAACTCAACCTCGTGGACACGAATCTTGCGCGAGTCACCGATGTAATGGAAGAATTGTCGCGGCAAATCGGATCCCTTCGAAGGCAGGCCGGCAAGGCACTGCGTTTTCAGCGTATAAAGAAGCGATTAACGCATCTGGATCTTGCACTGAACGCCAGCAAGTTTAGCGAATTGAGCGAGACGGTAGACTCGGTAGAAGAGGAGGCGGTAACGCTCCGAAAGCAGTCGGTAGCTCTCACTAAGGTCCTGATCGGACGCGAAGAGGGACTGAATGCAAAGAGAGAGGATCGCAGTGTGCTCTATGAGTCGTTGAGAAGTTCTCAACAGACAGTTTTTGATCTACGATCGGAAAAGGAGCAGGCGGAGAATAAGGCCGAGTTTTCCGAGATTCGCGGTAGAGATCTCAGTGAAAGGATCGCCGATCTGAAGGTGGAGATTTCAGTTTTTGGAAAACAGAAAGATACGCTTGTTGAACAGGCTGAAGGGGACTCTCGTGACAAAGAGAAACAGCTCAGTGTGGTAGGTAATTCTGATGACGTCTATAAGGAGCGAAGTGAACAACTCGACGTCGTGCAAAGGAAAATTTCGGAAGCGGCGAGTGAAATCCAGCAACAAAGACAGGATATCCTGGTGACGGAGAGCAAGGTCACCCGATTGCGTTCCGAATGCACGACTTTGGAGATCGACCAGAAGACTTATCAGGTTCGCCACTCCAAGATCAGCGAAGAGATCTTTGTCTCCAAGAATGACTGCATTGAATTGGAGAAGGGTTTGAAGGCCATCCAAGAAGCCTTGAAAACTCGGCTTAAGGATAAGGAAAAGGAAGAGGCGGGCTTGGAGAAACTTCAGAAGGATTTGGGCACCCTCAAGGAGGAGTTTCGCAGCCTCCAGACTGAAATCCTGGAAGTTGATCGTAAACTGGCTCAGGAGACGGCGCAGTTGAGTATTCTCGAGGAACTCAAGGAGAAGTTGGAAGGTTTCAGCGATGGTGCGAAAGCGATTCTGCGCGGTGAGCTGAAGGAAACCCTGGAGAAGGATTCCTTTCGTGTCCTGACCAAGAATCTCCTGATCGAGAGTGGGTATACCAAAGCTATGATCGGCTTGTTGGGATCGGCCGTCGACGCCATTATATTGGATGATCCAGGTAGGGTGATTTCGGTCACGGATCAGTTGGAAGCGCGGAAGCTGGGAAGGGCCTGCCTTCAGGTAGAAGCGCCGCCGAGGACGTTCAGTAGCAGGAAGGACCATCCGGAATCGTTGCGGCGCGCGGAAGATGTGGTGGGCACGAATGAACCGAAGCTGGAACGATTTCTGAGTAATCTGTTGAGCGACTGCTACTTCTGTGAAACGCTGGCGGACTTCCTCGAGTTCTGGCGAGAAAATCCCACTTTCGAGTTTCTCTTTGTCGCCACGCGCAACGGTGAACTTGTTGACCGCCGTGGTCTGATATACAGTGGGCATAAGCGGGGAGAGTCCGGCACCTATCTCGAACGCGAGTCTGAGATTAAGACGCTCCGGCGGAATAGTGCGGACAACGAGCAGAAACTTACCAACTTGCGCAAGAAAGACGACAAGCTCCTTGTTCGACTCGATAAGGCCGAGAATGATCTGGAAGTTAAGCGAAAGACTATTCTCGAGATTGCCCAGGAGCTCTCTACTGCGAGAGGACAGGAGCTCGTAGCGAAGGAAAATCTGGAGCAGGATAAGCGTAGGATGGCGGAAGGGGAAAAAGAGCTGAGCGCCCTCGAGAAAAGCAAGGAGAAGTCTGAAAAATCGTTGACTGATTCCCAGGGGCAACTGCAGGACGCGGAGTCAGAATTGGAGCAATATAAACTTGGCGTCGGGGAGATCGAGAAGAAGCTCGAAAAGTTCAGAGAGGAACGTGAGATCAATAGGGATAAGGTCTCCGATGTGCGCATTGAACTCGCCGAAAAACGTCAGCAGCTTGAGACTATCGATCGGGGGCTTGGAGAAATTGAAAGACAGACTGCAGAGTTGGATCAGCTGATACTGAAGCGTAATCAGGAAGTCGATACCTTACATGAACAGATAGAGGGCTTGGAGGAAGAGTCGAAAGAACAAAAAAATAGGGCAGCGGAAATTGAAAAAACCCTAAAAGTGACGAGTGAAACCTTGGAAAGAGATCGCACGCGTTTACTCGATACCGAACGCGAAATAAAGGAGCTCGAAGAGTCCCTCGCCACCCAGCGTGAAGAACACCACAACGTAGAATCCGAGCTCAATCGGCACGAAGTTCAATTGGCCAGACAATCGTCGGAGCTGAATTTTCTCATCGAGGAAGTGCGTCGAGAGTATGACGTCGATCTCAGATCTATCGACTGGAAACGGGAGTTGTGGTTAGCCGGCGATCGCCTTGTGGAGAGGGTCAAACTTGATATGGATAGCGAATCCGCTTTCGAGGAGGCGGAAGAGGACGATCGTGGGGAACCGGACGAAGCCGACTTGAAAGGGCTGGAAAACACGAGGTGGGAGGATGTATCTAAGGAAGTCGAGGCGCTGCGTGAGCGAATTAGCTCGATGGGCCCCGTAAATCTCATTGCAATCCAGGAATACAAGGAATTGAAGGAGCGGCATGAATTTCTCAACGCGCAAAGCGATGATTTGTGGAATTCGAAGGAACAGCTATTGTCCGCCATCGATGAGATTAACCGCACCTCCGAGCAGCTTTTTAAGGATACCTTTGACCAGGTAAGAAAGAATTTCGCCTATACATTCGATACTCTTTTCGGTGGTGGGATATCCGATCTTGTGCTTATCGATAGCGAAGACGTTCTGGAGTCCGGGATCGATATCATCGCGCGACCTCCGGGCACACGTCTGAAAAATTTGGCGCTTCTAAGTGGAGGCCAGAAAACCATGACCGCGGTGGCCCTCTTGTTCGCGATCTATATGGTCAAGCCCAGCCCGTTTTGCATGCTCGATGAACTTGATGCTCCTTTGGATGATGCCAATATTGGACGGTTCGTGAAGATGCTGCTGCAATTTACGAAATACTCCCAATTTGTCATTATAACACATAATAAACGCACAATAGCATCTTCCACCTCGATCTTTGGTGTCACTATGCAGGAGAAAGGTGTATCCAAAATGGTTTCCATGCGCTTCAACAGGGCCTCTGGAAAACCGGAAGAGTTGGCCGAAGTCCCTGGCTAGGAATCTGTCGGACTCTGACCGTGTTTAGCGAGATTGCTTATGGTCTTAGAGTTCTTGCAGATTTATTCGCTGTTCGGGGTCCCCTTGCTTCGAGCATCGAACTAAGGCATTCGCCGTCACGCTAAACACGGTCAGAGTCCGACAGATTCCTTGGAAGAAAATGAACCTGAGATTTGAGACATATTGTCATATCTATTGCGTATTCGACCACGAATCTAATGATGCAATATTGTGAATTTGGGGTTGATCATATCAAAGTGGCTTGTAGCAAAACCGGTGTGCAATGATTCGTCCTCTTATCCACAAATCTCAGGTTCATTTTCTTGTTTCTAGCAACCTGTCGGAAGGAAACCGAGTAACTCTTCCGAAAGAGGCATAAAGTCCGACAGGCTGCTAGCCCTTCAGTCTCCAGTACGGTAGCCGACTTATCATATTGAAGAGAAGCGAGTCGCGTCATGCTGGCTTCGAATGGCTATTATTCGAAGGGAGCAGGATTACTCCGCGAGATGCCTGAAAAGATAAAGGAGTGGCGTAGCTACTTTTCCCGAAAGAACCCAGGTTCCTACGGCAGGGATACGAATATAACAGTGAGTGAATCGACTTTCAGTAGCTCTTGCTCCGCGCTGGCGAGCGAGGTGAAATCCCTTAGAGAGAACGAGCTTCGTTTTAGATTAGCGTTCGAAGGTGGAGATTTGGGACTTTGGGATTGGGACATTCCATCCGGGAAAGTGATTTTCAACCAACGATGGGTGGATCACCTCGGTTACGATTTCGACGAGATTATCGCCAGCATCAAGGGTTGGGAAAGTCTCGTTCATCCGGATGATGTCAAGTCAGTACTGGAAGTTCTGACTCGTCACCTCGAGGGTAAGAGACCCTTCTATGAGTCTGAACACCGCATGTTGTCCAAGTTCGGGGAGTGGAAGTGGTTTCACGAGAGGGGAAAGGTTGTGGAAAAAGACCGGGAAGGGAATCCTGTCCGCGTCGCCGGCACTCACCGGGATATTACAGGTCGCAAGGAAATGGAGGAGTCAATGCGTCGGCTTTCCCTCGTCGCCAGCAGGACAAATACCGGCGTTATTATCGCGGATGCCGAAGGTCGAGTGGAATGGGTAAATTACGCGTTCGAGAAAATCTCCGGTTACGAACTCTTTGATCTCCAGGGCAAGGCGCCCGGGGAGTTACTTGAGGGCTCCGAAAGTGACCACACTGCTATCGAACAAATTGTAAGTGCCGTTAACGAGGGTAGAGAATTCCATGCTGAAGTTCTCAATAGTCACAAGTCCGGAAGGGCCTATTGGATGGATATCGATGCCACTCCAATATTTGATCATCGAGGAAACCTGATCCAGTTTATACTCATCGTAATCGATATCACGGAACGCAAGGAAGCGGAATCGGCCATGCTCAAGGCGAAGGAAGCGGCCGAGGCGGCTAATCGGGCGAAGAGCGATTTCTTAGCTAATATGAGCCATGAGATTCGAACCCCCATGAATGGCGTTGTCGGAATGACCAGTCTCCTTCTGGATACTTCCTTGTCGGATGAGCAACGGGACTTCGTCGAGACTATTCGAACAAGCAACGAAGCTCTCCTGAACATCATCAACGATATCCTCGATTTCTCAAAAATCGAGTCCGGGAAACTCGATCTGGAAAGGGTCCCCTTTGGCCTGACTATCTGCATCGAAGAGACGCTGGAACTCTTTACCGCCAAAGCGGCTGAGAAGAATCTGGAGTTGCTCTACCTGATCGACAGTCAAGTTCCCGATAATCTGATCGGAGATCCAACTCGCCTGAGACAGATTCTCGTGAACCTCGTTGGAAATGCCCTCAAATTTACTGATGAGGGGGAGATTTTTGTGACAGTCGCTTCCCAGTCGCGTGGCGACAGTGCGGCAGCTTTGAAGTTTTCCGTGCGCGATACAGGTATCGGGATACCAGAGGATCGGCAGACCAGCCTGTTTGACTCTTTTACACAGGTCGATTCGTCGACGACGCGGCGCTATGGCGGGACCGGATTGGGTCTGGCTATCTGCAAACGCCTGTGCGAGATGATGAATGGCGAGATTGGGGTGAAAAGCGAGCCGGGAAAAGGTTCAGAATTTCTCTTTAGGTTGACATTGGACGTCGACGAGGGCCGATCGCCCGCGACCCTAGTCGAAAACGTTCTCAAAGGGAAGCGTGCTCTTATCGTGGACGACAATCGGGCAAATCGTCGCATTCTGTCCCATCTTGTTGAAAAGTGGGGAATGGTGGCTGTCGAAGCTGCGTCCGGTGCGGAGGCATTGAGTCTATTCTCAGATGATGAGACCCTTGCCGTCGTGATCCTCGACTACCACATGCCGGAGATGGATGGGGTAACTGTGGCGGAGAAGATCAGGAAGTCATCAAGGGGGCGCGAACTGCCTATCGTAATGTTGGCGTCGATTGTCGATCTGAAAGTACTCGAGAATCGAGACCCTCTCAACTTCTCCGCATTTATCACAAAGCCTATCAAGCAGCTCATCTTGAGAGATACTCTTAAGCGAATTTTTCTGCCCGCGGATGTCTCATTGCGGTCCTTACGAAATTCCGCTTCACCATTTGCAGAGTTTGAGGCTCCGCAAAGACCTGTTCGAATACTTCTCGCTGAAGACAATCCGGTAAATCAGAAAGTGACTCTCTTGCTGCTGAAGCGGCTCGGCTATCGGGTCGATCTTGCTGCCGATGGTGTGGAGGCTGTTCACGCCCTCCGACGCGAGCCCTACGAGGTTGTTCTCATGGATATGCAGATGCCGGAAATGGACGGGATAGCGGCAACAGAGGAGATTCGTCGCCTGCTCCCCGAAAAAGCTCAACCGCATATCATTGCTCTCACGGCTAACGCCACTGTAGAAGATCGAAAGGCATGTGAGAGAGCCGGGATGAATGCATATATCAGCAAACCCATCCGCATCGAGACATTGGCTAACGCGCTGAAACAGGTTCAGGCCGAGAAGGTTGGGAGAATTGCTTATCCCGATTAGTCTGAAACTTTAAGGTTCATGCCCTTCGACTGGCTCAGGGTTTTCAACGGGGTTGCGGGCTGTTCGTCCTCGTTCTTGAATATTCGCGAAGATCGAAAAGCTTCCGCTTTCCGCTACACACTTCGATTCGGAATGTAGCGGAAAGCGGAAGCTTTTCGTCCTGCAACTGCTTCAAGTTTCAACCCTGGTCGATCCGGCAAACCATAACGCGCCTGCGGCCGTACTGGCTTGGAAATTGCCCCTCCCGTCACATTGGATTAATGACGCCCGGGCAAAAGGAGATTTTCGAGTGGATTTTCTGTTCGGAGAGGAGAGAGTCGGAAGGACACTCGAGGAACATGAATTCGACAGTAAGATGGCAAAATTATATTTTTACTACTCTTCCATGAACGCCGGAAAGTCGACTACACTCCTGCAGTCGAGTTTCAACTACCGGGAGCGGGGGATGAATACCGTAATATTCACCCCTGATGTTGATGATCGTTATGGCGTCGCTGAGATTGTCTCCAGAATTGGTCTTCAAGCCGGCGCGCGGAGTTTCTCCGATTCGGATAATTTGATAACCATCGTTACGGAGGCGCTTCAGCACAAACGGCTTCACTGTGTCCTCGTCGACGAAGCTCACTTCGTAAAGAAACACCACGTCTTTGAGATGGGAGAAATCGCCGATAAACTCGGCATCCCGGTTTTAGCTTACGGATTACGGACTGATTTTCGAGGGGAGTTGTTTGAGGGGAGCCAGTACCTGCTCGCCTGGGCGGATAACCTCATCGAGCTCAAATCCATCTGCCAGTGCGGGGCGAAAGCGACCATGGTTATTCGAATAGATGAAGACGGAAAGACAGTCAAAGAAGGGGCCCAGATTGAGGTCGGCGGTAACGATCGCTACGTATCGATGTGCCGGAAATGCTATAGGGAAAAGTTCTTTGAATCTTAACCACGGATTACATGCCATAAGGCATTGATGCTAAACTCGATAGAAGAGAGACCACGGATTTCACGGATGGACACGGATAAGAAAAACCATCCGAAGCATTGGCAATGTTTCGCCAAAGCCTTGTGACGGCAAAACTCTAAAAAGGAAGGCATCGAGTCGAAGGTTCGCACGTTTCTGCAGCCGCCCTTTCCCACAATCTAAACTCCCATCCGTGTCCATCAGCTGAAATCCGCGGTTTCTCTTCCTCTTCGCGCACTTTTGGTTGCGGCTTCGCTGCTCCAGGAAATCCGTGGTTACTCTTCCCTCCTCGAGTTGCTTTGGTTGCGGCTTCGCTGCGCTAGTTCATCCGTGGTCAATTCATATCCGTTGCTTTCTGGCTGCGTTGTGCGCCTGGCTCTCGTCTCTCACTTGGCTTGCAAAATCGCCGAAGGTACTACCTCTTCCGCAAATTTCTCTGATTCCTGCCGTCGAAACCTCGCTACGAGGTCATCGAATAGCGTGTAGACAACCGGAACTACGAAAAGGGTCAGCAAGGTCGCAGTAGCCAATCCACCGACCGCGACGATTCCGAGGGGCCGCCTGCTCTCCGCACCGGCTCCAAATCCGATGGCGATGGGAAGAATTCCCGCGATCGTAGAAAAGCTGGTCATGAGGATCGGTCGCAGCCGTATCAGGCCCGCGGAAATGATTGCTTCGCGAGAATCTCTTCCTTTTGCCATCTGCTGATTGGCGAATTCCACCAGGAGAATCGCGTTTTTCGTTGCGAGGGCGATCAGAAGAATGAATCCAATCTGGCTGAAAAGGTTGATATTCATCGAAGGTATCCTCGGCACTATTTTAGAGAGAAAATTCATCCATGGGGTAGGGTCCGTTCCGAAGTTCACCATATTATAAAGAATGGTTCCGAAGAGGTTGACGTAATTGAGAAGCCAGAGTGCGCCAAATGCGCCAATCGCCGCCAGAGGAATTGTCATCATAACGGTGAGTGGGTGGACGAGGCTTTCAAACTGTGACGCGAGAACCATGTAAACGACGATGAGGGCAATGACTATGACAAAATAGATGTCTCTTCCCGATTCGCGGAGACCCTCCGCCTGACCCGCCCACTCGTAGCGAAAGCCGGATGGGAGAGTCTCCTGGATGATTGTTTCGGTCTTCTCCATAATCGTGCCCAGGGGCATATTCACAGGTGTTCCGGATATAGTCATGGAACGATAACGGTTGTAATGGTAAATGGAATTCGGACCTCCCTTCGTTTCCAGGCTCACGATATTGCTCAATTGAGTGAGTTGACCGACGTTATTGCGAACATAGAGGCGTTCCACGGCCGACGGCGTGAGGCGCGATTCGCGGTCCAGTTGGACGATGACGTCGTACTCTTTTCCGGCCCTCTTTATCTTACTCAGATCCAGTCCACCAAAAAGGATCTGCAGGGTCTGAGAGATCTCTTCAATCGATACTCCCAGAGAGGCGGCGCGATCGCGCGCAATATTGATATGAAGCTCCGGCTTATTCAGCTCGAAGTTCGGCCGCAGATTGGCCAGGAATCCTTCCTCTCGAAATCGATTTGTGATTTCCTGGCCTACGCGATGCAATTCATCGAAATCCTGATGTTGGAGGACGAGCTGAAAGGGTTGCCCAAAGCCGCCTCCGATTGCTCTGGGAATGTTTGGGAAAGCGATGGCGCCCTCCACTTCATTGAAGAATCGTGCGCCCACTCCGAAGGGGCCGTTAACGATATCCTACACGGATCGATCCCTTTCATCGGCAAAGTCGACAAACATGATACCCAGGTTGGAGAGCCCGGGTCCGCCCCAAGGCATTGCAACGGCCGAAAAGTAACCCGACACCTCCGGATACTCGCTTATGATCCCCTCCATCTGACGAACCATACGGTCCGTGTATTCGCTCGTAGCCCCTTCCGGTGCGAAAGCCATGCAGAAGAGTGTCCCTTTGTCTTCTTCGGGGAGGAAGTCGCGTTCCAATTGTTGGTAGAGAGTGTAACTCAGGCCCACCGTTGATAGACACAGAACCACTATTGCGAAGCGGTGGTGCAATGCCCCCCGAAGGAGACGTTCGTATCCTGAACTGGTCTTCCGGAGGAGCCTTTCAAAGAAACTGGATACCTCTCCTTGTCTCGTGCGGGCGGTTTGTTTGAGGAGCCTTGAGGCGACCATCGGGGTGAGCTGAGCGACAGGGCAATAAATGAGGAGATAATAACAGAGCCGGCTAAGGCGATCGCGAATTCGATAAAAAGACGGCCCGTGAGGGAAGTCTGCAGTGCCATGGGCAGAAAAACCGCCACCAATGCCAGGGTTGTCGCAATGACCGCAAACACTATCTCTCGCATCCCCTGGATTGCGGCGGCAATCGGACGCATTCCGTTTTCGATGTGACGGTATATGTTCTCCAGGACGACAATCGAATCATCGACCACTACGCCTATCGTGAGTACAAGGGCCATCATCGTCACAATGTTGATCGAGAAATCGAGGAGGGAGAGGAGAGCAAATGTGCCGACAATCGCGACCGGTATGCTGATGGCTGGAATAAACGTGGCGCGAAGGTTGCGAAGAAAGACGAAGATCGTAAATATCACGAGGAGGAAGGCGATTCCCAGAGTCATCCAAACTTCCTTTATCGCTTTCCGAATGTAGACGCGCTCGTCATACGCGTAATGATAATCGACTCCTTCCGGGAGCAGCTGCTCGAGACGCCTCATCTCGGCCTCTATTCCATTGGCGACATCGATGGTATTCGCTTTGGCCTGTTTTATTATACCAATCCCGACGGATGGTTTCGAGGAGTAGCGGGCCACTGTGCGCTCGTCTTCAACGCCCACTTCGGCACGGCCGATATCCCGCAGGCGCACGAGATTGGTTCCTTTTTCCAGGATTACCATGCGGTCAAATTCCTCCGGTGATTTAAGTTCGCCCATGGTCTGTATGGCCAACTCTCGCTCGCGGTTCTCCACTTTCCCACTGGGAAGTTCGATATTCTGTCGCCTCAGGGCATCGCCCACGTCCAGGACAGTGATTCCGCGTGCTGCCATCTTCTCCGAGTCCAGCCAAAGGCGCATTGCGTATCGTTTGTTCCCGCCGAGGATGACTGAACTGACTCCCCTTACCGTTTGCAGCGGGTCCTTGAGATTGTTCTCCGCGAAATCCGAGAGCTCGATTGACGAGAAATCCTCGCCGAAGAGCGATACCCACATGAAGGGGCGGGCATCGCCGTCTTGCTTGGCGATAACCGGTTCCTCGATATCGTCTGGGAGCCGCCCTCGAATGCGGGCCACGCGGTCTCGAACATCCTGTGCCGAGAGGTCGATGTCTCGAGAGAGACTGAATTCCACCGAAATGCTGCTGACCTGCTCACGGCTCGTGCTCGTGATGGTCTTTATCCCTTCTATCGTGTTGATCGCCTCTTCCAGTTTCTCCGTAACTTCTGTTTCCACGACCGCCGCGTTTGCTCCTCGAAAGACAGTCAGGATGTTGACGATCGGAGGATCGACGTTGGGGAGTTCACGCACCGGTAAACGGCTTAACCCGATGAGCCCAAAGAGGATTAACGCCAGACTCATCATCGATGCCAGAACCGGCCGTTTGATGCATATCTCAGGAAGTTTCATTCCCAATCTTAATTGGCCTCCCCAGCTTCTTTTCCGAGAGGATTGACGGGTGCGCCGGGCCCGAGCTTTTGATGTCCTTCAGTAATCACTCTGTCTCCGACATTCAGCCCTTCGAGTATTTCGACTTCGCCGTCGAGTCGAAGACCCGCTGTCACCCTGTTCATGTGTGCCGTGTTGTCCTCTGCAACAGACATTACAAACGATTGGTCAGCCTGCACTATCAGTGCGCTCTCCGGTATGACCATGGCATGTTCTCTGATCTCCAGAAGCAGCGACAGGTTTCCAAACATACCGGGCTTTAAACGCCTACGCCTATTCTCGACATTGGCTCGTACCAGTACATTGCGGGTGGATTCATCGACCTAAGGCGAGATAAAATAAACTTTACCCGTGAAGGATTCATCTGCATAGGCCGCCACCCTGATGTTTATTTCCTGATCGACTTGAAGTACTCCGATAAACCTCTCCGGAACCTGAAAATCCGCTTTTATCGAATCGATATTTACTAGAACAGTCAGTATCTGACCCGGTTGGATAAACTGGCCTGGACTAACCCTGCGCAGGCCGATCACCCCGTCAAATGGCGCCGCTATAAATGCGTCCTGTAGTTCCCTTTTCCGCAGTTCAAGAGTTGCCGCGCCGGCTTCGTATTCACTAACCGACTGGTCGTAGGACTGCTCCGAAATAGTATTCGTATCGAGCAGATTTCTACTCCGAGAGCGGTTTGTTTCGGCGAGTCTGAAATTGGCCTCTGCCACGGCCACCCGCGCCATCAACTTGCTGTCGTCGAGTTCGATAAGGGGCTGGCCCTTCTTCACCCAATCGCCCTCCTGGAAGTAAATACCGCTGATGACTCCATTGATTTCGCTTTCCAGTTCGACTTTTTCGTTAGGTGACAGGGAACCCACCAGATCGATATTTTTCGATACGGATTTCTTCTCGACCGGGGCAACAATCACGTTCACAGGGCGCCTCTGTGTCTGCTCTTCGTCCGGTGCACGATTGCATCCGCTGAAAATGATTTGAAGAAACGCCAGTGCAACAACTGCTCGGATCGGAGATTTTCTTAAGCCTTTACGGCTCCTAACTGAAAAGTTCATTATCTACTCTCTGGAATATCCGCCGTCGCTTTTCAAGCTATGGCGTGACAAGCTGGTAAATGGAACATAGGGAGAGTGAAAGGACATGTTCATCTTTCATTCCATTTTTCCAGAATTCGATTTCGATCCCGATGGTGTCTCCTGGTAAATAGTCTCGAATAGTTTTGATTGTTAAGGTCAGTACTAGCGACTAGGATTAGCCAATGGCAACGCGATTTGTAGTGTTCCTCCTTTTCAGTCCACTCTTGCTGCACGGGCAGCTGCAGATTGGAGTGATAACTTTGTCCGGTGTAAAAGGTAGAGTTGAGATACTCTATGAAGGGCAGGCCCTCCGCGCAAAGAATGGCATGCAGGTGGCGGAAGGAGTGACCGTTCGAACTCACCCAAGAGCTCGGGTAATCATGTTGATGGCTAATGGCACTGGAATAATACTTCTGGGTGAATCGCAACTGGTCGTGAATGCGTTTAAGATTCTCCCCTTTAATCCTTCTTCGCACGACCTTGCCTCCTTGAAATGGGAACCGAGCCTTTCCCACAGCGAGTTGAAGTTGGACTATGGTGAGCTCGTCTGCGAAATTAAGGTTCTCGACGAAAATTCGAGCTTTGCCATAACCGCGCCTGTCGGCTCATTGCGGCCTCTTCCCAATCGATACCGGTTTAAGACCTCTTTTCTTATCCGAATGAGAAAGAGCGTTCCGACGATTGCCGTATGGAAAGGAAAAATCGAACTCGCCACCACCGGTCAAGAGCCACGGGCCGTGCCCGGTGACAGTCACGTTTTCTTCGATGGGCAAGAGGGACCAGTCGTCGCGCATGGCCTGGAGTGGAGCTATGTGCGCATGTTTGAAGAGCGCCTGAAGCGCATTTACGACAGACAGAAAAAGGTTCGTTTCAAGTAAGGCCGAGGGTTTTTTTGAAGGAATATGAAGAAAAGGGAGAGCTTGACACAGCCGGCGGATCTGGAAGAGCCGCCATATCCTGCCCCGAGATACGCCTGGTATGTCGTGGGAGTCCTGATGACTTTCTATATACTCTCCTTTGTAGACCGTCAGATCATCGGCCTCTTGGTCGAGCCGATGAAGACCGATCTGGTGCTGTCGGATATCCAAATGAGTCTTCTGGGAGGCCTGAGTTTTGTCATATTCTACACACTGTTCGGTATACCCATGGGGCGTCTGGCAGATCGGCGGAGTCGTCGCGGGCTTATTGCAGCAGGAGTAGCGATCTGGAGCCTGATGACGTCCCTATGCGGATTCGCGAGCAGATTCTGGCAATTGCTGATCTTGCGCATGGGGGTAGGGGTGGGTGAAGCGACGCTTTCGCCTGCGGCATTTTCTTTGATTGCCGACTACTTTCCAAAGGAGAAGCGAGCCACGGCGTTGAGTGTCTATTCCATGGGCATCTATTTTGGGTCGGGCCTGGCTTTCACGGGAGGTGCGATTCTGCTGAAGTGGGCGGATGGGATCATTGAGGGGCGAGGAGGAGAGCCGCTTCCTGTTGTGGGTATGATTCAGCCCTGGCAGATCGTGCTGCTTGCGGTGGGTCTGCCGGGTTTGTTTCTGACTGCGCTCCTCTTGACGGTGAGGGAACCGGTTCGGCGCGGAACTATCCTGCGGGATAAAGAAAGACCTGAAGGAAAGATCTCAAGCATACCCGTAGGTGAAGTATTGAAATACCTGAAAATGAACTGGAGGACCGTGGCATGCCATAACTTAGGGGTGGCCTGCCTATCGTTAGCAGCTTATTCAGGTGGATTCTGGGACGCGGCGTTTCTGGAGAGAATTCACGATTGGAAGCCGCAGGAGAGTGGAATCTGGTATGGGCTCGTTACAATGGCGGCCGGCGCGTCGGGTGTCTTGTGCGGTGGGCGGTTGGCGGACTTTCTTACGGCGAGGGCGATAAAAAGCGCTAACATGCTGGCGATTCTTATTGCCGCGGTAATCTGGCTCCCTTTTGGAATCGGATATCCGCTCATGCCGAACGTCGGATTGACTTTGTGCATGCTTTTCCCAACTCTTTTTACCGCCGCGATGCCCTTCGGTTGCGCCGCCGCCGCGATCCAGGAGATGATGCCACCTCAAATGCGGGGCCAGGGTTCGGCGCTGTATCTCTTTGCGATCAATATCATCGGATTGGGAATCGGACCCCTGGCGGTGGCATTCATGACGGAGCGTGTCTTTCAGGATTTGGAAAAGGTCAATTACTCCCTGGTGATTGTCGGTGGATTTGGTCATATCCTTGCGGCAATTTTTCTTTGGATGTCCTTGAGACCGTACAAGGAGAGTATTGCACAGGCGAGGACGTGGCGACCGGAAACCTGAGCCCGCTTTTTGTGGCCTTCCAGCAGCACAGCAACGGGAAGTGCATCTTGCCGCAATAATCTCATCGGAAAGCTAAATCCGACAGATTTCCAGGTCGAAGATTGACACAGGAGCCATCACTGGGAGATTCATGAGCCCGATGCATAAGCTCTGGTTTGATTTTCCCCTTATGGAAAAAACAATGGCGATGATCGCCCGTGAGTTTGAGCCCATTGGTCCCATACAGGTCCCTGACCCGAACGATTCTTTGACGTGTGTCGAGGAGGCCGACTTCGCTCTTGTCGGCTCATTCTTTCCGGGGCGCGAGCAGAAGACCTATGATCGTGCCAAACTGCTCAAGGCTGTAATCCGTAGCGGAATCGGCTACGATAATGTCGACATCGATCTTGCCGCAAAAAATGGTGTGTGTGCCCTGAACACGCCCGATGCCCCGACGGAAGCGACGGCGGAATTGACGATCACGCTTTTGCTGGGACTGGCCCGTCCTATTCTTAGAGGGAACAGGAAACTTCTATCGGGTGAGTGGCCACGTCCGAAAAGAGGATTCGAACTGGCAGGCAAAACTCTCGGATTGGTCGGTTTGGGACGCATCGGGACGCGCGTAGCGGAACTTGCCAATGCCTTTCGAATGCGTGTGATTTTCTACGATCCGTTTGTGGATTCCTGCCGTGCCGAGGCGCTCGATGTAGAACGAGTCGAGCGTTTAGAGCAGCTCTACATGGAATCGGATTTTGTATCACTGCATTTACCTCTGTCGCCCGAGACTCGTGGATTGATTAATCGGGAGACTTTTGCGCAGATGAAGGATGGCGCTTACCTGGTGAACGTCTCTCGCGGCCCCATTGTTAATGAGACCGACCTCTATCAAGCCCTGAAAGACGGGCAGATCGCGGGCGCCGGTCTCGATGTCTGGGACCCGGAACCACCGGCGCCTGATAATCCGCTCTTTGCATTGGAAAATGTCTTCGCGACTCCCCATATGGGAGGGCAGAGTATAGAGATGCATTTGCGAGCCATAACGACGGCGATCGATGACATCAGGCAAATTCTGCGCGGCGAACGGCCCGCCAACCTCCTCAACCCTGAAGTATGGGATCACCGAAGATAGGGAATAACCTTTTTCGCAAACAGTTCCATATTTTGCGCAGTCAACTCCCGATCCAGGGTGCCGAACTGCAAGAGACATGGAAGCAGACTGAAACCGAGATCTTTCTCATAGGTACTCAATTTATCTCTTCCTGCGGCCATATTGACTGTAAAGGAGTTTTATTGAATAGCTCCCTTACGAGGGCCTGATCGAACAGCCTTTTACGAGATTCTTGTACGATTATGGGGTTGGGAATTGGTCGGAAACAAAGTCCGACGGGCGCTTAACGGTAAATGGATTAAGTCGGTATGATTTTCGGCCGTATAATCCTGCTGATTGAGTGGCTCTACAGCAGAACAGTGACACAGTCGCCCGATGCGCGAAAGTCTAAGGACTAAGGTGTATGCAACAGGAAAATGTCAGTGAAATTAAGATACCACCGCTGCCGACAGTGTCTTTTCAGGTGATCAGGTATAACCTTGAACATCCTGAATCCGGCGTTGCCGATATGGAGCGCATCGTATCGCCCGATAAGGGTATCTGTACCGATTTACTGCGAGTGTCCAACTCTGCTTTTTACGGGCATCGCGGCCAGATGGCCAGCCTCAGCGATGCCATAAGTCTACTCGGGTTGAAGACTGTAAAGAATCTGATCATTCTTCTATTCAGCAAGAATCTGAGTGGAGGGATAAAAAGCGGCTATCTGAAACGATATGTTAATGAATATCCGGTAATCTCGGCACTTACGGCTATGGAACTCTCTGATCCGCTGGGTCTTCCCGAGGAAAAGGACAATGGCTTTGTCTCCGGATTGCTTCACAAAATTGGAATGACATTCATAGCCCTGGAGGATGGTGAGGCTTATGAATCTCTCATCAGGAAAGCGGAAGAGCGTCATGAGAAAATTCAATATGTTGAACGGGAATACTTCGGTCTCGACCATGTCAGCCTAACCGAAGAAGCTTTTAAGCATTGGAACCTGCCACCAGAACTCCAGGACGTTGCTCATGATGTGGAATTTCCCATTGGTGAAATTGGATCAGTCTCCAATCTGGTGCGCCTTACCTCTCTTGCCAGCTTGGTAACGAAGCGCTTTCTGAATCTGGGCTTTTCTGAAGCGGATGAGTGCAAGTTGTCTGGGATCTTTTCCTTTTTTAATGCGAGCGAGGTGCAGGATCGCGTCAATCTGGAATTCTTCGAAGCGATTAAAGAACATCCCTTTTATACTCAAGCAACGTCCTCCTAGCAGCCTTATAGTTGGAATTAATACCTCTAATCGGAAGAGTTACTCAGTATCATTCCAACTATAAGGCTGCTAGGAATCTGTCGGTCTCATCTTCTTTGGGATCTATATCTTTCACCAGAAAATCCGTACTTCAGGGATGTTTAGAAATCTAAGTCCGACAGATTCCTAGGAGTTTCCGACCTATAAGACATGGAAAAAAGCAGGGTATTCCTCCTCGAAGACGAAGGGGAGAACAGAGATAAGGTCGAGCATTTCCTCGGAATGTGTGGTTTTGAAGTGTTCTGTTTTGACGACGGGATCGATATCGAAAAGCGAATTCAGGACAGCTCTCCTCATCTCATTCTCCTTGATCTGTTTCTAAGTAAGGCTCCCGGTTTGGCCTTACTTAAGAAAATAAGAGAGCTGCCGCAGACGCGCGATCTACCGATTCTCATGCTGTCGAGCGATAATTCTGAGGAAACCTGCATATTGACACTCTCCAGCGGCGCTGACGAATTCCTCCCACGTCCCATTCGCATGGCCGAACTCTCCCTGAGAGTCCAAAACGCTTTGGATTTGGCACGGTATCGAGAGGAGTTGGTAAATTTGAACGCGAAGCTGGAGAAGGAGAAAAATCGCCTTCGAAAGTATTTCTCTGAGGATCTCGTGGAAAAGATTCTCAGTGAGGAGATCTCCACTGAATTGGGCGGTATCAATGTGAGGGCATCGATCTTGTTTCTGGATATCAGGAATTCTACTCACCTCTCCGAAACTCTCGGAGCGCAGCGTTTCGCCAGCTTGATCAGCATGCTTTTCAGCGACTTGATGGAGGAGATTTTCAAGAACGAGGGATCCGTCAATAAGCTCCTCGGTGATGGAATCCTGGCCACTTTCGGTTGTCCGCAGCCGACCGAAAATGATACTTTTAATGCCGTAAGGACTGCCCTGGATATGGCTGCATATATCGATTCTTTCAATCAGGTTAGACCGGATTACTTGAAAGAACCAATCGGCATCGGCATCGGTATCGCGACTGGAAAGGTGTTTGCAGGCAATATCGGGTCAGTCCGGCGCATCGAATATGCCGTCATGGGTGATCCGGTGAATATCGCGAGCCGCTTGGAGGCGCTGACTAAGAGTCTTGGCGGCAACATTATCATTGATTCCTCCACTCGCAACGCATTGATGGACAGGATCGCTGCAAGTGAACCCGTGATTCAGCATATCGCGGGAATCGAGGATGAGGTGAAAGTCTATATTGTTGATGATCTTTATGCCGAATCGTTGGAACCGGAGATGGTGGGCGTCTAAAGGGCACTCCCCGGCACGCCGGGACTACACCCTCCGATCGGGAAACGTAGTAGAGGACGAAAAGCTCCCGCTTTCCGCTACACACTTCGATCGGAAAACGTAGCGGAAAGCGGGAGCTTTTCGTCTTCGCGAATCTCCGAGGACAAGAACTATGTCTACCCACCCCAAACCCCTCCCAGGAGGGGATCCGGTCACTGGGGAGCTCAATGATTAAGTTCCCCTACCGGGAGGGGATCTTTTCGCTTCGGGGCTCGTTTATTAGGTTCCCCTCCTGGGAGGGGACAGGGGTGGGTTTCTTCAAAGTCAGGTTCCATCCGAATTCAACGTTAGCACATCGCCCGGATAACCGCTTTGTCGTAGGGCCGAGTTTTTGCTCATGTTCGAAGGAATTCCCCGGCTTTGAGACGTCGATTGTAATCCTTCAGGGCGTTAACGGCCAAGTGCCCCAAAGCCAAAACGATGGGTAGGTTTGCCCAAAGCATGGCTCCGGTACTCAAATCGATGATCGAAATAATCTGCCCGGTTCCGTCCACTCCCGCGGCGCCGTATGTTATTCCGACGAGGAATGCGATCTTGTAAAAAAGGATACCCTTATCTCCGAATAAGTAGACTATGCCCTGCTCTCCGTAGTAGGCCCAGGTGATCATTGTTGAAAGTGCGAAGAGCCAGGCAGCCAATGTGACAAGCCATTTTCCCAGGCCGGGATATTCTCTATCAAAGGCGTGTGCCGTGAGATTAGCCCCTCCGTATTCGCGGTGCACTCCTTTATTAATCAGCTCTATATGAATCGGATTGCGCGTCCATCCGCTGCTTTTTAAGACAATGGGTTTCCATTCAATACGAAGCGGTCTGGCCGCCTCGTCGCTGCGGTTGTCGGAAACTTCGACTACTTCGCCCACAACCCGAATGACGCTCCTTCCGCTCTGCTTTTGGGTAGCGTCAGCGACCTGGGCGAGGAGGAAGAACTCTGTTCCCCGGTTCCATTGATCGAAACGGGATTCAGGCAAGTCGGAGATTTCGTTCGAAGCTTGCACGTTCCAGGTTGCTGACTCTGAGGAGGGGTCTTTTTCGAGTCTAATTTTCGAACGAAAGTCGCCGATTGCGGAACGATTCCAAGTGCCGGTCGACAATATGACCATCGCGGTAAGCGTGCAGATGCAGAGAGTATCGATAAAAGGGCCGATTCCACCCACGATGCCTTCCCGTGCAGGCTCATTTGTTTTTGCCGCGGCATGCGCGATTGGGGCTGAACCCTGACCTGCCTCGTTGGAATAGAGGGCGCGTTTCATGCCCTGCATGAAAGCAAACCCCATACTTCCTCCTAAGAACGCACCCGTCGCTTCGATTGGTTGAAAGGCACTTGAAACGACGAGGACAATGAGACCAGGGATCTCCTTCACGTGGATGGCGAGGATGGCGAGCGAAGCGAGAATATATAGGGCGCACATAAAAGGCACGAGCTTTGCCGCCACATGTCCGATTCTCTTAATACCTCCGATTATTACAAGCCCGACAAGAAGGGCCATGATGATGCCCGAACCGATCCTGGGCATACCGAAGTAGCCTTCAGTCAGGTTTGCGACGTTCCATGATTGAAACATGCAGGCTCCGGTGAGAGCGGAGTTTATGAGCGTTACACAAAACAAGACGGCGAGGATTTTCCCTAACAATTTCCAGTGTCCACCCTTGCTCCCCAGAACTTTGTCCACTACCCACATAGCGCCTCCGTGAGGATTGTCGGGATCGTCCGTGTTTCGATACATCATCGCCAGAGTGATTTCGATGGTCTTCAACGCCATGCCGGAGAATCCCACAACCCACATCCAGAAAAGAGCGCCAGGCCCACCGATTCCGATAGCGAGAGCCACACCTCCGATATTGCCTAGTCCAACAGTTCCCGAGAGAGCCGCGGAGAGGGCTTGGAAATGGTTGATCGCCCCGGGATCATCAGGCCGGTCATAGATCCCCCTTATCACCGCCACGCCGTGAGTCATTGCGGCGTACTGCGTGAACCGTGTCCATATCGTGAACAGTACCCCTCCCGCGAAAAGAAACCAGGGAGTCCACGGTCCCCAGAGAATGTTAACGATCGATTCGAGAATTTCCATTAATCACAAGCCGTCCCGTTAGCCCGCTTTTGCTTGCCCGCTCTGCCGTAGTATCTGTTTAGCGTGCCTTCGATTGCTGGCTGCCCCGGTCTTGTGCCGGGGTGGCGCGCGTTCCCTGCTATAAACCGTGTGCGCCTACCAACCCCTCCGGCAGGGGCGAAAAAGGACCGGTGGACCGGTGGGCATATTGTAGCCTGCGCCACCCCGGCACAAGACCGGGGCGCTCAGACAGCTCGACAGGTAGGTGCCGTAGGGAAGAGCGGGCAAGCAAAAGCGGGCTAGTGGAGCAATCGGCAAAGTTAAAGTTTTGAGGGCGGAGTCCGATATCTCATCGGGAGTAGATCTGTCATGGAATTTCAATTAAGTGGCCTCGCTTCCGGTTTCGATTGGCTTACGATGGTTGATCGGATAACGGAGATCAACCGCATTCCTCAGAACCGTCTCGTCGCGGAACAGTCAATCTTGTCGAGTCAGCTTTCCTCCCTCGATAACCTCAAGAGTAAACTGGAGGATTTGGAAGACGCTTCCGAAGTTTTGAACAGCGGGTCTGTCTTTTTCGGTCGCTCGGCAAGCGTATCCGATTCCGATGCGGGAATCTTGACTGCTTCGGTAAAGGCGGAGACACAGATCGGTACATATTCGTTTGTGATCAGCCAGTTGGCCTCTCAGACGCGTCGAAACGGTTCCAGTGACGTGGCCGCACCGATTAGTAGCACCAGTGACGTCAGCGGTGTGACGCTCTCTGCAATGAATATCGCCACTCCTGTCACGGCCGGAAAATTCAGCGTCAACGGCGCTCAGGTGACTGTCGCCACGAGCGATTCTCTGCAGGATGTATTCGATGCAATTTCCACCGCTACGAGTGGCGTGGTAACCGCTTCCTACGATCCCGCTCAGGATCGAGTAGTTTTGAGCAGCGCATCGGAGATCATTCTGGGAAGCCCCAACGACACTTCCAATTTTCTGAGCGCGATGCAGCTCTTCAGCAATGGAGCCGGCAGTGTGAGTAGCCTCTCCAGTTTGGGCACTGTCAATATTAACACCTCACTGTCAAACGCCGGTTTGAGCGCTTCAATAACGAATGTCGACGGAAGCGGAAACGGCACGTTTACCATAAACGGAGAAAGCATCGCTTTCAATATAAACAACGACAGCGTTCGTGATATTATCGAGCGAGTGGCCGCTTCCGACGCGGCTGTTACTTTGAACTATGCCTCGTCAGCAGAATCTGTGGGTTATTTCGGGTTCAGGCAAGTCGCCCATGGTATGAAATAGGGCGATCTTAAGCACTTCGAAGCTCTTAAAGCCGTATGCTTTTCTGATAGTGAGATTTATATTGCGGTTAAAGCCCTCCACAATGCCGCAGGAAAAGGCCTTTTTGGCCCGAAACCAGTTGAGGATGAGCGGCTCGTGTTTGCGCACCGAGCGCACGAACCTTTTGATCGGTTTGAGGCGCGAACGCATGGCGCGCGTGCACCATTTTTTCAGATACCATTGGGCCCAGTAGGGACTTTTATAATGCCACAAGAGCTGAAAGCTCTCCTTTAGTAGATAGGCCCGCACGCTCTTCAGATCGTATTGGAGCACCTCCTTGAGGCGGATCTGTTGGGTGGGGGTGAGATTTTGCGGATTTTTCAAGAAACAGTATTTGCTTTTGACCAGCACGTTGATGTAGCCGTCCCGTTGCAATCGCCTGGCTTCCGCAGCACGAATCTCATTGAGGGCCTTGTTCAGGTTGGCTACCAAGTGGAAGCGATCGAGGATGTGCAGCGCCTGGGGTGCCTTTTTCTTGATCACTTTGAGGTAAGGCTTCCACAGATCCGAGCAGACGTAGAGGATCTGGCTGCTCTTTTGCGCTCCCAATTCCCAGAAAAAACGCAAGAGCGATTTTACGTTGCGCTTATTGAATACGCCCAATAGCCGCCGCCGCCCCTCGTCAAGCTGGTAGACCACGGTGAGATAGTGATGGCCTCGATGATACTGCACCTCATCGACTCCGATCGCCTCAATCCCGCTCATATCGCGCCGTTTGAGCCCCCAACGCACCATCGCCTCGACCGACTCGAAGACGTTGCGCCAGTTCGTGCGAAAAACCCTTGCCGTCTCTTCCCAGCTCAAGCGCCTCGCCCACTGGGCCAGAAACCATTGCATTGGCCAACTCAGATGACTCTTGCCCTTGGCCCAGGGCACCTCTTCGACCTTCACCCCGCACCGCCGGCAATTGACCCGCCGCATGCGGTAACGAAAATACACCTTCATCCCCCACAAGGGCACAAATTCAAAATGCCTCGCCTCGCTCATGTGGTCGTAGCCGCTGGCCGTCCGGCCACACCCCGAACAGCACACCCGACTATTCTTGCGCGGCTCAATCTGCACCACAATCGCCTCCTCCGATTTCACCATTTCCATACTCGCCTTTGCGTAAACAAAGCTCTTGAGCCAATAGCACCGATTCAGTAGCGTTTTGATGAGCACTGGGTCCTCCGTGTTCAGGATGTATTTTCGGTACTACTTTCATCCTCGGAACGGCCCGGTGCTTCAACCTTTCAATCCCATATGCAAAGAAAACACCGACCAGCCCCTCCGGCTGTGGAGGAGCGGGATTCAGGGCAGCGCCCTGACTTCTCCTTGTGCTCACCGACTCTATTTCCTCTTGTAAGCGACGTTACCCACCCACAGATTCTGCTGTAGACCCAAATTTTTAAGAAGGAGCCTTCCGAACGCCATATCATATTGCCACCCGTTGCCGTGGCGGGACGTCTTCAAGAACGTTTTGTGTGGGTTTATGACGAGGGGTCTCAAGCGGTGAGTCGACGCACTGTCACCCTTGGTGATTTAACCTCTTCAGGGCTTGAAATCGTTAGTGGAGTGGATCCGGCTGAGCGAATTGTGATTCGCGGTGTTCATCGCCTGGAAGAGGGTATGAAGGTCCGGTTGCTGGATGAGTGATGAACGTTGCCGAGTTTTGCCTTCGTAACAACGCAACTACCTTCGTCGGCGTCGTATTGCTCGTATTAGCCGGGGTGCTTTCCTTTATTCGGCTCCCTAAGGGGGAGAATCCCGATTTTACGGTCCGCACGGCCATTATCATTACACAGTTTCCAGGCGCCTCACCGCTAAAAGTGGAAGAACTGGTAACCGACAAGCTGGAAGAGAAGGTGCGGGAACTCGCTGACGCAGAAAAGGTTAAATCGCAGTCGCTCGCCGGTGTGTCGATTATAACTGTTGAACTCTATGAGAGTACACCCGTGGAAAGGGTGCGGCCGACCTGGAATAAACTGCGCAATAAGGTCGAGGAAGTTGCTCCCACACTGCCCGCCGGAAGCCGCCCGCCCGCTGTAAACGATGATTTTGGCGATGTTTTCGGCATGGTCCTCGCTTTGCGCAGCGACGGATTCAGCTATCGTGAGATGAAGGATGAAGCCGACGATCTGCGCGATCGTCTTTTAAAGATCGTCGGCGTTGCCAAAGTGGATCTATACGGGACCCAGGAGGAACGGATATTCGTCGAGTTCTCCAATGCCCTCCTTGCGGAACGCGATGTGTCACCATTTCTTCTAGCCGGTGTGATCGATTCGCAGAATATCGTCCAGCCTAGCGGGGACGCCTTGACCGGCCGGGAGCGAATACTGATTGAGTCGAGTGGTGAATACGACTCTCTGAGCGATATACGGAAGACATCGTTTCGGGCTCCGGGAAGTGATGAGGCAATAACGCTTGGGGACCTTACAACTGTATCACGAGCTTTTGTCGATCCCCCTCAGAGCCTGGTTACGTTTGACGGTGAACCGAGCATTGTTCTGGCCGTGAACATGGCGGTGGGCGGCAACATTCTCGAAATAGGTAAGCGGGTTTTGGAGGAGGTCGAAACGTTAAGGCTGGAACTTCCAATCGGTTTGGATCTGGAAGTGATCATGTGGGAGCCGAAATTCGTTGGGAGAAAGATCGGCGACTTTATGGGAAACCTAGCCCAGGCCTTCGCTTTTGTCTTTGTCGTTATGCTGGCGACTACGGGTTTGCGTACAGGCCTTATCGCTTCGCTTCTCATCCCGCTGGCTATCCTTATGTGCTTTGTCATCATGCCGGCGTTCGACGTCATGATTCAGCAGATTTCCATTGCGTCGCTCATCATCGCGCTGGGAATCATGGTCGATAACGGCGTAGTGGTGAGCGAAAACATACTTGTGCGATTGGCCCGCGGAGAGGATCGAAAAGAAGCCATGAGCGGCTCCGTATCAGAGCTTTGGAAACCCCTCCTGGCAGCTTCATTGACGACGATCTGGGCCTTCCTTCCGATCGCCACGGCAAAGTCGAACGTGGGAGAATTTTGCCTTTCGCTCTTTCAGGTAATTGCGATTACTCTCGTATGCTCATGGATCCTCTCCATCACTGTCGTGCCCATACTCTGTTACTATTTCCTCAAGGTGAAAGTGGAGAAGGAGACCTACACGGGTTTCTTTTATCGAAATTATCGGAGTCTCCTATTGTTCAGCCTGCGTAACCGCGCTGCCACCATAATCTTTACGATCGGTCTTACAGGTGTGGGGATTTTCCTGTTCGGATATGTAAAGAAGATCTTTTTCCCTCCGAATGAGAGGGAGATATTCCTTATCGACGCCTGGACACCCTACGGGTCGGATATTCGCACTACCAGTGACAGCGCGGGCCAGTTGGAACGATTTTTGCGTGCACAGGATGAAGTTTTGCAAGTGACGACTTTTGCCGGAAACGGCGGCCCTCGCTGGAATCTCTCGCAGCAGATCGAACAGAGCAATCCGGCCTACGCATTTATGCTGGTTGAGACGCGAGATATCCCCAGCGTGGACGAAGCGATCGAGAAAACGCGGATATTCGCTGAGGAGTGGATGCCGGATTGCCGGGTCATCTTGAAAAAGCTGGAGAATGGACCGCCGGTCGGAGCGCCCATCCAGATTCGTCTCTCCGCTGAAGATATTCCCACCCTCTATCGTCTTCGGGACCGGTTCGTGGAGATATTAAAGGATACTCCGGGCGTGATTAACGTGGGCGACAATTGGGGCGAATGGACGAAGAAACTCGAAGTGAAGATCAATCAGGATAAAGTGCGGTTGGCCGGCCTTACAAGTGAAGATGTAGCGCTCTCGCTCCAGACCCAGATTTCCGGGCTGAGAGTGAGTGATTTTCGTGAAGGCGATGAGATAATACCGATTGTGGTGCGTTCCGTGGACTCTTATCGGAGAGATCTGGGGCGGCTTGAAGGCATGAATGTGTATTCCGCTACGACGGCGCGCAGTGTTCCGCTCCTGCAGGTGGCGAAGCCTGAGCTTACCTGGCAGCCTCCCAACATTCGGCGCGAGAATGGTAGCAGGACGATTACGGTAAAGGGCTATCTCCTTCCGGATTACTTTGCTACGGAGGCACTCGCCTCCTTGAAACCCCGCCTCGATGCCATTGTTGATTCAGAAGATAGGAGATCTGGATACAATTACGAATTTGGAGGAGAAGCTGAAAAGAGCGCCAAGTCACAGGCGTCGATTGCGGCCGGGTTTCCCTTTGCCATGGGACTGCTATTTTTGACTCTCGTCTCGATGTTTAATTCCGTTTTGCGTCCGATCATTATCGGTATTACAATCATTCCGGCGATTTTTGGGATCGCAATCGGGCTGCTAATCACGAACGCGGCATTCGGATTCATGGCCATGCTTGGAGCTCTCAGTCTCATGGGTATCATTGTGAATAACGCTATTATCATGATCGACAGCATCGAGGGTCTGAGAGGTCGCGGATTGGAAGATTCCAATGCCGTCGTAGTTGCTGCCCTTTCGCGCATGCGTCCGATTCTGACTACAGCGACGACAACAGTTATCGGACTCATCCCCCTTTCTCTCCAGGGAGGGGAAATGTGGCGGCCCATGGCCAACGTGATCATCTTCGGCCTCGCATTCTCGACCATTCTTACTCTGGCTCTGTGTCCGGTCCTGTATTCCCTCTTCTTCCGGATCGGCTTTAAGAGTTACGTATGGAATCCTGAGATTCTGAAAGTGACAGCGAATGGAAAGATAGCGGGCAATGGGCAGTGATTAGTAAACAGTGGGAGGGAGTGGAGCCGCTGCTGTACGGCAGCGTGAGCAGTGTACAGTGAGCGTGACAGATCGACACGTTACCGAATCAGTGTGAATACCCGCGAGGGCATGTAGGACCGCCCTCGGGCGGGATTATTCCGGATCGATTTCTCTGCCCGCCTCATCCCGCGCCCTTCGACTCCGCTCAGGGCCTTCGGCGAGCGCGGTCCAACATCCTGGCGGTCGTATATGCGGCTTGACAATTCTGATCATATATATATAACTATAGTCATAAATTTTAGATCGTATTTTGTAACTTACTGGTTACAGGTGACATGAAAACGGTACAGGCTGGAAAGTTTAAGGCGCAGTGCCTTGCCTTGATTGATGAAGTAGCCCAGAGCAATGAGGCATTGGTTATCACCAAACATGGCAAGCCTGTGGCGAAATTGCTACCTTACGACAGTGAGAGAGACGGGACAGACGCCTCACTAAAAGGAGTTGCGACATATATCGGAGACATCATTTCTCCTATCGATGACGATTGGGAGGCGGCTACAGAGTGATCGCTCTCGACACGCATATCTGGTTCTACTTCGTCAATGATGGACCGGAGGATTTATCACCTCAAGCGCAGAAAGCCATTAATGATAGCGAAGTCCTAGGCGTTAGCATTATTTCCTGCTGGGAAATTGCTATGCTCGTTGCAAAAGAGCGACTTCGGTTGAGTATCGATGTTCAGGACTGGATCACTCGAGCTTTGAGTTACAAGGGAATCAAGTTGCTGGAGTTAACTCCCGAGATTGCTGTTCTGGCGACCCGATTGCCAGGTGAATTCCATAAGGATCCAGCCGACCGAATTATTGTCGCCTCATGTTTGAAGCTGGGGGTCGCGCTCCTTACCCTCGACCAGAACATCAAGAAATGGGGACATATACAAACGATCTGGTAAGAACTCGAAAAAGGGATGCCCGCTAAAAACGCGAAAAAGCGCGAAAGTGGGAAAGGGAATGGAAGTGTGGACTACGATTACGACTACGCGCTTCGAGTGTGCCCGCAGCCAATCTTAAGCGTAGTCATAATCGTAATCGAAAATCGAATCTGTCGTCGTAATCTTTGTCGAAATATCGTTAGTCGGTGATCGACGTTTTCGTAGAAATGCTTTGGTTAGCGGTGACCCCACCTGATTCCTTTAGCCCTTACAACCGAGAAAATTCCCAAAACACCCTGATCCCCATTTCCATGTACTTTTCGCGAATTTCTCCACTCGTGGGAATAGCATAGCAGAGCGGAACGCCGATGTCCTTGACCTGTTCGACAACATTACGGATGCAATCGTCCGCCGTTCTGAAGGGGTATCCGGGATGGCGCTCCAAACTGAATTGCAGATCGTTGGGACCAAACGCCAGGTAATCAACACCAGTTTTCTGAGCGAATTTCCCCGCCCGAGTAATCGCTTCCACCGACTCAAGTTGAAGAGCGAGGACTCCGAAGTTGTTCCACCATTCGGCATATTGCAGTCGGTCGAGAGGGGTTTCGAAAGCTTTCAGACCGGCTCGGGCCTGGCCGCCCCAGCTTCGGCGGCCGAGCGTGCCGTAATAGAAGTACTCAATCGCCTCATCAACGGATGATTCTTCCATCACCTCTGGGACCATGACGGAAGACAATCCAAAATCGCAGTAGCGGCCAACCATATAGGTATACCGCGTGTGCGGGATCCGCATCTGCGCCGGCATCCCCAATTCCTCAGTCATGGCGCAGAAGGCGACGAGCTTTTCTTCGGAAAATGGAGTATGCTGGCCGTCAATATAGATTGCGTCGTAGGAGCCGAGGGCCAGCGAATCCTCCAGTTCGGTGCGTTCCGTGTCGATGGAAGTGTGAAGGAGAACGACCGTTTCGCCGCTCTTGAGACGTTCTTTGAATGTTTCGCTCATGATAGTGTAGAATTCTGGATTTCCTCGCTGCCTACTTCGCACCTTCTCTTCGATTCATATCTTGGGAGCCGGGATATTGGTTGAATCGTATGCCGATAGCAAGCGATTCGGTTGGATTGAGAGGACGCTGATCTGGCAATTCCAGATTTCGTGCTGTTCGTCGACGATCGGCCATGCGGGGATGGCCTCCTACAGAATTGAAAACCTTGTAGGAGGCCATCCCCGCATGGCCGATGAATTCCTCCATCTTTCGTAACCAAGAAACGTTCGATCGAGACATTCTGCGTTACGGGGATGGGCGCTCGGCCACTCCCACTGACACGCCTTCTCGACTAGTCCTTTACGAACAGGATTCGCCTCGATATAGTTGATGATCCCCACTACGCTTTCATTTTCACGGACTTTGTGGTCGAAAAATCCTTCTTCCCACTGTATCGAACTTCCCTTTTGCCTGCTGGGAAAACTTGCTCGTCGGTTTATCCTTTGAACGGTTTCACCGAGACTTCGGCTCCCCGCAAG
The DNA here is from genome assembly GCA_965215885.1 of Candidatus Moanibacter sp. Classification (GTDB taxonomy): domain Bacteria; phylum Verrucomicrobiota; class Verrucomicrobiia; order Opitutales; family UBA2987; genus CBDCEW01. The sequence continues at coordinate 427,914 of CBDCEW010000105.1, forward strand.
GGAATAGAGGCCATGCCAGTGATCTGGCATGGCGACGAAGGCGTGGAGATAAATCTCGCCGTGACTGCGATGGTACTGTAGCGATTCCACAACGTCCGTCCTTTGGCTTGAGGTCAATTGAGTGTGTCTGGAAGGCAGACACTTTGTTATGAAGTATAGTCCAAAGGGAAGAGAGACGCGGCCCTTTCGTAGATTGGATTGGTGGGGAGGATCGTCGTTACTCACGGGCAGGAAAAGGTAGGTAGTCTATAACGGGTTACCACATGATTTGAATCGGCCATGCGGGGATGGCCTCCTACAAGGTGGGCAAGTCTGTAGTAGGCCATCCCCGCATGGCCGATGAAATCAACCTAGAGAAGGCCGTCGCGGGAGAGTCGATCGACGATCGCCGAACTTATGCTGGTGATGGCGTCCTCGACAGTGTCGGGGTTAAATGCTTCGGATGAAGCTGTCCAAACCAGGCTTCCAGATTCGCCATCGTAGATGTTCGTCTCCAGATTCACCCTGATGACATCCTCGAGGAAACCGGGTGAATGAGCGGCATCGTAAAAGCGTTCGTATTGATTGTAGAGACTGGTGTCCGCGGTCTGTGGCGCATCGAATTCGATCCTGGAAGAACCGGCTTCCTCCCCTTTACCCGAAACGAACCTTGCGACAATCAGTGCGTTCAAAGCGAGATCTTTGATTTCCTGCTCCATCTCCACTTTTCCCGGCTTCTCGGCTCCCGGAAAGGCTTTATAGCTCGGAATCGATTTTATTCCCCGGCTATTAAGCTGATTGACCAACTCGTCTTCCAGAAACTGACGTTCTTTGGAATCCGCCGAGACGCCCATGACCATTACCTTTTTCAGTGGTCCGCCCGGATACGCTTTATCGTGATACGAGACGTTGAGGCGGGTTGACGTACATGCAGCCAGGGTGAGAAGCAGAATCACGCCGGTGATGCAGTAACCTGCTGTCATGGCGCCGGTTATGACGTCGCGGATGTTTGTTTTATTGCGAATGCGCATTATGGCAAAAGGATAGTTAGGGGCATGGGTCGAGGCAAGTATAATGGTATTGGAACCGACTCAGTCTCCGCGCTCTTGCTTTTCCGAACGGAGTTTGGCATCTTCAGGCCCATGAAAGCACTCTTTCGCGCCGGTCTCCACGGGTGTGCGCCCCTGACGCTCGAAAGTGATTTCCTATCAATACTTTGCATTTACATTTGACTCCTTTCCCGCTTATCTTGTGAGCGGGTTGATAGAGATGGAATCAATAAGCTACTACGTCAACTGCTACTTCTCAGGATGAAACAAGAGCAGAAGTACGTGCCCGGCACGACCAGACTCGGGTTTATTGGCACGGTGAAAGTCTTGTGGCCCTACTTCCGCGCAAAGTTTACTGAGCAGGTCAAAGGCATCTGGTTCATTGTTTTTTATTTACTCTTTTTCCAGGCGGTAATCCTCAAGCTGCCGGTCGTTTTTGCGACAATGATCAGCGCCGGCTTCGCCATCGTTGTGCTCGGGCTTATGTTCTTTATCGAGGGCCTGCGCCTGGGGCTGATGCCATTCGGTGAAACGATTGGTGCCATTCTTCCCCGCAATTGTAAAATGTCCGTCATTCTCCTATTCTCCTTCCTGCTTGGGATTGGAGCTACCTTCGCCGGAGCCTGCCATCGCGGTTCTCAAGGCGGCGGGAGCCAGAGTGAAGCCCGATCAGGCGCCATTGCTCTATAGCCTCTTGAATGATTTTTCGACACAGCTGGTGTCGGTCGTGGGAATCGGTGTGGGCATTGCAGTGGGACTGGGAGTACTTCGGTTTTTCTATGGTTGGTCGCTTAAGGCATTTATTGTTCCTTGTGTACTCATCCTATCAGGGATGACATTGTTCGCGCATCACAATGAGGTACTGGCACCAATCATTGCCCTGGCATGGGACTGCGGCGCGGTTACGACGGGGCCGGTAACGGTTCCACTGGTCCTTGCGCTGGGTATAGGCGTATGCCGAATTGTGGGCAACGCTGATACCAGCAATGCGGGATTTGGGATCGTTACATTGGCGTCGCTTTTTCCCATCATGGCGGTCCTGTTGCTGGGCATGTTTCATTTCAGCAGAGGTGATTATTACGGAGCGCCCAATTACAAAGGGAAACCTACTCAAGTGGTCGAAGCGCCCACGAAAACGCCTCAGGACTCTTCGCCCATATCTCTACCGGAACCTGCGGCAAAGGAAGCGAAGTCGATGGGATTCAGCAAGGCCGAATTTGAACACTTTCAGGAGACAGGCGAACTGCCCGACGGGCGCCGCCTCGTCGTCGAAGGCGGCACCTATGTCTTTAAGGATGGCCGCATTATCCAAAAGGGCGCATCGGTGATTATTGAAAAAACGGATGACATGATCGAAGTGCATGGAAAAGTAGAGAATTGGGACCCGCAAATGCACTTGTTGAACCAATTGAAGGAATCGCTCTATGCCGCCTCTCGGGCCATTATACCTCTTTGTCTTTTTCTTTTGGGGACCCTCACCATCATCCTCCGAGAGAAGGTAACACAGGGAGATGAAATCCTGGTCGGCATTGCCTTTACTGTGTTGGGGATGACCCTCTTTGGCCTGGGCATCACACTGGGCCTCACACCCCTGGGAAGCCAGGTGGGCGGAAACATACCTGCAACTTTCGCCACCATTACTCCCTGGGGATTGGAAGGAACGCAAGGTCCGCTATACGGTACCGGGTTCGGTGGTAAGATGGTTGCGGTTATCTTTGCGTTCTTTCTCGGTTATGGAGCCACCTTGGCCGAACCGGCCCTGAACGCGCTTGGCGGAACCGTTGAGAAGATCACCGTAGGGTCCTTTAAGAAGAGCCTGCTCATGCAGTCGGTTGCCATAGGGGTAGGCTTTGGGATCGCGGCCGGGGTCCTGAAGATCGCCTACAATCTGCCCCTCGCCTGGCTTTTGCAGCCTCCCTACCTGGCTTTGCTTATTCTTACGCTGATATCCTCCGAGGATTTCGTTAATTTTGGCTGGGATAGCGCGGGGGTGACGACCGGTCCGATTACCGTGCCTCTGGTGCTTGCCATGGGGTTGGGTATCGGCGGCAAGATACCGGGAGTCATCGATGGCTTTGGTGTGCTCGCGCTGGCATCGGTGGGGCCGATCATTACGGTGCTCTCGGTCGGTTTGATGGTGCGTCGGGCAGCTCGGCGGCAGGCACAGGGAGAATCGGTCGAGGAGGAAACGGCTTATGCCTGATTTTCGGGAAGCGTCGGGATACTCCATTGTCAGCGCCATACTGCCGCGGCACACCAGTGCGGATGTGATTAAGAATGCGCTTCTCAGCGAGGGGTTTAACGCGCTCTCAATCAGTGCGCGAGGGACGCTCCTTAAGGATCGCTGGTACCAGTCGTTTCTGCCGGTATTTAATCCGGAACAGGTGGTTGTCGAAGTCGTAGTGCCCGATGAGGCGGTCAATGGTATAATGGAAAAGATCGTCAGCGCGGGAAAACTCAGCCTTTCGGGGGCTGGCGCAATCTACAGCGTACGCTGCCTCAACGTCATGGTTTCAGAGCAGTATCCGCTTAGTACCTTGGATTCGGTAAGTAAGGATGGCAGAAAAACAATCATCAAAGTGAAGGAAAATCTGGTGGGGATATTCT